>DTSO01000134.1 GCA_012965315.1 Phycisphaerales bacterium | reverse complement strand
AATTTCTTCCCGTACGCTGATTGGCATTGGAACATCGAAGTACTCGTCCCATGCCGCAGCACTCTCTTGTTGATTTGCAAATCGTCCGCACATGGTGTGATTGTAAACAAATCAATTCCAAGACTTGTAAAAAATTTGTTTGCAATATTCGGTTTTGTAGCCCTAGAACGAGGCATGTACGGCGTTACTGGTTGTTTGGGGTGGTTTCTGGAAGTTTGAAGAGGTTACTTTTTTACTTGCCTATCGCTGTTTGTGGGCTAGAATAAACCTATGGCAGTAAGGGAAATACGAAGATGGTTGGTGGTTTGTATTGCATGCGTACCATGCGTTGCGTGCGCTTCGTTCGCATTTGCTTTGGGTACCTCACCTTCATTACCATTCACCTCGGTTACTGGTAATGGCAGTACATATATTCTTTCACAAGTTGATGGCGGAAATAGCGCAGCGTGTGAACAAGTAAACTCTGTGTCACTGAGTTTGAAACAATTACTTGCTGGTATTACTTACAGTACTTCGTGCATAACAGCTGATGGAATTGCAACGGCCAACATCGATGCATACATTCAGATGACCACAACAGGCATTGAAGCGTGGGCGACAGGTACGGGCGAAGCGAATGCAGACGGTGGCGCGAGTGCTTTTAGTAAACATGATTATTATGGACGTATTGAATTTGATTCGACGATTGTTCGTCGCGTAAAAATTGACATGGCGATGCAAGCGAGTGGACTGAGCACTGTGTACGTCAAGTTGCAGCGTATTGGAAATGTGGGTGGAGGGGGTGCACCTTCGCCATCAACAATTGCTGAAGAATTAAATTCGTATATCAATCCCATGACGCTTGATGGTGCGTGGGTACTCACACTGCCTATTGGTCGCTGGAAACTGTATGCATATACCGCACAACAGTGTCAAAGTACGACTGCTGGATTTGAATTCGGTGATACGAACTTGGAGTTTAGTGTCAATGTCGTTAGCGACGGTGATGTTGACGGGAACGGCGTCGTCAATACCGCAGACATTCTTGCAGTCATCGGCGCGTGGGGAAGTTGTTCTGGATGTGCTGAAGATCTTGACGGCGATGGTCTTGTCGGCGTCAGTGATGTGTTAACAGTTATTGGTTCGTGGTAACTTCTTTTTTAGATTGCTCCACCTTTCGGTGACTCAACAACCAATCAATGACTCTCGGCCCAAACGTCGCATTGAATATAGGAATATGTCCAGCACCGTGGATTGTCCAAAGCTCAGCGATTGCGGTGTTTGTTTCAGCACCGGTTGGTTCATAGCGTAACTCGGTCGTGTCATCATCGACAACATTCCTGACAAAATCCGCCGTTCCAGATTGAATCGGAACCATGTTGCACTTGTTAAACTTCGCCCACATCTCAACACTTTTGCGAGCACTTGGGTAACACCCGTAATCCCAACACCCTCCATCAAATTTGATTGTTTTGTCTTCAGTGCCGTGGATTTGTAATACATTCACCGGTTCACTTGGCGTGTGCTCACTCGCTTCAATAAACATTGAGCCCGCCAAACTTGCAATGGATGCAATTTTGTTCGCATGTTCACAAGCCATTCTAAAAGACATAAATCCTCCGTTGGAGTGCCCATAAAAATGTATGCTTTGTGGATCAACCGAATATTGCGATTCAATTTGTTCAACAAGTGACAGCAAATAGCCAGAATCATCGACTCCAACTTTTTCTAAATCACAGCACGCTTCCGTGGCGTTCCAAAACTGTTTGCCTTGAGAATTTTTCGTTCCGTTAGGAATGCATAACAAAAATTGTTTTTCGTCGACAAATTTTGTAAAACCCCAATACCGTTCTATGACATCGCTGTTTGAAGTGTATCCATGCAACGCAACAAGAAGTGGAAGTGGCTTATTTTTGTCGTACGCATCTGGAATATGTAACGCGACTTCCCCGCGATTGCTAGCTATTGTGACTCTTGTAGCGCAGAAAGCAGTTGTTGAGTTGGCGAATACTGCGATTCCAACCAATGTCGTAAATATGTAATTCATAGCGATAGGATACACAAGCGAGACAACATGCTGTTGATGAAGTAGGTACGATTCAGTGATGGAACGTCGTGAATTTTTGAAATCTTCAAGTGCGGTTGCCATCGCATCACAATTGCCATGGTTTGTTGCAAGTGGTTGTGCTGGTCGCATGCGAGGAGATCGTGTTGTTGAGCACGCCAACGGAATCCTCGTCAATGACGCACATGCTGCGATGAACGAGACATGGGTTCGTGAAATACAAAAACCAGAAACGGTTGAAGCGTTGCAAAATAATGTGCGAGATGCAGTTTTGAAAAACATGAACGTTTCTATTTCAGGTGGCAGGCATGCACTTGGCACGCAACAATTCGCAACAGATTCGATGTTGATTGATACAACCTCTTTGAATAAGGTAATCGGTCTTGATCCAAACAACGGTCTTGTGAAAGTGGAAGCGGGTATCCGCTGGCCCGAACTGATGGAAGTGTTGCGAACATGGCAGCAAGGCGAAACAAACCCGTGGGTGATTCGGCAAAAGCAAGGTGGTTCCGATGAAATTTGTTTAGGTGGAACGCTTAGTGCAAACGCGCATGGCAGGGGTCTTGGCATGAAACCGATTGTCGACGATATCGAGTTTTTTGAACTTGTCAACGCAGCTGGCGAGTTGGTCTTTTGTAGCCGAACGCAAAACCCCGAATTATTCAATCTTGCAATTGGTGGGTATGGGTTGTTCGGTGTCATCTATTCCGTGGGGCTGCGCCTCATGCGTCGGGAGAAACTGCGTCGGGTGGTGCAAGTCGTGGACATTGCAGAGGTTGTCCCGCTACTTGAGAAAGCAACAGCAGAAGGATGTCGATACGGCGATTTTCAATATGACATCGATGAGCAATCGCCGTCATTTATGAAGAAGGGTATTTGTACTTGGTACGCACAGGAAAGCGATACGGATGCGGTTCCAGTTGAAAGGGAACAACTCAGCACGGACACATGGCTGAACTTATTATATTTGGCGTGTACGGACCGAAGGAAAGGGTTTGATGCGTACACCGAATTCTTTCAATCAACGCATGGACAACTCTATTGGTCTGACACGAGTCAATTAAGCACCTACAACAAAGGATATCGAGATTTTATCAACGCGAAGATAGAATTCGATTCACCGGTAAGTTTGATGTTGAGTGAGTTGTATGTGCCACGCGAAAGACTACCGCAGTTCATGGCAAAAGCCGCCGACATTTTGCGAGCGAGCGGGATTCCGAACATCTACGGAACCATCCGTATGATTGAGAAAGATGATGAAACGTTTTTGCCCTGGGCAAAAGAAAACTATGCGTGTGTTATTTTTAACTTGCTCGTGACGAATTCAGGGTTGGGCAAGTTAGCTGCGGCAGACACGTTTAGGGCGCTGATCGACGCGTCGATTGATCTTGGTGGCAGTTACTATTTGACGTATCACAAGTGGGCACGAAAAGACCAAGTGCTTGCGTGCTACCCGCAGATGCTGGCGTTCTTTGAACAGAAGGCGAAGTACGACCCGAACCTTGTCTTCCAGAGCGACTGGTACAGGCACCAATACGAGCTACTTTCGTAGCGTTGTTCGTTTTTCTATGCTTCAGGGGGCGTGTTGCAATAAAGAAGTTGCATGTTGCCCTTCCGTGTATAGAATGAAAACATGCTCCTTGTACTTCCAACATTGTTTCATGTTGCGACTATTGCGATTGCTGCGCCCTTTATGCCGACAAACGCCGGTGGTAGCACCTATGTCTTTACGATAACGGGACCGTGGGGCACACCGACTTGTCAAATATCCAATTCACAGGTGCTTGGGTTGGAAGAGATCCTTGCCGTCTTTCAAGACGAAGCAACTTGTGACGATGGCATATCGTCAACCCATGCGTTTACCGCAGGGCAGATTGCGATTACCGAAACAGGACTCGCCGCATTTGTCGATGGTGGCGGCTATGCGTATGACGGCAATGGTACAGATGCCTTTAGTAGGCATGACTACTTGGCGACCGTTGATGTAGATTCAGAGATAGATCGTCGTATCCGTATTGACTGGTCGCTCTATGCAAGTGGACTTGGTTCGGTGTTCACCACCGTGAAACGGCTAGGAAATATTGGTGGACCCAGCGACCCTTCGGAACCCATTTTTGACATTGCAGTCAACGCGTACATCTTTCCGATTATCGACGAAGGCATCGAGGTCTTGCGGATGCCCGCCGGCAGGTGGCGGTGCACGATCATGTCGACGCACCAGTCCCACTCTGGCAAAAAAGGGTTTCAGCAAGGTGTTGCGCAACTAGAGCATAGCGTGACGGTGGTTGCGCTGGGCGATGTCGATGGGAGCGGCGTGGTCGACATAACCGATTTGCTTGCAGTGATTGGCGCATGGGGTGCATGTAACACGTGCCTTGAAGATCTTGATGGGGACGGGCTGGTAGGGGTGGGCGATATTCTGCAGGTCATCGCCGATTGGTAGCAAAGCAAATTGCTCCGCGAACAGTTATTTATATTTCAGTTTTCCCCAAAAGCAAATTGCTGCACGGATGTGCAGCAATTTTCGGAAGAGATGGAATGGAGCCGGGGAGAATCGAACTCCCGTCCCGATACAGTCAACAATACACGTCTACGCAAGTAGTCAGATGTTCAATTTCGGTACTACGTCACTACATCTGACAAACTGACGCGTACCACAGCAAACTAAGTTTCTCATTCCTCCGCGGCTTGCAAGCACTTTGGAACCAGCCCGAGTTTTGCACACCGCGCTGTATCAGGCGTCGAGAACGATGTGTCGTATTGCCTTCCCTGTCCGGTCGAAACCAGGTCGGCCCCTAAGTTTTCAAAGAGCAATGAGCAAGTATACAACCGAAACTTGCAGATGTCATTTGTTTTTGCAAATAAAAAAGGGGCACGGCTTTAAAGCCATGCCCCTTTGGTTTCATTGAATTATGGTGACCAATTACCGATCAGGATGAGAAGGTCAACGACATTCACAATTCCATCGCCATTGATATCTGCATCTGGATCATTCAACCCCCAAGCACCTATAAGGAGGAGAATATCTTCAACATTGACAACTCCGTCGCCGTTAATATCGCCAGGAATGGAAGGTACTACTACATCTGCTGTAAAACAGTCAATCCAATATTCTTGTCCGCCCATTCGAATATAACTTATGTCACCGGTGAGAGTAACTTGGCCACAATCGTTGCCACCGCCACCCCAATCGACTGTGACAAGCACGCCTCCAATTATTACGCCGTCAATGTCTAGCATATTTTCAAAATTATTGAAGTCGCCATTGATTTCCATGTTTAAGTTTCCGCCCCACTCGCCAAATTTGAATGACATGTTATTCATCAAATTTCCATCTGTGCGTTCGATGTGCGTGGTTGCATTGTTGTAATGAAGTTCTTTGCCAGTACTGCAAGCCATGCCACCACCTTCAACAGTCACATTGCCTTTTGTTGTGTTTGTTCCATCTGACCACGTGAAATGTTTGACGTAATGGGTGTATGCGCCAGTCGTAAACGAATCACCATTCAAATACATAGTTCCAAGAGTGAGGTTTTCAAATGAAGGTTCGCAATCGTTCAATTGTACCCAGTCCCACTCAAAACAATCAAAGGTGTGTTCTTGGCCGCCCAACATAAACGTATTAATGATGCCATTGCATTCAACTATTCCGCAATCGTTTCCTGCGCCACCAGAGACAACATTGAATGTCACCCCGCCGATGATATCGCCATCAAGGTCTAGATAATTATTCGCGTTGCGAAAATCTCCATTGATGCTAATATTGATGTTTCCACCAAATTCAGCAAACCGGTATGTAAAGTTTTCAATTGGACTTATTGTATCGAACAAAAACACTGCGTTGATATTGTTCGTCCAAAGTTCTTGTCCCGCGCCACAAGCAGAATTCCAATCTGTTACTTGGATAAAGCCATCTGGGGTTGGAGTACCGTCTGCGAAGTAAAATTCCCACGTTTGGACTGGAACCATGTTGGTTACAAAACTATCACCAAGAAAGTACCTGGCATTTAGGGGTAAATCTTCAAATGCTTCAGCACAACCACGCACATCGACCGCTAATTCTTGCCCGCCAATAACTAGAACTTCAATGGAACCTGTGACAACCACTATCCCGCTGTCATTACCTAAACCACCAGAAAGAACCGAGAAGAGGCAACCAGCTGCTTTTTGTTCACGGGAAACACGTTTGCAGAGTTCCCAACGTTTGACGACTT
>DTSO01000133.1 GCA_012965315.1 Phycisphaerales bacterium | reverse complement strand
CAAAATGCAGTGGCACGAATAAAGGCGGTTTAGAGATGGAAGTCGCTGGCCACAAAGCATTTATGCCTGCAGGTCAAGTAGCAATCCACCACCTTCCCGATTTAGACATCATGATTGGTCAGAAAATGGCTTGTGAAGTGATTGAACTAGACAGAAGAGCGAATCGCATCGTTTTAAGCCGTAAAAAAGTGTTATACGCAGAGCGAGAAGCTGCGAAAGAGGAAATGCTTGAAACTCTGAACGCCGGTGACACGTTCGACGCAACGATTACTTCAGTGCAACCCTACGGTGCGTTTGCAGACATCGGTGGGATTGAGGGGCTTATCCATAAATCGGAAATGACTTGGGAACGAGATATTGACCCATCAAAGTTTGTGAAAATTGGTGACATTGTCAAAATTCAAATTCTCGACATCGACCTAACAAATGAACAACCAAAAATTGCATTTGGAATGAAGCAACTTATTGAGGACCCCTTCGTCTCATCCATGGCAACCATCGAAGTTGGCGAAACTGTGACTGGAACAGTCACGCGACTTGCAGACTTTGGCGCGTTCGTCGACCTTGGTTCTGGAACAGAAGGCCTCGTTCATATTTCCGAACTCGCAGACCATCGAATTAAATCTCCCAAGGATGTCGTCAAAGAACAACAAGTCATAACAGTAAAAGTTCTGTCGGTGGATCCGGCAACAAGGCGAATTGCGTTATCCCTTAAACAAGCAGTTGGAAATTACGATAGCGAAGATGCTCCACTTCGTGAAGAAGACAATGCAATGCGCAAATTGAGAGAAAAATTTGGCAACGGACCATTGAAAGGTGGCATCGGTTGACGAACAAACCAACCATCGGAATTACGATGGGCGACCCTGCAGGCATTGGACCACAAATAGTTGCAAAAGCACTGCAAAACACTGCCTTAACGAAAAAAGCGCGCTTTGTAATTTACGGCGCAAACGAGTCACTTACATTAGCCGCAGATGCATGTAAATTGCAAACAAGATGGGACCGTGTTGATGCGAATTCAGCTCGTGCATCTCAAAGAATACATTCAAACATTCTTGTGCTTGATGATAGCGAAGAGGGTTTACCTTTACTCAAACACAAGCCGTCTAAACTTGGCGGAATAGTTTCAAAACGATGGGTCGAACAAGCAATTACAGATGCACTGTTGCCTTCCTCAAACCCCCGAAAAATTGACGCTATTGTTACAGCACCAATTTGCAAAGAGAGTTGGGCATTAGCCGGCTATAAATGGCCAGGACATACCGAACTGTTTGCTTCAAGAACAAAAGCAAAAAGACACGCAATGATGTTCGTTTCAGAAAAACTAAGAGTCGTTCTTGCCACTTGTCATATCCCTCTGATGGATATTCGGAACGTACTCACCATTGGAAAAGTCCACGATGCTATCGACATTGCAGCAGAGAGTTGCAAACAACTTGGAATCAAGAACCCTCGCATTGCAGTCACCGGCCTTAATCCACATGCTGGGGAAAACGGATTGCTTGGGGATGAGGAAACTCGTTTGATTATTCCAGCAATAAAGGTTGCTCAAAATAATGGGCTGAATGTTTCAGGACCATTTCCTGCAGACACAATTTTCAGGGATACCTCTTCTTTTGATGTAATCGTAGCCATGTACCACGACCAAGGATTGCTTCCAGTGAAGTTACTTTCACCACAATCAGCCGTAAATTGGACCGTTGGAATTCCCATTATTCGAACAAGCCCAGATCACGGGACTGCTTTTGATATTGCAAGCACTGACAAAGCAGACGCAACGTCATTAAACCACGCAATTACACTTGCTTACCGATTAGCAACCACTCCATCTCATCGCCCCATGCTAAAATCGCATTTATGACAACACCTTATTCAATGGAAGAACTCGTTTCACTATGTAAACGCCGAGGATTTATTTTCCCCGCAAGTGAAATTTATGGCGGAATCAATGGTTTTTGGGATTACGGTCCCTTAGGGACAGAACTGAAAAACAATTTGCGAGACGCTTGGTGGCACGACATGGTGCACTGCCCACCGATGGGTCCCGATGGCGAACCACTGAGTATTGTCGGGATTGATTCTTCCATTATCCAAAATCCAAAAGTTTGGGAAGCATCCGGGCATGTTGGTGGTTTTAACGACCCGATGGTTGATTGTCGCGAATCAAAATCAAGATACCGCGCGGACCATCTTCTCTGTCTTGGAGTAAAAGGAGATACCAGCGGTCAGATCTATGCTTACATTGAAAATGATGACGACTCTCTTGCATCTGCTCAGAAAAAACTTGAAAAATATGTAAAACGAACGCTCAGTTCAGAAGAAATAGACACATGCGCATTAACAGAACTTTCAGTTGAAGAGTTAGCCATTACTGTTGGACCAGACACGAAAACAGTTGGCACACTTACAGAGCCACGTCAATTTAGTTTGATGTTTGACACAACCGTTGGTGCAACGGGTGGTGAAGAAAACAAAGCATACTTGCGACCAGAAACTGCCCAAGGTATTTTTCTAAACTTCATGAATGTCGTTGACACCATGCGTGTAAAGGTTCCATTTGGCATCGCACAAATCGGTAAAGCATTCCGCAACGAAGTCACACCAAGAAATTTCATTTTCAGAAGTCGTGAATTCGAACAGATGGAATTAGAATGGTTTTGCCACGAAGATGAAGCACAACAATGGTATGCATTCTGGTGTGATTATCGAAAAAAGTGGTGGCAACAAATGGGGCTTACGACTGGCAATTTACAGATGCGGCAACACGATTCAGACGAATTAGCGCATTACGCCAAAGAAGGTTGTGGAACATTTGACATCGAATATAAATTTCCATTTACTGATCCTGGTTATGGCGAACTTGAAGGAGTCGCACACAGAGGTAATTACGATTTGTCGAGGCATACTGAATTTAGTGGCAAGAAAATCAATTACTTCGACCAACAAAAAAATGAACGGTATACACCGCACGTTATCGAGCCATCTGCTGGACTTAGCCGTGGAACGCTTGCACTACTTTGCGAGGCATACACACCAGACGACAGACCATCAAAAGTTTTTATGAAATTCAACCCTCGCATTGCACCAATCAAAGCTGCAATTTTTCCTCTCGTAAACAAAAACGGGATGCCAGAAATTGCAACAAAGTTACATGAAGAAATGCGTAAACAACATGTTGTTCAATACGATGCAAAGCAATCTATCGGTAAACGATATGCCCGAATGGATGAAGCGGGGACACCTTACTGTTTTGTTATTGATGGCGACACACTTGAAGATAACACAATCACAGTAAGAGACCGAGACACTGCAACGCAAGAACGAATAAACATTGACCAAGCAGTTGCATTTCTTAATGACAAACTGAACCAATAAATTATTCGATGGCAATTGCATCTGCGTCAATTGATGGCATTACCAACTCATTGCATTGACAGTGGCAGCAGTATAAAGTTCCATAGGATAAGGAATCGTACTTATGTTTGGTCACGTCATAAGCATCAAGCTCGCTAAAAAATTAAATGATAAAACTTCTTAACTAACGATTCTTTGAAAACCAAACTGTGGCTTTACTTTTACTGGCACGCCGCCAACCTCAAGCAATGGATACGCAAGGAAGTTAATTGGACCAGATTCGGGTCCTGGCTCAACGACAAGATCGCGGCCACGACTAAACTCGACTCGATTTGCTGGATTATGTCCAAAGTAATAGGTGGAAAGCGATGTGTATTTGTCTGCTTCGCTAATATCAACTGGCCACCACTTGCCTTCTGCATAAAACTCTGCCCAACAGTGATAGCCGTTAACACCCCCATCATCTCTGCTTGATGGGACAGCTGCACCAATTGCAAACCGTGCAGGAATTTTTACAGACCTACACAAAGCGATAAAGTATGAGTGGTAATCTGTGCAGTTACCCCTAGCAGAATCGCATGCAAATTCTGCGTTGCCGTTCCCCCAACCAATGCCGTACTTTGCATATTTCATGCTATCTATTGTGTAGTCATAAAGCGCTCGTGCTTTCACTAACTCTCCACCATTTTTACCAACGAGAGCTTTCTCTGCAATATCTTTAAAGGTGTCGTTCAGCGGAACCATGTTTTCAGCAACTAGGTAGGCTTCTGGTTTAGTATCATCTTCATGCACTGTTTTCTCTTGCCTTTTTACAGTAAAGTGAAGCACCATCGTTTTACCGCTGTCTTCGGGTTCTAATTCAACATACAAAATTTGATTACCAAATTTTTCTTCAAGAAGTATTTCGTGCTTCCCAGGAATTTCAAGTCTATTAATTACAATGGTTTGAAAAGCATCATCGCTTGGAATTGGAATCCACATTTTGGCTGACTCTGTCATCAGCGGTAGTGTCGCTTGGTAGGTAAATTCAAATTGATCATCGCCCTCTTTCACACCAAGCAATTCTCGTGATGCTTCATCGGCATCGACATGAATCCAAACTCCATCTTCTTGTTCACGCCATAGATAAAATGGTCGACCATTTAATTTATGTACTGTTGTTTCAGTCACTGTCATGTTTCCAGGATCACCCGAAAGGAAGAAATCAACGTCGTATACATTTCCCTCTTCACTTGCTAAATCAACGCAAGCAAAGTGGCGGCGAGGTCCAAGGTTCGCTAAGTATTCCATATGGACACGAACAAGTTTTAATTTCATGTCCTTGCCTTCAAAGGAGATTGGGAAATAACCCCCATTTGCTTTTGACAATTCTTCAATATGTTTTTCAATGCCAGCCTTGATGTCATTTGTGACAACATTAGGAATCGTGTCAAGCGTTGCACAGTGTTCATCTTCAATAGAACCAGGCGTAGCAATTGCTACGCTGGACAACATGAAAACTAGTATTGAATATGAAAAAATGTTGTTCATCTTTAATTCCTTGTAATAATCTGCCAAGTAACCCACATGATAGCGGTGTCTGCAGCAACGTGGCAAATCCAGCCAGGCCAAATAGAGTTGTATTTGTTGTAAAGCCAACCCCAAATAATTCCGCCAGAAATTAAACCCATAGATCCAAGCAACAGAAGCCATAACGACCCAAAATTCCAAAGAATAATGGTGTGATGTACTGTAAAGAAAATTGCGCTAAGAATAATAGCAGGCCAAACGCCGACAAGAACTTTGAACTTACTAAATACAAACCAACGCCAAACATACTCTTCCATGAGTGAATTACCAAGCGACATCGCAGCAGCAAAAATCAGAAACTTCTCAGGCGATGAAATGCCGAATGCTTCAATTGTTTTCCTTGCTTCTGGGTCAATAAATGACCCCCCTTTTGCAACCCAATACGTCCCTAGCAATACAATCGAAATAGGTATCGACCAAAGCAACCCTTCGAGTACGCCCTTCTTCGATGTAGGCGACCAACTGAGTTTTCCCTTTTCAACATAAAGAAGCCAGAGTATGGGCAGTACAACCATCCAGACTTTCAACACAAACCATATTACTTGTCCAACCTGCAAATCACCTACTTGTTGAGGTACATAGAGCGACGACAAAATACCCACTAGCGGTGCGGGCAAAACCAAACAGAGCGCTAACACCGCTTTCTGGCGTTGACTTAACGTATTCAGACTCGTAAGCATTACTGCATCTTAACCTGCTCGATGTATAGAACCGAATTTTTACTTGGCACTAAAATATTTTGCTTGATGATGATGCACAATAATTGCACTGGTTGACTGTTCTGGCACAATTTCCCAAGATTCCGTGAGTGTGCAACCAATGCGGTCTGGTTCAAGTAATTTGAACATAATCTCTTGCTTTTCCATTTCTGGACATGCTGGGTAACCAAAACTGTAACGACTTCCTTGATAGCCCTGCGCGAATAATTCCTTTGGCGTGGACTTGTCATCTCCAGCAATTCCAAGTTCTATACGCATTTTCTTGTGCCAATATTCTGCAAGTGCTTCTGCACATTCAACACCGATTCCATGCAAATATAAATATTCGGTGTATTCATCCTTGTCAAACAAATCACGCGTACGCCTGCTAATTTCATCGCCGACTGTTACGCAAGACATCCCGATTACATCTCTCTCGCCACAATTAATTGGTTTGAAAAAATCACTTAAACATCTCCGAGCACGTTTTGATTGGCGCGGAAAAGCATAACGAGCAATTTCTTTATCGTGGTCTTCACTATCGTAAATAACTACGTCGTCACCGTCACTCGCACAAGGCCACCAGCCATACACAACTTTTGGCCGCAAAACATTTTCTTCCTTGCACCATTTTTTCAATCGTTCAAAAATTGGTTCTACTGTTTCCTCAACTAGATTGTCAAAATTTTCTCGAGT
>DTSO01000132.1 GCA_012965315.1 Phycisphaerales bacterium | reverse complement strand
CGATGCTAAAGGTTTATTGAAAACGGCAATCCAAGATGACAACCCAGTGTTCTTTTTGGAATCTGAACGCTTGTTGTCAACAACTAGCCATGTTCCAGAAGAAGAGTACACAATTCCATTTGGTAAAGCGTTGACAAGACGTGTTGGAACAGATTGCACCATTATTAGTTTTGGTCGCCCACTGCACTTTTGTTTAGAGGCGTCTGTAGAACTTGCAAAAGAGGGGATAGATTGTGAAGTAATCGACTGTAGAACGATTCGGCCGTTAGATATTGATTCGATGGTTGCTTCCGTTAAGAAAACAAGCGCATGTGTCGTTGTTGATCAATCTTGGTCATTTGCCTCTGTTGGCTCTGAAATTGCATCGCAAATTCACGCTTTCTGCTTTGATGATTTGGATAACCATGTATATCGAGTACATAGTGATGACGTTCCAACGCCATATGCATACAATCTTGAACAAGCCTACTTGCCAAACTCCAGAAAAATTTGCGAAGCAGTTCGCCAAGCAACGTATAACGCGTAATAGGAAACACGGTTTATGCCTATTGAAATCACAATGCCAAGATTGTCAGACACGATGGAAGTCGGTACCATTTTGCAATGGCATGTAAAAATTGGCGATGAAGTTTCTGCTGGCGATTTACTTGCTGATATTGAAACTGACAAAGCAACGATGGAACTTCAATCATTTGATGATGGCAAAGTAAAAGAATTAATCGTTACCGAAGGCAAGCCAGTAAATGTTGGAACTATCATTGCCACGTTAGTAGAAGAAGATGAAGTAGACGGTGGTTCTTCGGATAGCCAAGAAGTTGTACCTGAAGTTCCTACTGCCGTTGAAGAGACAAGCACTGCTGAAAATCCTGCAGTCGAACAATTCGCACAAGTTGAATCAAGCCCAACTACGCACAGTCCAACAAGTGGTGGGGCAAGGGTTAGCCCAGTCGCTCGAAGGTTAGCGGAAGAACACGGTGTTGATCTTACTGCTGTGCAAGGCAGTGGTCCATCTGGCAGGATTATCAAACGAGACATTTTGCAATTAGTCGCAACAACGAGTGAAACAACAGCAGCAGCAGAAACGACTAAAGTAAGCACGACAGAAGTTATACAAGGCACAGTTCCAGTAACACCTGTCACAGCAGTACAACCACTTGCGCCAACATCCCCGTGGCAACAAGAACGAACTGTTCCTCTGTCAAATATGCGACAAATTATTGCAAAACGACTTGTCGAATCAAAACAAACAATTCCACATTATCAAGTGACGATGGATTTCGATATGAATCCACTCATTGAAATGCGGAAGACACTTAACGAACAACTAGCAACTGCTGGTGTTAAATTGTCTGTCAATGACTTTTTAGTTCGGTGTTGCGCACTTGCTATGGCTACGAATCCTGCGTTTAATGCATCATTCGGTGGAGATTGCATTCTGTATCACGGCCCCGTAAATGTGGGAATTGCAATTGCTCTTCCAGAAGAGCGTGGTGGCGGTTTAGTAGTTGCAACAATCCGGAATGCTGATCAAAAGAGTTTACGAACAATTAGCCAGGAATCTGCTTATCTTTCGAAGAAAGCGCGGGAAACAGGGCTCGCTATCGAAGAGATGGGCGACACTACTTTTACCATTTCAAACCTTGGGATGTTTGGAGTTGATAATTTTACTGCTATTATAAATCCACCAAACAGCGCAATTCTCGCTGTTGGAGCAGCGGTTGAAAAACCAGTTGTTCGTAATGGTGAATTAGCGGTCGGCAGAGAAATGTCCGCTACGTTAAGTTTAGATCACAGAGTCATCGACGGTGCGATGGCAGCAATGTATTTGAAAACACTTAAAGAACTGATCGAAAACCCTGCATCGCTTCTAGTTTGATGCGAAGGAGTCAATCATGACAGCAAACCCACAAATAGAACCACGACCTCGTATTTATGACGGCGATGGCGACATGCTTATGGAAGCGGACCGCCAAGCAAACAGATTGATCATCATGCCAAGTGGTGATCCCCGAAAAGCATGCGCTGAACGGTATCGTATTCGCATTCAGTGGGGGCAATACCTACTAGCAGATATGATGTCTAGGCGGTATCGAACACTCGTTTGTGGGGTGAACCATGTCGATAACAGCCATGGCATTATTAGTACGCTTGCTGAGTTATTACCAACAAGCCAGTGGGATAACAAAAGCATTACAAATTATGCAAAGAAGTATGCAGAAGTTTCACCCGACAAAGTATTAGTTTTGAAATATGACATGGATGCCGTAAATGTGTTTGCATTATTGAGGCCAATGAACCGAGAAGTGTATACCATCGATGATTTGCGAACAGGTTTCACCAAGATTGCAGAAATGACCGAGTCTCGCTGGGACAGGATGCCATGCGCAAGCGTCAGTTTTCTTGGTGGCAAATCAAATAAACTAGCAGATAAAGATGGTAACGAACCAAGTTTTGAAAAGGTTTTAACAACGATGCACGATGCTGGTTACCGTGGAGATGTGTATCCTTCTGTTCGAATGTGGGAACTCGCTCCAACTGGCGTTTTTGCTACATATCCGTTTCCAGATAGTCTCAAAGTAATGCGCTCAGGCGGTTTTTAATTCACTCCGGCTAGTCTGCGAACGGTTACGACGAAGGACGAAGACATACTTCTGAGTAAACCGATGCTAATGAGTGTCCACACACCACCTGCGATAATTGCACTTATCCCAAACTCAATATTTGCTCTCAATACACCGCTGCTTAGTAACTCAGGCAACGTAGTTGCTGGTGATAAAGTTGTAAATAATAAGTTGAATGGTGAGAGTGCTGCGAATAAACTTCCAACTACACCCATGCTTGAACTTGGAACTAAACAAATTCCAAGGCCAGAGGTCACCACAAAAATCAGAATGAGTGTTGCGATGATTGCTCCAACGGAACCTTTTGATCGCATCGACCATAATAATCCAAGGGTTAAGCAAAAGGCAATGTAGGGAATGACAACAAACGGTGTGAGTATTGCAGGTACTGCAAGAGCAAGCGGGATTGAAATTACATTGCTATATTGACTGTTTGCAATAAGCTTATCACTGACGATTGCATTGTTTTGGTCTAACAATACGAGAACCCCAACCGACATCATTGTTACGCAGGGCACCAAGACCATTGGGAGTAAATGCATAACAAGCCCGCGGACTTTGCCATGGAGATAAAGTATCGGTGTTATGGATGTGGTTAACAATAAATCGAGAGTTCCATCTTCGCGCTCTTTTGTAATTGCAGAAGCGGAAATTGAAATTGCAGAAAAAGTAACTATCAATAGTTCGCCGCAAACTAGAAATAAAATCGAAGTTCGAAATGTATCTGGGCTAAGCGCTTTGGTGGCGTAAAGCGTAATCAGAATGATGAGTGCAAGGGTGCTCACGCCTACAAAGCCCCAGCGACTTAGTGCAGAGCCAATGTTTTGGCGACTTGTTGCGCGTTCGCGCCATGCAATTGGATTGCCTGTCACGGTGCGAGATGTATGTTCGCTTGTTTTTGCAGAAAATAACTGCTTTAGCCAGTTGTCTCCAATTTGTTTTTGCCCAAGTTTTCGAACTTGAAGTGCAGACAAAATAATGGTGCAGGTGCTAATTACAATGGTAAGACTACACCATCCGACTACTGGATTCGTGCTTATCCAACTCAACGGCCAAGGTAGAGCGCTTGACTCTAGCGTGACGTACTGGGCGGGTTGTAAAAGAGCTTCAAGTACTAGGAAAGGATTAAAGGGTGTTAGCACGGTAGTCCAAGTCGCATTCGCACCAACTGAAACCGGTAAGCGAAGGAAGAGGTCTATTGCGTATGTTCCTAAAATATAAATAACTGTCACGATGAAGAAACTCACGGCGGCTTTACGGCCAGCAGTTCGAGTCACACTCATAGCAATTGCCGCAGCAGCAATTGTAAAAGCTAAACAGAATGCGACAAGTTGCGTAAGCAAAATTGTTTCAATTGAAACTCCGCCAAAAAATTGCGTGACAACCATCAAAGGTAACGCACCAATTAATAATGCCGTAATAAAAAACAACCGTCCAAATAAATTACCAAGGACTATTTGCAATGGAGATAGTGGAGTGGACAAAAGGATATCCCAAGTTTTTGGGTTCGCTTCTTTGGTAATTGCACTCGCCATAAAAATTGGTGTGAGCAACCAAATTAATAGCAACTGAAGAACGGAAAGAAAAACAAATACATTTGCACTTCCAGCCGCTAGGTCTCGAAGTGAAAACCGGCTTACGGTGGGCAAACTCAGTAATCCGAAAAATAGAACAGTCGCAAGAATGGCAACATATCCAGATCGTAAATAAAGGTCTTTTCTTCTCCGAGATGCGGTACCAATAAGTCTCCAACAAATAGGGTTGAAGATTGAAAAGCGTAAAAACCAGTGAAGAAATTGAGGCATTGTGTAAGATTCTAATTTAACGCTTGACGGCAAGCATCTATCGTGGAATACTACCTTCTTACAGATGTTGTGGCGAAGCGTTCGTCATAACAAAGTTCTCTCGGTTAATCAGTAATTGGTGACCGATCGTACCGGCTTTTTGCTGGCAACCACTTCTGGTGGATCGTTTTTAAGACGATTACTTTGGTTGATAGATTGATTTAGGCTTCTGAGCAACTTTATTTATGCTCGACAAATCAGTTCCTTTTACTCTCCCTAGTGCTCGAGAATAGTGCTCGAGAAGCGGCGTGAGTAGTGCGATTGGTGTGCACCATAGTTACTTTTTAGCTTTTAATTGGCTTACAGGCCATATAAAGGTTGCAGTTACATGCTGCAGATTGATGCACACAATGATTACAAATATAGCCATCGGCATAGGTAGTTTGCTTCTTGGGGTTGCGATTGGTTGGTTCATTCTCCGGTCCTTGACTGGTGGGACAATCCGGCTCGCTCGGCGTGAGGCAGAGCAAACACTTGCTGCCGCTAAAACAGAAGGCGAATCGCTTAAACAAAGATTGGAATTAGAAGCCGAACGCGCCGCAAAAGATCGCAGAAAAGAGCTTGAATCTGAAGTTTCACAGGCACAAGGCGAATTGAAACAAGACCAATCACGACTCGCAAAGCGGGAGGAGAGTTTGGAAAAAATGATGGTTCAACTCACTGATCGCCAGACTAAATTGGATGATTTACGAGTCGACATTGACAGTCAAATTGAGATTCTAGAAAAAGAAAAAATGGCGTTTGAATCCGAACGCAACACTTTGCGAGTGCGACTTGAAGAAGTTTCAGGAATGTCCTCAGACCAAGCAAAAGAAATCATTCTTGAGGAAGTTCGGCATGATGCGGAACATGAAGCAAATGATTTGATGCAGAAAATCGTAGATGAAGCAACAGAAAATGCTCGCGGCAAAAGCCGTGAAATTACACTGCAGGCAATTCAGCGCTACGCCGCAGAGCATGTTGCAGAATCGACCGTGCGTTCAGTTCGCATTCCTTCAGATGACATGAAGGGTCGAGTAATCGGAAGAGAAGGTCGAAATATTAGAGCACTAGAACAAGCAACGGGTGTTGATATTTTAATTGATGATACCCCAGGCATTATTTCAGTTTCATGCTTCGACCCAATTCGTAGAGCAATTGCTGGTAAAGCGTTAGAAAAACTTGTTTCAGATGGAAGAGTCCATCCATCGCGAATTGAAGAAGTTGTCGAAAATATCAAATCCGAAGTACAAGAAAAAATTGTGCAAAAAGGCAACGATGCTGTAATGGAAACAAACATCAGGGGTCTTCATCCAAAGATTGTTGAAGCCGCTGGCAAGATGCATTTTAGAACGAGTTACGGACAAAACATTTTGCGTCACTCTGTTGAAGTTGCATACCTGTGCCAAGTCATCGCAGACGAATTAGGACTAGATGGTGAACTTGCTCGTCGTTGCGGTTTCTTGCACGACATTGGTAAGGCAATGGATCACGACATAGATGGATCGCATCCGCAAATTGGTATGGATTTCTGTCGAAAATTCGGAGAGAAGTCAGAAGCTGTTCTGAACGCAATCGCTGGTCACCATGGTGATATTCCAGCAACAACACCGTACACGCCAATCGTAATGGCAGCAGATGCAATAAGCAGCGCGCGTCCAGGCGCACGGCGTGAGTCAATGGAAATGTATGTAAAACGCTTAGAGCAACTTGAAGCGCTTGCAAAAGAACAAAAGGGCGTTTCAGAATCGTACGCAATCCAAGCCGGTCGAGAAGTCCGGGTTATTGTTGACGCAAAGTCAATATCAGACGGAGAAGCGTATGCAATGTCTAAACGAATTGCAGCAAGAATCGAAGAAGAAATGACATTCCCTGGTGAAATTAAAGTAACTGTACTAAGAGAAGTTAGAGCCGAAGCAATCGCGCACTAAGAAAAGGCAAGACGAAATGACAATTAAAGCATCTGAGCTACGAAGAGGCCAAGCACTTATTTATGATGGGAAGTTGCAAGTAATTATTGGGACAGACCATGTTAAGCCGGGTAAGGGTCCAGCCTATGTACAAGCTAAAATGAAGGCAGTTGATACTGGAACAATTAAGGTAAACCGATTCAATACTGCTGATAAAGTCGAAGCTGTAACTATCGATAGACGACCGATGCAATTTCTCTATGAGAATAGTGGACAAGGTTTAGGTCCGTGGGTATTCATGGACAATGAAACGTACGAGCAACTCGAAGTAGGCAGCGATGTAATTGAAAAAGATCAATCGCAGTGGCTCAAGGATGGGCTTGAAGTCCTCATTTTGATTTACGATGGTAGATCTCTTGGAATTGAATTACCTGCCTCAGTTGAATTAGAAGTAACGGAAACTACAGACCAACCAAAAGCTGCAACTGCAACGAATCAATTAAAAGAAGCGACAGTTGAAACTGGTGCAAGAGTTCGCGTTCCACCATTCATCGAAATTGGTCAAGTTGTAAAAATCAATACTGAGAGTGGCGATTATCTCGGGAAGGCGTAACTCTGCAAAAGTTGAGTGAAATTCGAACCATGCTTGAAGCGTATGGTCTTTCGCCATTGCACCGGCTTGGGCAGAACTTTTTGCATGACCATAATATTCTGAATAAACTCGTAGATGCATCGGGGGTCGTCGAAGGCGATGTTGTGCTCGAAATTGGTCCAGGCACAGGCACGTTAACGGAAACGCTGCTTGAGAGAGGCTGCATTGTCGTAGCGTGTGAACTCGATAGAGGATTAACAGAACTGTTAACAGATAGACTCGGTAATTCAATTACTTTGATTCATGGTGACTGTTTGCAAAAGAAGCAATTAAATAAAGAAGTTGTAGAAGCACTAGGTGACCGTACGTGGCGGCTTGTTGCAAATTTGCCGTATCAAATTGCGAGCCCCTTGCTTGTGGATTTACTTTCAAACCAGCCGAATTGTCTTGGGCAGTTTGTCACGATTCAGTATGAAGTTGCGCAAAGACTAATGGCAAAAGTCGATTCGGATAATTGGGGTGTTCTGTCGATTTTAGTACAGCGGTTAGCCGAAGTTTCCATGATTACAAAAGCACCAAATACCTGTTTTTGGCCAAAACCAAAAATTACAAGTGCTTGCGTTGGAGTCATACCAAAAGAAAATATGTCTCTATCGGATAACAAGGAATTCGCCCTTTTTGTTACGGCCTTATTTGCCAAAAGAAGAAAACAACTAGGCTCAATTATTGGAAGAGATGTCGCGTTGCCAGAGGGGATTGAAGCAGAAGCAAGACCGTCTACTTTGACAATTGAACAATTAGAGTTGTTGTTTCAAATTGTTAAAACTTTAAAAGTTTAAAACGTAGTCCGTACGTGGTTTCATCTTGAATTTGGTTTTGCACAATCTGTGCTGTTAAATCAAACTCAGGATAATGTCGTGTCGCAGTAAATCGAAGTGATTGCAAGTCGTCAGTTCGGAAGTTCCACGTTGGCGAAAAGTTTAAGGAGTATCGTTTGCTCAATTGGTAGCGCATGCCCAACGATAGGAATTGGTCATTCGTGTTGCCAATTTCTCTGTATTCAAGATACGTTCGTAAATCTCGACCATGATCCAACTCCGCACCGATAGAACCACGGGCAAGAGTTCCGCCATCAAGTTCCCATGTTCCGTTTCCTATAAATGCAATGCTGTCGCTGTATTGCCATTTGCCAGAGACAAGTGCCGCATCCTGCAATGAAGAATATTCTGGTCGCCAATTGAAGAATTGAGGATTGTCGAATCGTTGTGTAGCGTCATTACTCGCAAGTAACAAGGCTGTATCGATTGTAAGCCAATCAATTTGATACCAACGACCTGGGCCACCACGCCATGTTTGCAATTTGTTTTTGACTCCGAACCAAACGGCAGTTCCTGTTGAGAGGTTATCAACGCGTGCGTCGTATTGTTGAATAGTCGCCGTATCGATATCGCTTTCACCATTCCAAACGGTTACGTAGGGTTCGATGACATGGCGAAGCCGATGGAGGTCGAGTAAATCGTTATCAATGGTATTGTAAATACGATTGAATTGCGTAGTCGCACGGAAACCAATTGTGCGATACCAATAGTCACTGTTTTGGTTTAGACCAGATGTTTCATCATCAAGGCGCCAATTCATCTGTATACTTGCAAAGGGGGTGAATTGAATGTTTCCAAATTTCAAAGGCATCGTGAATTCTTGACGTGCAACAAAACGGCTTTGATACCCCTCGTTAAGACCTCTACTAGTTAGCACATCCTCGATTGCATCGTTTGCCCCGATAGAAGTGCCGTCAGGTAACAAAAATGCATTTCTATTTAGACCGGTGTTATTTGGGGTCCCACTTTGGAACACCATTCGCTCCCGCATGAACCTAAGTTCACTTGTCCAATTAATAGTGTCTCTGAAAATGGAACTTCCGTATTGGTAGTAACCAAGTTCTGGTGTTCTATCAACTTTATATTGACGGGATGCTAATAGCCAACTTGTCGAAATGAAACCGTTTAAGTCATTTGATGCAAGGGCAGTGAACGCTTTGTTGTCTTTCTGATATTTCGCGTAAATGCTTGTTTCATATTCAGCGTGCGAACGGAACTCTGGCTGTCGCCAGACAGACATAAAAGTAGAATCACTGATGTAACTAAGTTGCGTTTGTAGTGTCCAATAGGCACTCAATTTTGTGTCGCTTGAAAGCAAGGCAAAGCCACGTTGGTGGTGGGGTACCGGCATCTTGATGCCAGAAGTAGTTTTTTGTTCCCCAGCGTCGGAGAGAAAATATAGGTCAAGGTCTGTGTTGGTTCCATACCCGCTGTAGCCGATATCAAAACCTACGCCTACTCCGCGATCAGTGTAGCCGTCAAGAGCTAAATCAAGTGATAACCCCATTGGTTCAGATCTGCCAAGTAATGAAAACAAATCCCATTTCGTTTCAAGAGATGCGCCAAAACCGTCTTTGTATCCGATGACAGCTTTTTTGATTGGAATGTCATCTATGTGACCTGCAAAGTACGGCCAGTAAAAAACAGGCGTGCCGCCAAATCGAACAGTGTTGTGGCTAGATTGTATGTAAGCACTTCCATCTTTTTGCTGGGTGATTGAAAGTTGCGCAGAACCGATTGCTAAGTCTGGTGTAGCAAAGGAACTAGTCGATGCTTGTGCATCTTTCGCAACCCATTGGTTTTGTGAAATTTGTTCCATTTCCTTTGCGCGGACATAAATTGGAACTCTTCCATTTTTACCGTACGTGCGAAGGACGGACTCAAGCATAATTGCTTTGCCTGTATCAAAATCATAATACATTTGCGGTGCACGAACGAGATAGGTGTCATTGTTAGCACGGATGACAACATTACCTTCAAGATACACTCCGTGAATTTCAGTCATATCTAAACTGCCAGAAGCGATATCTCGAATGCTTCCAGAATCTAAAAAGACAATACTTCTCGCAGCATTCATCTGCATATCATCTATGCCAGACGTAGACCGCATTTCTATATGAACGTTGCCATCAAGCGTAACAATATTTTCTTTTTCTCCAGTTTTTAACTCAACTAAGTCAGCCGCGATTGAAACAAGACCAGATTTTGGTTGAAGCCATGGTTTCTCGCTTTCATTTTCAGGCAAAACAATATATGCAGTCTCTTCGCCAAGTAACTGCGTTGGCTGTTCAGTAATATGAGGATATCCAGAAAGTTGCGTTGGGGTTGTCGCAAGTTTTTGTGCGTACTGTGCAAGTCGTTGGTTTGCAGTTGTAAGTAAGCTCGTCTTATTTTTTGGTTTAGATGGTTTTAAAAGTGCAACATCAACAGTAACGCTACCGAGTGTGCTCCCAACAACGAGCAAATTTTCGCCGGCAGCTCCAAGAGAGTGCAGTTTCGAAGTTTTTGAAAAAGTGGGAAGGTAAACAGCGATCTGAGAAACTACGCCAGCATCAGTTGGCATTCGATTAATCCAAATAACTGCCTGTTCAGATTCAAAAGTATAAGCGCCGATAGTCACGGAAACATTTTTTTCAATGAGTAGTCTTTTTGTATCGTCGACTGTCCAAGCATTTGCACGCAGACCTGATATTGAAATGTCTCTTGCTCGTGGTAATACAGGTAGTACTATTCCGGAAAGACGGTCTCCTCTGATTGGTACTTCCAGAACTGTATCGCCAAAGGTTGGAGAACAAACAACGCTTGCGAGCAAAAGAATGATTTGTTTTGAATGAAACACTATGTGGGATGATACATCGTCAAGAGCCAATTAGGGGCTAATTTTGCTTAGGTGCCGTCTTCAATTAAAGCTGAAACGAAGGCGCTTGGAACGAATGGTTCGACATCTTCAGGGCGTTCGCCTATACCAATTAACTTAACTGGAATGCCAGTTTCATCTTCAATTGCGAAAACAATACCACCACGAGCTGTGCCGTCAAGTTTGGCAAGAAAAATACCTGTCACAGCGATTGATTCGGAAAAGCGCTTCGCTTGCGAAAGGGTGTTTTGACCTTGAGTTGCATCAAGAACGAGGAGCACTTCATGGGGAGCGCCCTCAATTTTTTTGGTTGTGACTTGTTGTATTTTTTCAAGTTGTCGCATTAGTGGATCTTGTGTGTGCAATCGACCTGCAGTATCGATTAGCAACACGTCAATATTTCGGCTGACTGCGGCAGATGCAGCATCAAATGTGACGGCTGCTGGGTCAGCGCCTTGATCGCCTTTTACAATTTCGATACCGATACGTTCCGCCCATGTTGCTAATTGTGAAACAGCACCAGCCCGAAATGTATCCGCTGCAGCGAGGAGAACAGTTCGTCCTTCATCTTTAAGAGCACGCGCAATTTTTGCAACGCTTGTTGTTTTTCCAACACCATTAACTCCTGCAACGAGAATTGCAGTTGGTGATGTTGGTGCAACAGCGATGCTTCGATTTTTACCTTCAAGCCTTTGTAAAAGTCGTTCGCGAAGTAGTTCGAGAATATCCTGTCCTTCGAGAGCTCCGTTTGCGACTTCATGACGAAGATCTTCAACGATTGCATCTGTAGTTGTAACGCCAACATCCGATGACAAAAGTAAGTGCTCAAGTTCATCGATTGTATCGCCATCAATTACTCGACCACGCATTGTTGCAAGTGGGGCAGACAAGACGGATCGTGTTTTTGACAATCCGCCTCTGAGTGCAGCAATAGTTGCACGAAACAGACCCATTTTATTTTTCTCCGTCCGTTGTTTCTACAACAGGAGGGCATGGTTTTTTGTCATGAAAAATTGCATCGAGTACTCCATTGACAAAAGATGAAGACTTTTCTGTTGAGTAGATACTTGCTAATTCAACGGCTTCATTGATGGCAACAATGGGAGGAGTCATTCCAGAAACAATTTCAAATCTTGCAAGACGTAAAATATTCCGGTCAATTAATGGCTGTCGATGTAATGGCCATTCAGGCGTGAATGGTTTTATATGTTCATCTCCAATTTCGTGGTCGTCCCAAACTTTTTGAGCCAACTTTTTAGCTTTGCTTTCTGGCTCGTTTGTCTTGCCAATTTCTTCATCAAAATTACTTTCAATGGTATGCGCGACATCTACATTCCCAGCATCAAATTGGCAAAGGAGTTGAAGTACTTGCTCTCGGAGTAATCTACTATTGGGCATGTTGTTCTCGTATAATTTCTTCTGCGTTAATTGCAGCGTGCATTGCTTCTATACCTTTGTTGCCGCAATTGCCACCAGCCCTTGCTTTGGCTTGTTCGACTGTCTGGCAAGTAAGGATTCCCATGGAAATTGGATGTCCCCATTCTAGAGCTGTTTGCATCAATCCATTTGCAATTGCATGCCCAATTATTTTGTCATGTGAAGTTTCGCCAGTGATGATGCAGCCGAGTGCAACAATGGCATCCACATTTCCGAGTTGTGCAATATTCTTAGCAATAATTACTAATTCCCAAGAACCCGAAACCTCAATGGTTGTGCAGTTTCTTTCTTCGCCATCAGCGTCTAGAAACGCTGAAATGGCTCCTTGGGCGAGATTGTTTGTTATTTCATTGTGGTACGTACTCACAAGAATTGCAATTTTGAGATCTTTTGCACTCGCAGATTGGTTTGTAACTTTATGCATAGATTGTGTATGGTAAGCGAGTCCACGCATCGATGCTACTGCTCGGTACGATGTACAAATGCCACTTCCTACTAAACAAGTAATTGCTGCTTTGAAATTGACAAGATTTAGCGTCGCCATAGGAGCGATTGCAGATATTTGGTTGGTACTTCTCATTACAAAGCACGATTCTGCGTACGTAGGAACAGAAGTTTATCTGTTGCCCTGGTGGTCAACTCTTCTGGCAACCGCTGTTGTAGCTATTGGTATTTGCGCATTTGCAGCGGCTCTAAATGACACGATAGATGCGCGACACGATGCGACCTTCCACCCGAACCGTCCCATTCCAAGTGGTTGGATTCCAATTGCTCAAGCAGTGGTTTTAATGGTTAGCTCACTTTTAATTGCATTGCTCGCGGCTTCATTTTTAGGCGCTTGGCCGGTTCGAATCGGCTTGCTTACCGCTGCTGCTATCCTTTTTTATAACGTAGTTGGAAAGCATGTCCCAGCGATTGGGATTGTTGCTGTCGGTCTTATTTATGCATCCCACATGTTGATTGCCAACATCGAACTTACATTTACATTGCCTGTTTGGATGGTCATGACACACGCAATGGTCTGCGCCATGACGATGTACCATTTGGAAGATAAGAGACCTCGACTGTCTGTCCGTGCTTGGGTCGCCATTTTTCTTGGATGGTTATTTTGGTCAATGGTTTTATTCTATGGCCCGCTGGCAAGAAACGGATCACTCTTGCCAAATGGAATGGAAGTAACAGAACTGATTTGGCCACTTGCCGCTGTCGCTGGCTTTGCGCTGACAGTTCGCTGGAAATTATCTAGAGCAAAAAATTCATTTTTGGCTGCTGAAAAAATTCGCCGTTACGGAGCGCTTTGGGAATGCATGTACGCAGCTGCTTGGTTAATGGCTTTAAATTTATATTGGCAAGCGATGTTTATGTTTGCGTTTGCAGTCGTAAGTGCTGTAGTTGTGATGCTCGTCAAAGAAGCAACTGGTGCAACAGGAAAACCAATTTCTTGGCGAATTTGAACTATACAATTTGGAATTCAATTTGCGTTCGCAAGGAACTCTGAAGAGACTGGAACTCGTAAGTATTGCAAAGTTTCTTCAATAACATCGCGGACGACTGGCCCTGCGACTACTCCGCCATAATGCCCAATAGATTTATCTGGATCATCAATTACACACAGGACAACAAGTTTTGGATTATCAATTGGTGCACCCGCAATAAAACTAGCGATATAGCGATCTTCAAAATAGCCTTTGCCATCAGTTTTAGGAAGTTGCGCTGTGCCTGACTTACCAAATAAGGCGTAGAGATCACTTTGCGATTTTTTGCCAGTTCCTTCTGTCATTACTTGCCCCATGATTTGCCGAGTTAATGCAGCAATTTCTGGTGTAATTGCTTCGCGAACAAACATGACATCTTCATCTGTGCTTGGTTTAAGTTTTAATTGTGGGACAGTACCATCACGAGCAAAGGCGCAGAAACCCTGCACCATCTGCAGGGGAGTAACAGCAATCTCTTGGCCCATCGGAACTGAAGTTTGCGTGTAGTCACTCCATGAAGAAGGACTGGTAACTATCCCTCTCGTTTCGCCACCAAGACCTACACGCGTTGTTTCGCCAAAGCCAAATCTTTTTAGGGCTTCTTGGAGTTGAGCGTAGCTTAATCGTTGAGCGACAATCGCCATGCCGCTGTTCATCGACTTGATTAATACCTTCCTCCATGTCGATGGACCGTAATAATGTGCGTCTCGAATCGTACGACCAAACGATGTTCTATACGGACCATTTGCAGGGGTTTGTAATATTTCGTCTGGGGTCGCTTTGCCTAGTTGTGTGGCATAAGACCAGATGAAGGGCTTGAAAGTGGAACCAGGTTCGTAGGGGTCTGTGACGCAACGATTTCTTCCGAGCCGAGGGTCAATTTTTCGATTTGCATCTTCTGGTTGTTGCGACCAACCGTCGCGAGGGTTTAGTACATCTGCCATCGCAAGTATTTCCCCAGTTTCGGGTTCGACAACAAGAATTCTTCCACCACCTGCATTGCATCGAATTACTTCTTCTTGCAATCGTCTGTATGCAATTTCTTGAATTACAACATCGATAGATAGTTGAACATTTTTACCATTAGTTTTTGGAGTTAAGCCAATAGGTGAAACCCAAATTGTATTTCTCTTTGTATCTCGAATTCGAACAAATTTCCCTGGCTTACCAGCGAGTACATTTTCAAAGATACTTTCAAACCCAGCAAGGCCTTTATGGTCAGTGCCTACAATTCCGATAAGTGGTCCACCGATACCGCCGTGAGGATATTCTCGTACGAGAATTTCTTCAAGACCAACGCAACGACGACGTAATTCATTGATTGCATGCACCTCTTCATCATTTAGAAGTTCTTTAATGACAATATATCTCTTTGTCGCTTTTCTACGTAACTCCTCTTCTATTTGGGCGGGGGGTATTGATAGAATTTCGCCCAATTCAAAAGAGAGAGTTACAACATTTTTGATGAGGGTTGCATCTACAAATAATTTTTCGCCAATTCGGCTTGCGGCTAGCAACCTCCCTTGTCGGTCGTAAATTTGCCCTCGCAGAGCGAGTTGTCTTGTCGTACTTGTGACTGACCCCGTCGCAATAGCAAGTTTGTCTGGTGGTGAAACTTTTAACTGCACAACTATGTACAAACTGCTTCCCATGAGAAAAGTGACTATCGCAATAAACAGCAAAGCAACTCTTGTAATTCTTGGTGCAATGTTATTACTGTTGTTCATGCACTTTGTCTGCTTGAACTAAAATTGGTTGTAACTCACTTGGTGCACATGCTTTTTCAATTTGAATCTTTAACGTATTCAGTTTTTCGGTGGTGGCTTCAATTTTTCGATGTTGAAGGGTCATTTTATGAGCCGTATTAATATGCCCTTGGCGAACAGCGAGCAGTTCAAGCATCGCGAAACTGAACACAATAATTGTAATGATAAGTTTTCGATTCATTAGATAGTTGGAAGTGGGTATCGAAGCACCATGCCTGGGCGAATGTTATTTGGGTTTGGCATCACATCTTTATTTAAGTCGATGAGTAACTGTGTTTTCTGTACAGTACCCATCACTTTTTGAGATATTTCAGAAAGAGTATCCCCGCTTTTTACAGTGTATTTTCCCATTGAAGGTGTACTAGGTGTGTTTGGCTCTGATGACTTTCTCGGTTCTGTACTCGCTGTATTTTGCAGGATTATGAGAGCGCTACGATTAGGTAATGAAATTCCTTGACCAATTTCAATCGAGTTAGCACTTGGAAGACTATTCCAATTTGCAATTGCCGAAGCCAAACCAGAATCTCCATAAAATGCTCTGCAGATAGAACGTAGTGTTTCTCCGCGTTGCACTAGATGTCTAACATCGCCTTTTGAATTGGGGACAGGCGTTGGATTTGTTACTGGTATGGGCGAGACAAGAACGGTGTCCCTCTTGTTTTTTATGGGAGGAGTAGAAACATAACCAAGATCAGCAATTTCTTTTTGCGAAGCGATCGAAAAATGGTCTGCTACTAACATTCCGACGAATATGAGTAGGCCGAAAGCGATGACGATAGAGAGTTTGTTTTCGCGAGTCATAATGTGTACCTTGCAATTCCTTCATTCAATTGTCTTCAGGCAGTAGTGTTACTGCGCGAAGTTTTGCAGGTCGAGAACGCGTGTTAGATGCGATCTCTTCCTCAGAAGCACGGGCTGGCTTGCGTGTTAATCGTTTTGCCAAACCATTTTTCTCTAGGGCAACGAAGGATTGTTTGACTCGGCGGTCTTCAAGACTGTGAAAACTGATCACTGCAATTCGAGCACCGTGGTTTAGCCAACCACCTTCATCGACCTTACGGCCGCCCGTCTCGACATCTGCGAGCAATGCATCAAGGGCGGAGAGTTCATCGTTGACTGCAATTCGCAACGCCATAAATGTTCTCGTTGCTGGGTGCAGTCGTGATGTTCGAGCTCTCGCTCCGTATGCTTCTCGCACAATTTGTGCAAGACGAACCGTAGTCAAAATCGGCTCTTTAGCTCTCTCCTGTACAATTTTTTGAGCAATTCTTCTTGAATATGGTTCTTCGCCAAGGTGATAAATGAGGTCAGCGAGGTCAGTTTCGTTTGTTGTCCGGATAATATCTGCTGCAGTCGTGCCAGATTCGGGATTCAACCGCATATCAAGCGGACCATTTCCCCTAAAACTCAATCCACGATCTGGGTTGTCCATTTGGTTTGATGCAAATCCTAGGTCGGCAAGGACACAATCTGCACGAAGCCCTAATTCTGCCATCTTTGATGCAGCAGTTGCGAAATTGGCATGTACTGGAATTACTTTTACACCAAGAGAAAGGACACGATCTGTAGCGAATGTGAGGTTTTGTTCGTCGAGGTCAAACAGAACAAGTGTTGCGCCTGGCCCCGCCGCTTCAGCGAGTGCAAACGCATGCCCGCCACGACCGGCAGTTAAATCGACTAGGACATCACCATCTTTTGGTTGAAGAAGTGCTTGCACTTCGCTCGGTAAAACTGGAATGTGCCCAACTTCAGTCAAATTAGAGGCCAAGTAAGAGTCGTTCGGGGTCTTCGATGCAATTTTTGACATGCACCAAAAATCGAACAGCACCTTCGCCGTCAACAAGGCGATGGTCGTAGCTCAAGGCAAGGTACATCATTGGGCGAAGAACGATTTGACCATCGTTATTCGGGTCTTCGATGGGTCTGTTTTGAATTCGGTGTAATCCTAAAATGCCAGATTGAGGGGGATTCAAGATTGGCGTAGACATCATCGATCCATACACGCCGCCATTACTAATCGTAAACGTGCCACCGGTCATGTCAGCAATAGTGAGTTTTCCGTCTCTAGCTTTTAATGCAAGGTCTTTTATAGTGAGTTCAACCTCTGCGAATGACATCCGGTCGGCACTCCGAATTACGGGTACTACAAGCCCTCGGTCTGTGCCAACGGCAACAGACATATCGACATAGTCGTGGTACTCAACATCGCCTTCAACGAGCGATGCATTTACTGCGGGCCATGTCCTTAATGCAGATACACATGCTTTTGTAAAGAAAGACATAAAACCAAGGTTAACGCCGTACCGGTCGTTGAATTCATCTTTGTGTAATTTTCGAAGTGCGATGACTTTTGTCATGTCAGCTTCATTAAATGTTGTCAACATAGCAGCGTTGTGCTGTGCTTCAACAAGCCGTTCCGCAATTTTCTTGCGTAGGGTTGACATTTTTTCTCTTCGAACACCACGGTGTTGCGGTGCAGGTTGCTCGACAAGAGGAGCATGATCGTGCACAGTTGAAGAATCCTCAGCCCCCAAAACATCTGATTTCGTAATTCGACCTGATGGACCAGAACCCTCGATTGTTTCAAGTGAAACACCTAAATCACTCGCCACTTTTTGTGCAAGTGGCGTTGCTTTGCGAGTTTGTTGCGCTGAAGCAATTGTTTCAGTTTTTACTTCTTCGACAGCGGTTTCATCAATCCCTGCATCTATAGATTCGGGTTTAGTTGCACTTTCGTCAACGGAGCCGATGATGTCACCGATGAGGCAATCCTCGCCAGTTTGTTTTTCTATTTTGAGTAGACCTGAAACGGGAGAAGGTAATTCTTGCGTTACTTTGTCTGATTCAATTTCGAGCAGGGGAGAGTCGCGTTCAACCCATTGACCATCTTTAACGAGCCATTGTCCGAGGACAACTTCGTTAATTGATTCGCCAAGTGATGGGATTGTGATTGGTGTTGACATTTAATTAATTTTCAGATAATCCGATAGCTTCGATTAGGATACGGTGTTGTTCGATAGTGTGCATTTTATTTGATGCAACTGCAGGTGATGAACAAGGTCTTCGGCTTACGCGTGTAAGTGAAATATCGAGCTGGTCTCGAAAAGTTGCGTCAATATAGTGCCAAGCACCCATGTTTTCGGGTTCTTCTTGGACATACATGAATTCTGCATCGGAATATTTCTGGATGATTGCTTCTAATGCGTACTGAGGAAATGGATATAACTCTTCTATACGAACGAGTGCTATTAAAGCAGAAGCATCTACTTTTTTCCGATGGTCGAGTAAATCGTAATACACTTTGCCGCTGCAAAAAACAACGCGCTTTATTTTAGTAGGATTTTCAATATGTTCATCGATGATGCTTTTGAAACCATTCTCGGTTAAATCTTTAATAGTAGAAACTGCGCCTTGGTGACGCAACAAACTTTTTGGAGACATAACAACGAGTGGTTTACGGAATGTCCATTTGATTTGTCTGCGAAGTGCATGGAAAATTTGTGCAGGCGTCGTAGGGTTTATTACACTCATGTTTTCATTTGAGCATAAAGAAAGAAATCGCTCAAGTCGTGCAGAAGAATGTTCGGGGCCTTGCCCCTCGTAACCGTGTGGAAGTAGTAAAACTAAACCAGACGCTCTTTGCCATTTTACTTCGGCAGAAGCAATGAATTGATCGATGATAACTTGTGCCCCATTTGCAAAGTCGCCGAACTGGGCTTCCCAAACGATTAACATTTTTGGGTCGCCAAGCGAATAGCCATATTCAAAACCGAGGCAAGCGCTTTCAGTAAGTGGACTATTGTGAATACACATGGTTGCTTGGTTGTTGCTTATGTGATTCAATGGCATGTGCGACCCGCCTGTAACAGTGTCAAATAGCACAGCGTGACGATGGCTGAATGTTCCGCGCTCGACATCTTGCCCAGTCAATCTGACTGGACTTCCTTCCTCTAGAAGCGTTCCGTACGCAAGGAGTTCGCCCATGCCCCAATCAAGTTGTATGTCATTTTTGATTGCGGAACCACGCATCGCAAGTAATTTTTGTAACTTTGGATGGTGATTAAACTGTTCAGGTGTTGTGCCTAAAGCCGTAGCAACCGCATCGAGTAGTTCTACTGAGACAGCGGTCTCTGCTTCTCTGTTCGATGCATTGGAAGTTAGCCCTTCCCAAGCAGAGGTTTTGCTATAAGGAGGGACGTGGGGAAGAACGGGTTGTTCAAGAGAACGTTGTTGCGATTCGTCAAGTTTAGAGCGAACGTCTTCAACCAGTGCACTTCTTTGTTTCGAATCAATTATGGAATTGGCAACGAGTTCATCGCCGTATTTCTCAGTAACGGTTTTCATTTTACGAATGATGTCGTACATCATCGGTTGTGTGTATGAAGGTTCGTCTGCTTCGTTGTGTCCATGTTTTCTATAACACCAGACATCAATAATTACATCGTTATGAAATTTCTGTCGGTATTCAACTGCCATTTGTACTACATGAACGCATGCTTCTGGATCGTCGCCATTGACATGGAAAATTGGAGCGCTAACCATTTTTGCAATGTCAGTGCAATATCTTCCGTTGTAACTGTCGTGTGGGTTTGTTGTAAACCCGATTTGATTATTGATTACAAAGTGAATCGTTCCACCAACGGTGTAGCCGTCAAGGTGTGCCATGTTGAACATTTCTGCAACGATACCTTGCCCCGGGAAACTTGCATCGCCGTGGATTAGAAGTGGAATACAAAGCGACCTATCTTCTTCATGTTGGGCTCTTTGTCTTGCACGCGTTTTGCCTAAAACAACAGAGTGCCCGAACTCTAAATGGGATGGGTTTGACGCGAGCGTTATGTGCATGGGTAAATCATGTGCAGTTAGGATGTCTGCGCTGTAGCCGAGGTGGTATTTAACGTCGCCTCCACCTTTCACATAATCTTCTGCCCAACTCTCTTCAAATTCAGTAAAAAGTTGGTCGTACGATTTATTAAGAATATTTACAAGTACATTAATTCTTCCACGATGCGCCATACCAATGGTTACAACTTCTGCACCTTCGTCGCTTGCGTGATTGATAAGTTCACTCATCATGGGAATGAGTGATTCGCTGCCTTCTAAGCTAAATCGTTTTTTGCCGATGTATCTTGTTGCGCAAAAATGTTCAAGCGTCGTTGCTTCGGTTAACTTGTGAAAAATTCGTTG
>DTSO01000131.1 GCA_012965315.1 Phycisphaerales bacterium | reverse complement strand
ACACCACTTCATTACACTCATTAACCCAAGCCACAATCGACCACAAAAAGCAGGTACAAGTTGGAATGGAGATGACGTTCTAGACAGTCTAAAGGTCCTTCATCTCATTTACGACAAAAGTTGGTTAACGCAAATTCAAAAAATTGACCTCTCTGAATGGGGCAGTTCTGGATACATGACATTTGTAACCAACACACCAAGCAGATTAATCTGGGGATCAGCTCCAAATCAAGAACGACAACTCGAAGCGCTTGCAAAAGAAAAAATCACTCGATTAAATTGGTTACACACCAATTTCGGCAAGATTGACAAGGGAATTGCTGCAGAATTTGACTTGACCGATTTTGCTCAAGTAACCATGAAGTAACTACTTACAAAATAAGGGTATCTTGAACATATGCTTACTTCGTCATGGCCACTTATTTTTATTATTGGGGAATTCACCCTCAAGGTATTGGTGATTGCGATTGTAATTCTTCAAAGGAAGAAAACAGCATCCGCCAAGTTATCGTGGATATTACTCATCGTTTTTATCCCATTTGTTGGGTCGGTTATATACCTGTTGTTCGGAACTATGCGACTTGGTTCCACCCGAATGAAACGCCATAAAAAAATCCTCTCGTTAATCCCACAAAATGTATCCACACATAATTGCTGCGCCTCGTTTAGTAAAGATTCAACTAAACAGAAATTCGGCTCTATCGCTTCAATAGCTGAAACAGTTGGGGCATCGTATGTTCTTGACGGGAACAATGCCACATTATTTGGCGACTCTGAAAAATGGATTCGTTCGCTCGCTGATGATATTAATCAAGCAAAAGAACACTGCCATATTCTTTCATACATTATGCTTGATGATGATGCGGGCAAATTAATTTCAGAAACACTCATCAATGCAACAGAAAGAGGTGTCACTTGCCGACTATTATTAGACTCTGTGGGGGCAAGAGATTTTTTAGAGTCTAATGCGTGCAAACAACTACTAAATCGTGGTGTTTTAGTTAGCGCCGCTCTCCCTTCAAATATTTTTAGGGCAGCGCTCGTACGATTAGATTTGCGTAATCACAGAAAAATAGCGGTTATAGATAACACGATTGGTTACATGGGCTCCAACAACATTGCAGAAGCTTCATTTGCACCAAAGAAAAAATTTGCGCCTTGGGTCGATGCTTCCGTACGATTAACAGGACCCATCGTACGCGAATTACAAGCCATCTTTATTCAAGATTGGTTTATGGATAGTGATGAAGATTTATCGAATATATTGCAACAACCAATAGTTGTTTCTGAACATGGTTTCCCCGCCCAGTTAATGGCGACGGGCCCGAACAGCAACAACCGTGCACTTAGTCAATTACTCCAAACAGCATTTTTTGCTGCACAAGAAGAATTAATTATTACTACTCCGTATTTTTGTTTAGATGATTCAACAGAGTTAGCGTTACTCATTTGTGCTCGAAGAGGAATCGAAACGCACTTAGTACTACCTGCAAAAAATGATTCCAAACTCATTGCTGCGGCGAGTAAAAGCAGTTTTGCAAAACTGCTTGATGCTGGAATTCATATCCATGAATTCCACGGCGGGTTACTCCATTCGAAGACGCTCACCATTGATCGAAATCTAGCTCTCATCGGTTCTGCAAATTTAGATCGAAGAAGTTTAGAACTCAATTTTGAAGTCAACATGCTCGTGTATGACACTGATTTCGCAAGTGAATTACGCTTTTTACAATCTTCATACATAGAACAATCCACCTCTGTAGACGCAGTAACTGTGTCAAACTGGTCCATCCAAAAAAGACTCTGGCAAAACGCAATCGGACTTATTTCACCTATTTTGTGAAAATAGGTAGTTTGAGCCGTCTATTCGGAATTTTTTTGCGAACATTTGAATGGGTTGATGGTAAGAAGTAGTTAGGAGACCCTCTTTTTAGGCCGATGAACAAACAGCCCATGTCATTTTTGAACTATAAAAACCTAGTTTTTACGCTATTACTTGCAAGTCCCGCCGTGCTATTTGCTGACTACGTAACTATCAATAGTACGAGTGGTGATTATGACATGTATGCAGGGAATACTTGGGGTATTTTAAATAATCCCAACCATCAATTTGCATTGTCTGACCAAGAAATTCTTGCAGCAATTCTAAATAATGACGGTATTGAAACTGTTGGAAAACTCTCTTTTATGCTCACTACCACTGACGCAGGGCTTTCGCTCATTGGCTTGTTTGATGGCATTCCAATCACAGACCCTAGCGACAGTCTTGCTGACCAGTTCCTAGGAATTTCAGCAACAACATCAACGGGAACTGATTGGTTTGCAACCGGTGACACAGGAAGCGCTACTGACTGGTACGACATGGGTAATGGCACACAGTTAGTAAATGCAATGCTCGGTTGGGATCACGGTCAAACTTCAGCGGGCTTTGCGTGGGGCGATCTTGGAACTTCGCCAACGGGAACAGTGAACTTATATGACATCTCGCTAACAGAATTCGCAAGCGATTCAATTCAATTTCTCACGTATCAAAATGACCATTGGTCAGTTGCTGGAACTGCAGATTTTTCTGTGCTTGGACAGTACGCTTTTTCATACCAAATGATTCCAGCTCCCGGCGCTATCGCCCTACTCACTCTTGCTGGGCTGAGCGGTCGTCGTCGACGCGTTTAAAACTTTCCGGATGTACGCGGTGACAGCCACTGAGTCAGAACTATTTAACTTAGATTTTTCAATCATTTCGGGCAATATCCCATCCCACTTAGATTGTGTAAATCGAGTAATTCTTACTGCATTGTGGCACCTAGAACAACTCGTTATGTAAACAGCCCTGCCTCGTTCAAGTCGCATTGCATTTGAAACGGTTCCTAATTCTGCTATTTTTGGAGCAACCGAAATTGAATCCATACACCCAATGATGCTAAAACTTGCCATTATAGTTAGTAGTATTCGTTTCATTAAAAATCAATTCCAAAAAGAAGTCGAACTTGTAAGTCTGGTTCTGAATCAACATCGGTAATTTGAAATAAAGGCGAGATGCTAAACCACCAATTCGAATTCTGCCACGAGAACGATGGACCAATAGAAACGATATCATTACCAATAGAATTCCATTCAGGAAATTCTTTTTCCCAAACTGCTTGCACTCCCCATGTCATCGATGGTTCGGGTTGATATGTAAGCGAAAAAGAATTTTCAAGTTTACCTTTCGTTTCGCCTAAATCATCGCCTTCCCATTCTGCTTCTACAGTTACATTATAAAGAACAGAAACTTGTTCAAATTCCCACTCCAAAATCCATTTACCTTCAAGTTCTAAAAACTCTGGTCCATATTTGATTTCTCCATACATCGCTATACCAACCTGATCAATGCTTGGAATTTGTACTTGATATACGGCCTCCAACGCAACATCTCTAAACGTTATTTTTTCTTGATCTGAAGTTTGTTTGATCTTCCAATCTGCAAAATAAAATGCAAGTTGTAAACGGTCCGTTACACCCCATTCAAGTTCATGTCGAAACCGCCACTCGTTGTAATCACTATCATTTTTTTTGTCTGTTTTAAATGTCACCCATTGTTCATATTCAATTTCGCCTTCCATCATCGTGCGAGAGTCGTAAACCCAGGGAGATGTTCGCGAAGTCGCTATACAAGGCGATTGAACTATGAAAAGAGCACTTATTACCGATAAAAATACTTTGAAAGACATTGAAATTCCTTATTGCGATTGATTCTCACTCGCTTTTGTCGGAATCTTACACGAAACTCGCAAAGCCAACAACCAACACTTTTTGGGCGATTGCAATCAAAACTGCTTCTAAGGTAATACGACACCTCAGGGCATTCTCTTTGCTACGATGCCTTCAAGGAGTTCGCGCAAATGGCAATCACACTTACCTTCTATGGACAGTCATGCTTCCAAATAGACGATGGAACCAACTGTTTACTTATTGACCCCTTCTTTACGGATAATCCCGTCGCTATCTGCGCTGCCAGCGATATTACTTGCACGCACATCGCGATTACGCATGGTCACTTTGATCACTTTGCTGATTGCGAGCAAATTGCCAAAAAAAATGATGCAACTGTCTTTGCGGCGTTCGAAATTTGCAATTACCTCCAAGAGCAAGGCCACGAAAATAATGAACCGGGTAATCCTGGCGGAAGAATAGAAGCCCCCTTCGGTGCCATTTCGTTTACGCCTGCAATTCACTCCTCAAGTTACAAAGGCATATATATGGGAATGCCGTGTGGGTTAATTGTTGAATTTGGGGGTGCCGTGATTTACCACGCGGGAGATACAGCCATGTTCTCTGATATGGAAATGTTAGGCCAAATCTATCAGCCAGATATCGCCCTGCTGCCAATTGGCGACCGATTCACCATGTCACCAGAAATGGCTGGCGTTGCAGCCGAGATGATTGGCGCACCAACTGCTGTGCCAATGCACTACAACACTTGGCCTCCTATCGAAGTCGATGTTGCACGGTTTGCTCCAAAAGATATCGATGTGCTCGTGATGCTGCCCGGCGATTCAGTTGAACTTTCTGAAGAATGAAAAGAGTCGACACACTCCTTCGTGGCGGTCAAGTCATCAATGTTCAAAACCGTTCAATAGAACACATTGACATTGGAATTTTAGATGGAAAAATAGTACTTGGCGCAACTGAAGCTGAAACAGTCATCGATGTAAACGGGTCGTATATTGCTCCTGGTTTTATTGATGCACACATGCATGTTGAATCAACTATGTTGCCTCCAACTTCTTTTGCAAAACTTACACTTCCTCATGGAACAACTTCGGCTGTGTTTGACCCGCATGAAATTGCGAATGTTCTTGGCATTGCAGGTATTACATTAATTATGGATGATGCGAAAAACATCCCTTTTGATGCATTTTTTGCAGCAAGTTCCTGCGTTCCAGCGTCGCCACTTGAAACAAGCGGAGCAACACTCACCGCAGATGATTTAGAACCATTGTTTTCTGATAAACGTGTAATTGCACTTGCGGAAATGATGAACTATCCTGGCGTTATTTTCGATGACCCAGAAGTACACAAGAAAATTAAAATGGGATTGCGGTATGGAAAAGTCGACGGACATTGTCCTGGACTTATTGGCGAACAATTATTGAAATATATTTCCGCTGGAATTTCAAGCGACCACGAAAGTACGACTGCAAAAGAAGCAAATGAAAAGCTACTTGCAGGGATGCAAATTTATATACGAGAGGGAAGTGCAGCAAAAAACCTCGAAGCATTATTACCAATTGTTACTTCAGAAAATGCTCATAAAATTTGCTTCTGTACCGATGACAGACACCCTGCCGACCTTAGAGATGAGGGACATATTGACCACATTATTCGTAAAGCAATTACGCTTGGGCTCGACCCAATCCTTGCCATCTGCATTGCCACAAAGCACACTGCCGACCACTACGAACTAAACCAAATTGGTTCAATCGATACTGGAAAATTTGCAAACCTTGTACTCTTTGACGATTTGCAATCACCTTACCCAAGGCAAACGTGGCATCATGGAAATCTCGTTGCTGAGAATAGTAAAACAATTGTTGAGATTAAACATGAAACCGATTGGTCAATAGCAAAAGAGAGCGTTCATCTTCCCGACTCTATAACTACCGATTCATTTCGCATTAATGGTTCTGGAAAGTCCATCCGAGTTATTGGATTAATTCCAAATCAGTTGTTTACAGATGAATTGCTCATTGAACCAATCATTGAAAATGATTTGATCGTTGCAGATTCAAACAACGATGTTTTAAAAATGGCTGTCATCGAACGTCATCACAATACAGGCAACATTGGATTAGGGTTCATCAAGGGATTTGGTTTTACTAACGGCGCAATTGCATCGACTGTTGGGCACGATGCTCATAACATCGCTGTAGTTGGAGATAACGATTCAGACATGTTCATCGCTGCAAAAACATTAAGCGATTCTGGCGGTGGACAGTGTGTTGTTTCAAATGGGAAACTGCTTGCATTACTCCCTCTTCCGATTGCAGGATTGATGTCTGATGCTGAACCAGCAAAAGTAATCGAACAACAAATCGCTTTGCTTCGCGCAAGTGCCTCTCTCGGTTGTCCTCTCGACGACCCGTTTATGCCACTCAGTTTCGTTCCACTTTCGGTTATTCCAAAACTAAAACTCAGTGACCTTGGGCTAGTTGATGTTGATCAATTTGCTATTGTTCCCATCGAAAAATGACATTGCTCAAACAAACATTTCATAAAGACATAGCCGTTGTTAAGCAAATTTCACGCGAGTCTCGCGCTGGCTTTAAGCCATGGTTTTTCTGGGGAATCGCAGGAAATTACAGAACCGCACTAGTACTATTACCACTCTCACTTGGAATAGGAACCATTCTTTGCAGATGGTTAAGAGATAAAGAGAACACATGAAAATAGCCCTCGTTAGTTGTGACAATTTGCCAGGGTGGGAAGTCGATGACAATCCACTGATTGAAGCATTAGAATCAAAAGGCGCAACCGTAGAAAGACCTTCCTGGACGGGATCTATAGATTGGAACCAATTTTCAATTTCTGTAATAAGAACTACTTGGGATTACCATCCTAGAAAAGTAGAATTTGTAAATTGGTGCAAAACTGTTCCTCGACTTTTCAATAATGCGAACATCATCGAGTGGAATACACATAAATCTTATCTTCTTGAACTTGAAAAAAGCGGCACAATAATTGCTCCGACAACTTGGATATCAAAGAACGAATCTATCGACATCCGAACCGTAATGTCCAGTTTGAATGTGACACGCGGTTTCATAAAACCACAAGTCGGAGCATGCGCTTCAGACACTTTACGTTTTTCCACTGATGAGCTTGATAAAGCACAAAAGTTCTTAGTCGATAATGTACACCAAGACATGATGATTCAACCCTACTTAAATAGTGTTGAAACTGAAGGCGAGTTATCAGCAGTATTCATTGACGGTGAATTCACCCACGGTGTGCAGAAAATTCCTGTAGAAGGGGATTACAGAGTTCAAGACGACTTTGGTGCAATTGACATGCCGTTCACGTTTTCTAATACTGAAATTGAAACAATGCACAGTACATTAAAAGCGGTTCCCCAACAGAACGACTTGTTGTACGCTCGGTTTGATTATCTTCGGTCTGAAGAAGGCGAATTGCTATTAAACGAACTTGAATTAGTTGAACCATCCCTATTTTTCAGACACAATTTGAATTCTGCAACTAAATTTGCTAACGCTATTTTAAATAGAGCTATGATGCTTTAAATGTGGCTTAATAAAAGCATAGTACTACTGACACTGTTCTTGATTAATTGTTCCGGACAGAGCGAAAAAGAAACAGCAAGACTCACACAATACGTCTCCGGCACTGATTTCTCATTTGAGATGGTACACGTCACATCTAAAGAAGGAAATTTCTGGATTTCACGAACCGAAATACCTTGGGACCTGTATGACATCTTCTTGCAATTCATAAACAGTCCAGACAATTTATATGCCGGTGTAGACGCAGTAACAGGCCCTACCCCCGCTTACGCTTCCGTAGACCGTGGATTCGGAAGATCAAATTACCCAGCAATTTCGATGTCAGCACAAGCAGCTGAATCTTTTTGCCGCTGGTTGTCTACAAGAACAAATCAAACCATTTCAATTCCGACTATCGAACAATGGAATTCTGCGAACACGATGGGCGGCGGCGCATGGCATAAATGGAATGCAGATAAAACAACACACCCAATCGCAACTACAAAACCAAACACGCTTGGAATATACGACATGCGCGGCAACGTTGGCGAATGGGTTACAACGAAAGATGGACATCGTGTTATTGGGGGAAGTTTTAGAACACCAGCAGAAGAAATTGGATCGAGTTCTTTGTTGACTCCAATTAAAGATTGGAATATAACTGACCCTCAGTTACCAAGAAGCCCATGGTGGTTTGCTGATGCTGATTTTGTAGGATTACGTATCGTAATAAATAAAGAAAACTATAATGAATAATGTTTCAAGAAGAGAATTTGTAAAAGCAGCTAGCGCAGTAACTGCTGTCACCGCCACTACTCTACCTGCATGGGCAGTACAAGAGAAACGCGAACCAATTAAAATCGGTTTTATCGGTTGCGGTGGACGCGGAACTGGTGCAGCAAACCAAGCACTCTCTGCCAATGACACCGCTGTCATTTGGGCGATGGGCGATGCTTTTGAAGACAGACTTAATAGCAGTTTAACTTCTCTCGTTGGTGAAAAAGGGACAAGAGCAGAAGTTCCAAAGGAACGACAATTCGTTGGGTTCGATGCATTTCAAAAAGTTATAGACTCTGGCGTTGACTTGGTTATTTTGACAACACCTCCACACTTTAGACCTCAACACATTGCCGCTGCAGTCAAAGCAAAGAAACATGTATTCTGCGAAAAGCCGATGGCAGTTGATGGAACTGGTGTTCGAAGCGTGATGGAATCTACCAAACTCGCAAAAGAAAATAATACGAATCTCATGTCTGGCTTCTGTTGGCGTTACAGCTACCCTTTACGAGCAATGTTTGAACAACTTCACAACGGTGCAATCGGCGACATCGAATCGTATTTCGCAACCTATTACGCTGCCCCACTATGGACAAAACCACGCAAAGAATCTTGGAGTGATATGGAATGGCAAATGCGGAACTGGGTGCATTTCGATTGGCTATCTGGCGACCATATTGTTGAACAAGCGTGTCACTCCATTGACAAAATCAACTGGGCGATGAAAAATGTTACTCCTGTAAGTGCAACAGCAGTTGGCGGAAGACTAATGCACGAAGGCAATGATCGAGGAAATGTCTACGATCATTTTGGTGTTGTTTTTGAATATGCTGACGGCAGAAGAACGCACTTGCATTGTCGACAAATGCCCTTTTGCTATAACGACAACAACGATTTCATCACAGGGGCAACTGGAACTTGCGTTGTCAACGGTTGGACAGGCGCACCTGTCTTTACTGGATCATCTGATTGGACATACCAGGGTGAAAATCCAAACATGTACCAAGTAGAACATAATGAACTTCAAGCAGCAATTCGAGGAGACACGCCGACAATTAACGATGGAGATTTCATGGCTCAATCTACAATGATGGCAATACTAGGTAGAGAAGCAGCGTACACCGGACAGAAAATTTCTTATTCCGACATGCTTGCAAGTACAACTCGGCTTGGTCCAAAAGAATATGCATTTAGCGAACTCGCAATGCCAACTGTTGCAAAGCCAGGAGTGACTAAGTTAAATCGTTGATTAACTCCAGTTTGCAATCATTACAAGAACGTCATGAGAGCCAACATTACCATCGCCATTTAAATCAGCTGATGAATGTGTTGAATCCCAATCTGCAATTAAGTCCATCAAATCTTGTAAATTAACAACACCGTCTGCATTTAAATCGCCCAGCACTGGAGCAATAGGTCCTAGTGAAACTGAACCCTGCGCGTCAATTCGACCTGCTCCAAGGTAACCAGCAAGTCCGCCATTGAGGTAATCGATAGGAACAGAACCCTCTACAATTAGGGTAACCACTTCGTCGATTGTCGAAGAATCACAATCCCATTCAGGATGTTGTGAACGAATGAGAGCGGCAACACCAGACACTAATGGCGTAGCCATGCTTGTACCTTCCCACGCGGCGTAGCCTCCGCCAGGTGTTGAACTAAACACCGACAGTTCTTCGATTGGAAAACCCTTCCCATTCAATGTGGTTGTTGCTGGAGCAGAAATTGTTAAGTTGTCGTTGAAGTTTGTAAACGGTGCTGCTATATCTAATTCATCGACTGCTGCGACACCAATCACCCAATCAACTTTCATTGCTGGGAATATTTTTGGATGGGACTGACTGCAATTTCCTGCAGCAGCAACCACTGCTATTCCATATTCGCGCGCTTCATCGAGCGCCTCCTCAATAACATCAGAATCTTCAGTAGAACCCAAACTTAAGTTGATTACTTCAACACCTTGGTCAATTGCGTAATATATTCCCTTAGAAAGCGTCCAAATATCGCCTCGCCCCTCGCTGTCAAGTACACGAACAGGGAGGATTTTTGCGCCGGGAGCAACTAAGGCTACTAATCCAGCAACATATGTGCCGTGACCTGCCATTTCATCAATTTGTCCATCGTTGTCATCATCAATTCCATTACCAACGTCCAATGGGAATCCATCGTTATCAACAAAATCTATTCCATTCAATAAGACATTGCTTAAAACTGGGTGAGAAGGATCTGCGCCAGTATCTAAAACCGCAACAACAGTTCCTTGTCCTTGGGAAAAAGTGTGTGCGAGCGTTAACCCAAGTTTTGTTACAAGGTATTGAGTTTTAAACAGCACATTTGTAAAAGATGGCGAGTCAACAAACGTACTCCCAGTACCACCTTCAGGAGCTTCATTCATTGCAGCGAATTCAATCCAATCAACAATTCCATCTGGACCATCCCAATGTTTAAACTCCTCTTCAAAATCATGCCAAATACCAGGTGTCCACGATCCTGGCGGAGTATATTCCACAAGGTAAATATCACGATTTTGAATTTGGTCAATCAGTTCATATGCAACCTGTGGATTCACTTCAATCATCGCAGAGATGACATCCATAGGATTAGAACCAGGTTGTAATTTAAAAACAACAGTTCCGTCTAATTGCTCAGACAATTCTGAACATGGTTGGGCAGTTGCATTTGCTGAGACAATTCCCATCGTCACAAATACGTGTATTAAAATTCTCTTCATTATTGGTCCGCTCCTGTAAACATGAACGCTGCCCAGTGCGCGGGGTGAGGCATTTCCTTCATTACCTCAAGTTGCGCTTGCTGCAGTGCTTTTCCAAATGGCAGAGTACAGTCTTTACTATACGCCTTGCTATAAAAATATGCAAATGTATTTTTTGATGATTCATCAGATACACGCCATAAACTAGCTAAAACACCCTTTGCACCACCCGCAAGAAAGCCTTGAAATAAACCAGTAGCATCGTCACCGTCAATTGCACGCGCTGGCCCCGATTCACATGAACTCAAAACGACTAATTCCGCGCTGAGATTCAACGAGTTTATTTCATTGAGTGTCAACCATCGGTCATACATACGAATGCCTGTCGCTCCAGTGTTTGAAGTTGAAAAACAACCATGACCCGCTAAATGCAAAATGCTCGCTTTCGTTGCATATTTTCGAAAATTGGAAACTGTAGATTCTTTATCTCGAAGTATTGTTGTACTTGTACCCAAAAATGCAGCTACCTGATCAACTTCTTCTTCAATAGCAGGAAGTTCTGTTGCGACACATCCAATTACCAATGGTGAATCAATAGTATTTCGTGACTGCCGTTCAACTACATGTTTGTACAGTGAGGCACTAGGCACGTATTGAATAACACACTTCTCAATGAGATACTGTTCGCCATCATGCAATGCATGGAATGGAACCAAATTTAATAACCCCTGAGGAATAATGACTAGTCGATTTGATTCGGAAATATTTTTCGGTAATCTAGAAAATAAAACGTCGTATAACTCTGCAAGGACATTTTTTGTGTCTTCTATCATGCGTGGGAATCGGCGACGCGAAACCACAGACGAACCAACTGCCCGGTCTACTTGAAATCTAAATGTTTCTAGTAAATCTTCAATTTCATGAACATTGCCAAGATGTCTGACCATTTCAACTGAATCAGAAGTTACAACAAATGCAATAATTTTTTCATCCACAATTGCGTATTGCAATAGGGTCGTATCAGAAGTTAAACGAAGTTGTAATTCAGCAATATCTAAACGAGAAGATTCATAACTTGCGTTTCCGCAAGCTGCAAGTCGTAACTCAAGTGTTTCAAGTTGAACTTCAGTTGCACGAAGTTTTTTTCTCCAACGATCTACGTTAAAAGTAGTTTCATCTATGCCGTCAGCCAGTTGGCTATACATCACGCTTAATTTTTCTTTTAGTAACGTATATTCTCGTTGGTCGGGATGTGTTGCATTTGTTTCTTCATTCGTAACTTCAGCGTCTTGTAACGTTGCTGCCCTTCGGGCTTGATCAAGCAAAACCCGACGACCCATTTTGTCCGCAACTACAAATGCTTGAGCTGTCCTATTTTCATCTCCCATTTCTATGAGAGTTGCAAGTTGATCTTCAAAAACTTGACGATGTTGTTGGCCAATTGCAGCGCGACACCTATCCGCTTGAACTGTTCCGCGAATTCGGTCGGCATGGTCAATGGCTTCACTAAATGCTGCCACTGCAAGACTTAATCTTCCTTGAGACCTGCGAAGTTGACCACGTAGATGCAACACGCTGACCAATACTGGTGGAATATCTAAACGCCTCGCTAAAACTTCGACTGCATCTATTTCGCTTTCAGCACGAAGCGGATCGTGATGTAACAGTGCATGCGCTAAAACAAGACGCGCTTCGGCTTCATGTACTGGTTTATTTTGAAATCGTGCTAACGCTTGATAGGCTAAACGCTGGGCTTCATCCATATTACCAAAAGAAATTGCAAGTCTTGCTCTATCTAAATCGACTGATGCCCGTTCCGTAAATAAAGATAATTCTTCACATGCAATTGCCGCAGAAGCAAGCATCGTTGATGCAGAAGACAAATCGCCAATCTTTAAGAGTGTTCTTCCGAATCCACGGCGAGCTCTAGCAGCTTCGACTGGCAGACATGCTTCGTCAAGCCGAGGAATTGCTTCTTCATACGCACGTTTTGATGTTTCATACATCCCAACAGTAGAAAGAGTTTCCGCACGCTCTGCCAAAAGTCGGGCAAGATGTCCCCCAGCATCGATTGGCGCTAAACGCTGTCTTGCATGTTCAAACCAAGAAAGAGATTCAGACAGTCGACCTCTTCTTGCTGCTAAGTCTGCAAGGTTTCCTTCAGCAATTGCTGCGGTCAATGATGCCTTCGCATCTAGAAATGCTTCACGTGCATTTTGAAATGCACATTCTGCATTTTCAATATCATCTACTGCGAGCAATGCTTCGCCTAAATTATTTTCTAAATGACCTAGAATATTTGGTTCGTCTGCGACGCCATCTTTCGCTCGTTGTAAACATATGATGGATTTTTCTGGTTGACCCATGTGTTGATACACAACGCCTAAATTAATGTCAGCTCGGGCAGACATCGCTGGAAGATCTAACTCATTAAAAATAACGCGAGCTTCTTTACCGACTTGTGCTGCTTCATCAAAACGGCCCATCTCTGTCAAAGCGTGCATTGAAGCGAGTTGGCCTCGAGCTGCCTCTTCTTGCAACCCACCTTGTAATGCAATTTGCGAACCTTCATTTGCAGTTTCAATTGCACAATCATATTCTGATGCATAGGCAAGAACTCTACTAAGCGTACGACGCGCTTTCGCCATACAAAGTGAATCATTCGTAACATCTGCCAGTCCGACAACAACTTTCCCAGAGTTTTTCGCCGACTTCAAGTCAACCATCGTTCGATTTGAAACTTCAAGCATCATCGCATGCAGTTCTTCCAACGGCTTCCCTGAGTCGCGCAATACAGGCCACCGCTGTTCAACGGGCGTTGAGATCAGAAGGTCTAAAAGATCAGATGTCATCTCTTGTTGTGTCATTACAGTGCAATTGGTTCCAATGTTACTGATTGCATTTCAGTTCCAATTCGCAATCCCCAAGTCCCAGCATTTACATCAAAAGTAAAAATGCCAGACTCATCAAGTTTGCATTCCGAATGTACGTTTGTTGTTCCTGCCATTACGATTGCTACTGGAAGTCCGTCCAAATTATCGTCAGACATAATTTGACCTCGCAGTTTCCATTGTCCGCTTTTGTCATTTTTATCAACGATGATATCAATATCAAATTCACCTGCTTCCCAAACCTGATGCAAATTTCCTTCTGACCCAGACCGAATTGCAACTGGCTGAAGTTGGCTGTCGTGAATTAGTCGAGCGACAAAACCATCAATTTTATTGAGGATAGACGCAAGCGCACCTTGTTCGACTACGGGTGGTGTAACCTTTGGCATTTCCAAACGCTTCGCACGTTCAATAACGGCATCTGGCGGGCTAACTGAATCATCGGATTGAATAAGAGTCGAAATCATCTTCCATGATTCAAATAATTCAGCCATTTCTGGATTACGGTACATAGATTGACGAATAGAACTTGCTTCTTGCTCATTCAAATCGCCAGCTTGCATAGCTAATATTTGTTCGATTAAATTCTTGTTTAGTGACATAAGTAACGTGTTCCTTTGGATAGGTAACTAAATTTGTTGGAGACCCATTCTCCCAAGTATGCGTCGTAATTTTGTAAAGCATCGGCCACGAGTTGGCCCGATACTGCCAATTGATATTTCATGCCGCCTTGCAATATTTTCATATCCCTCACCTTTTTCTCGATTAAATAAATCAATTAGAAGTGAATTGCAAGGGTCGCCCAGTTCAGCTAGAGCTCGTCGAAGTATATCTTGACGCTCCCATGTTTCAATTAACTCGCTGTCAGCAACGACTCGATCGCCAGGCAACAACTCGACACCATCGTGTTTTGAAGTTGTGCGTTGAACGCGCCAACATTCACGAAGTGCTGTTGTTACAAGCCAAGAACGTAATCCAGCAATCTCTTTTAACTGCGAAAGATGTTGCCATGCAAGCGTAAGAGTTTGTTGAAAAACTTCCTCAGCGTCAGCGTTTTTGCATCCCCTTCGTACTGCAACAGAGTAAATTAATCGTCCAAATCGAGAGATGAATTCTTCCCAAGCAACAGCATTGCCGGTTGTGCATTCGGCTACAAGTCGTTCATCGGAACTATCTTTGATTTGTTGTTGTGTTAAGTTCATGGTTAATAGAAGGTTATAGTACAAAATGGTGTTTTATTAGTAAAAAACAACACCTATTGTAAAAGAGGCGATAAATAATAGTCTGATACCTAAAAGCACGGTTTTTTTCGTCAATTAACAAACAAATATGGTTTTCTTGGTCCTATAACTCAAAGACCAAAAGTGATCAAACTACACCAATTTATTTATAACTTTGTGTATCAATATGAAATAAATGCACTCTTGTACGTAGAGCACGAACGTTCTACCGCCGGCGATGCGGGCCTTCTTCCCTCTAAAGATGGTTAACATCTCTTTTATGCTCTTTTTCACCTGTGTCATGTGCGTTTCTCTCTCTAACACACATACACAAAGAACACCCCGCTGTTATCAGCGGGTTGTTTTATTATGTGTTTCTTTAGTTACTTAGATTGCAGTTCTTTAAGATTTGGATAGAACACTAAAAGCATCAAGAAACAAGCCAGTGACAGCCACATCGGTACTAAAAATAAAGCTGAGTAATCCATTTCGCCATCAACCATTGCCCACTCGCCGACTAGAGCAGTTGCAAACAAACTCCCCACAATAATCCCAACGCCAACAATGACGAGGTTGAAAAAGTTTTGTGCAGTAGCGCGAACATCCGTCGAGCAAAATTCATCAACAACCATAAACGCGACGAAAATGAAACAGCCGAAACAAATTCCGTGCAGTGCAACACCGATGACGACCGGAACTAACGTTGGGAAATAGGCGAAGATTGCCATTCGAAGCCCGTATGCCACTAGACCTGTACAGAGAAGTGTTTTCTTGCTAAATTTAACTGCTAAGAACGGCATACACGCCAAGACAAGAATTTCGCTCATTTGCCCGATTGTCATCAGTCCCCCGCCACCAACTCCAAGGACAGTGTTAATTCCATTTGCAAAAAGATTTGCTGCATCGCTTCCTGCAGTATTTTGAATTCCCGTCACAAAATCGCTTGTGTAGACAAAATAGAATTGGTGAATAATACTAACTGGAACCGCAATGATAAATAGCGTTACAAGTGGTTGCATTCGTATTTCTCGAAGTGTTTCCAACCAAGCAAAACGGCTTTTCTGATTCGTAGATGGGGGCGTATGCGGCAAAGTCAAACAATAGAATCCCATGACGATCCCAAGCACAGCACTAATTGTAAATGCAATCGACCGCCCAGCATTTTGTACAGCTGTAATTTCTTCGATTGAAACGCCAACTGGAGTTGACCAAATCCGAAGGTACTGACCTACAGCGATTCCTGCAACAATCCAACCCACTGTTCCCCACAATCGAACCTTGCCAAAATCGCGATCACGATTTGGTAAATGATGGAATGCCAACGAGTTCGTTAAGGCAATCGTTGGCGCATACACAAACCCATAGACTCCAGAAAGAATCGCAAAATTCATAAACGTATCTGAAGTACCTAGCATGTACACAAGTACTGCACCGATGAGGTGGCTAATGGCAAGTAACTTTTCAGTTGAAATGACACGGTCAGCGAGTTGTCCTGCAATAAATGGTCCAAAGATCGCACCAACTGCTCCCGCTGATAGACACAAACCGGTCTCCGTTAAGGTAAATTCTCTGTACCCTAAAAGGAACGGGTACAAAATAGGCAGCCAAGCACCCCAGACGATGGCAAACTGCAAAAACATCATTATTGAAAGTCGTGGAAGAAGTAATTTGGAGGGATGATTGGCTTGCTGATTCATCCTTCTATTGTATAACTATCTCGTGAAACGGACGTGTTCTATGATTTTCACTTTTTCTTACCGCCCTTGCCTTTTTGCTTCTTTTTTGAGGATTTTGGTTTAGAAGAGCTGTCTTTCACTATTGAAATTGCCAATTTTTCGCCAGCAACTTTTGTGTGCTTGAGATCGTTAAATACCTCTTTTGGCATACCAAATGGAAGTTCGACGAAACTGAACCGATCGTGTAACTCTATACGACCAATCTCTTTATCAGACAATCCTGCCACGCTAGAGATTGCTCCAACAATAGATGCTGGCTTCACACCGTGCGCCTTACCAACTGAAATGTGAAATCGCTCCATACCCTGTGTCACTGGATCGCTTTTCTTCGTTCTATCTTTCCTATCACGTCGTTCTCTGCGGTCACCTCTATCACCTCGGTCGCTTCTGTCTCCGCGATCTCGGCGTTCCCTACGATTTGAATGATCCCCTCTGTCTTCCCGGTCAAATCTTGGTGTAGCCTCTTTGTCCAAAAGTAATGGTGAATCACCCTGCGCCATACTTGCCAATGCCACTGCAATCTCAACAGGTGGAACATCGTGTTCAATAGAGTACGACTCTACAATTTGAGCAAAAAATGATTTCTCATTCCCGACGGCAAGCGTATCCGTAATGCGTTGTTTAAATCTTTCAACTCGAACCTCATTCACCATAGAGTGACTTGGCAAATCCATGCGTTCAATTTTTTGGCGAGTTGCTTTTTCAATTGAATGGAGCATTCGTTTTTCGCGTGGCGAGATAAACAAAATTGCGTCGCCCTCTCGACCAGCTCGCGCGGTACGGCCAATACGATGTACATATGTTTCTGTGTCGTGTGGAACATCATAATTAATAACATGGCTAATCCGCGGAACATCAAGCCCACGAGCAGCAACATCCGTCGCAATCAAAATGTCGAGTTTACCTGACTTTAACTTGTTAACTGTTAACTCTCTTTGGTTTTGTGGCATATCGCCGTTGAGTGCCTTGGCAGCAAAACCCCGTGCTTCAAGTTTGTCAGAAAGTTGCGTAGTCATTATTTTTGTGCGAGCAAAAACAAGAATGCCATCGGTGTCTTCAACTTCAAGAATTCGAGTTAGCGCATCGAGTTTATGCATTCCACTCACCATCCAATATCTTTGACGAACGGTATCTACTGTTGCACTTTTATCATTAATTTGAATAAGAGCAGGATCGTTTAAATATTTCTTTGCAATTTTTGCGATTTGCTTGGGCATTGTTGCTGAGAACAAGGCAGTTTGATGTTCTGTTGGAATTTGTTCTAGCACCCATTCAACATCATCTATGAATCCCATTCGCAACATTTCATCTGCTTCATCAAGGACTAAGCATTGTAAATTATCGAGATTCATGCTTCCCTTGCGCATGTGGTCCATGACTCTTCCTGGAGTGCCCACAACGACATGAACGCCACGATCAAGTGCCCTGAATTGAACTCGGTAATCTTGCCCACCGTAAATAGGAACAACGTGAAACCCCTTCAGTTTTCCGGCATATTTTTGGAATGCTTCAGAAACCTGAATAGCAAGTTCACGAGTCGGTGTCAAAACTAATATCTGTGGGCTTCGTTTTTTTAAATTTAAATTTGACAATAACGGCAAAGCAAAAGCAGCCGTTTTACCTGAGCCAGTCTGCGCTTGTCCGAGAATGTCCCGTCCCTCTAAAAGAGGTGGGATAGATTCGGCCTGAATTGGCGTAGGAGATTCATAGCCAAGTTTGTTAACAGCATCCAAAATAGCGCTGTCTAAGCCAAATGAGTCAAATGTAAGTAGTTGTGGTATGTCAGTAGTCATAGTATGCCTTTATTAAAGCGGAACACGACATTCTACCATAGGTTTGACTATTTATTGGTTAACCACGAAAGTGCACCCCGTAAATGCTCCCTAAACAAGGTTTCTTTATAACTTTCTTTTGTATGACCTCTTCCTGTGTAAAAAGTTCGACCATTTTCAATTTCTGAACACCAGGCGATGGGATGGTCGTTTACTTGCAAGAGCAGAGTGGCCTGCTTTGGGACGCGATCGTAGACATACCACTCGTCAGTGCATTTCCACTTCGTTGGTAAACATTTCGTGGCTGGATGTGCATCATTAACAACGTAAATGATTTCCTCTGAAATTGGTGGGTGCCGAACGAACCAAGCTCCTAGGAGCGTTTCGCCAAACCATGGCCATTCGTACTCTGTGTCAGCAGCCGAGTGAATTCCTAAAAACCCCCCACCTTCTTCAACAAAATTTCTGATTAATTCTCGTTCTTCGTTGTTGAGAATATTTCCTGTTGTATTCAAAAAAACGAGCACATCGTAATTAGTATTGTTCAGTATTAACGTGTCTTCTGTCGCAATCACTTTGCAACCTAACTCTGTTGCAATTTCAGTAAGAGCAATGACTCCAGTTTCAATTGAAGCGTGACGATATCCATTTGTTTTTGAAATTATTAAAACAGTTTTCGGTGCCGAACAACCGGCTAGAAAAATTAGAATAATTAGACATCTGACCATGCTTGCGTTTCCTTGCTTAGCAATGCAGCATTGACAAATTTCATACTCGCTAAACCGTCTTTCTCATTTATAACTTCAACATTTTCACCTTGTATTTTGCTTGCGCAGTCTCGGTAAATATTGGCGAACGCTTCGATAAACCCCGCTGGGTGACCAGAAGGTGCGCGATTTTCTTCGCAAAAAGAAATTGTTTCAGTACCGTTTGAAGCAGTAAATTTCAATTCGTCACACTGACCGTGTGACCACAAAAATGAACCTTTACTTCCCCAAACTCTAATGGAGACATGATTTCGCTCCCCAGTGCAAACTTGCGAACAAACTAAATCTCCCGTGACACCATTTTCTAATTTCAATTGAACACTTGCATGATCATCGACTCGACGTCCATCCACTAACGAGTGAATGTCTCCGCGAACTTGTTTAATAGTTAAACCCGTTGTGTAACGAACAAGTTGTTCAGCGTGGCTTCCGATGTCGCCAAGTGCACCAGCGCCACTCAGCTTTGGATCTGTACGCCAACTTGCTTGTTTTTGACCGTCTTTTTCTATTGGTTCTGCGAGCCAACCCTGCCGATAGTCAACACTTACCGTGCGCAATGTTCCCAACTCTCCTGCCAAAATGCGCGCGCGCATTTGGCGAATCATTGGGTAGCCTGTATAGGTGTACGTCATTGCAAAAACTTTATTCGAATTACTTGCAATCTCTGCCAACGCAACCGCTTCGTCGAGCGTTCGCGTCATTGGTTTATCAAGAACTACGTGATACCCCAATTCAAGTGCGGATGTTGCGATTTCGGCGTGTGAATTATTTGGCGTAACGATGACTACGCAATCGACTGTATCTTTTTCATTTTCCAAAAGTTCTTGCCATGATTCATATCCACGGATTCCTAACTGCGTAGCGCTTTCCAATGCTCTTGCGCTTTCTGAGGAAAGAGCGCCCGCGACAAGGTCGAAGCGGTCATCAAGCCGCATTGCCATCCTATGAATTTCTCCTATGAAACCGCCAATCCCACCGCCAATCATCGCTGTGCGGATTCTATTCATGCTTGCTCCGAAAATGCTGCATCAAATGCTTTGCCAGACGGTGGAACAACATCCATCGACTGCAAATAGTCCAATGATTCCATTGCACCTTGACGTCTATCCATTCCTTCATCTTCCCATTCCACTGAAAGTGGACCGTCGTAGCCAATGCGATTGAGCGCACGGATGATGTCGTCAAAATCAACATCGCCTCTGCCGACACTGCGGAATTCCCAACCGCGTCCTGCATCTCCAAACGGCAAATGCGAACCAAGAATACCTCGCTCACCATTTGTTCTCACTGCAACATCTTTTGCGTGAACGTGAAATATATGATCAGGAAATGTATCAATAAAGATAGCTGGGTCGATGCCTTGCCAAAGTAAGTGACTTGGGTCAAAATTAAAGCCAAAAGCAGGATGGTAATCAACTGCTTCAAGCGCACGTTTAGCGGTAACTATGTCGTACGCGATTTCTGCTGGGTGAACTTCAAGCGCAAACTTCACCTCATTTTTTTCAAACTCATCCAGAATTGGTAACCAGCGAGTTTGAAAATCTTTATAACCATCCTCGATTACGTTCTGCGAA
>DTSO01000130.1 GCA_012965315.1 Phycisphaerales bacterium | reverse complement strand
ACTTCTCGACCATCTGGGTTTTCCATGGGCATGAAGTAAAAGGATCGTTCGTCTATAAGTTCTGTGATTCGTTCGATTACTCCATAACTTTTACAAAGATACCAAATGGAATAGAGGACAGTTTCAGCGGCTTGGATTTCATTGCCGTGGATGTTTGCATCTATAAACATCGCTGTCTTTTCTCTGTCACTTCCTGTTTTAGGATTATTTAATGTAACTAACCAAAGTTCTCTTCCGCCCACACTTTGTCCGATAGATTCAATACTAAGTAGTTCTGGATATGCATCAACTAAGTCATGTAATGCTTTAGACATTTCGGCATAGTCATACCAGTGGTCAAATCGCAAATCAACTTTCGACGGGTAGGGTGCTTGTGCAAACGAAGTCGAAGTAATAAAAAATAGTAGTAATGTTGTAAGTAATCTCATTAAGCATCACTTCCTTCTGTTTCTTTAAGCGGAAATGTAATGGTATTACTTCCATACTTTTCATTAAAAAGTATTAAATTTATTTTTTCGTTTGCATTACCTTGAATTATCCACTTGTACCACTTTCTAGTTCCTTCACCATCAAGCGACCAAATCAAGTTTACTTTTCTGCCAGACAAAACAGTTTCATTTGGCACATCTAAGCGTACAACTAATGGTCGAGCACGTTTATTTTTCTTCGCCATCGCAGTGCCAGTTGGCAGCCAACCATCATTGATGACCGCAACCGTAACTTCCCATAAACCGTTACTGAGTTTTTTAATACTTGGAGCAGTAAGCCGAACGTTTGGAAGATTACTTGCCATTTCAATAACAAATTTTGCTTGATTTTCTGTTATTGATGGAATGGTATCGGTGGGTGGAAGTGATTTGAAGTAGGGGACCCAACCTCCAATTTCAACTGCCCCAAGTTGTGGATGTTCAAATGTTGTCCATTCAATAAAACCTTCACCATTGCGTTGATTATCTGAATAGGCAAGCCACTTCTCCTCAACTCCAGATGGCGACGTACTGTCCTGTTTACTTTTGACACGTCTAATTTCAACACCAGACATTTTTGCGAATTGTTCAATGTCTTCAGGAGTGATCTCTTCCATCATTTCATCGGTCACTGGATAGCCTGCAGTCTCCGCAGCAGCCATTATGTCATCGATCGTCTCTTGTGAAATATCACCAATGCCTGATGGTGTTAAACCGGAATCGTCAGAGGGGGTGTTGCTTGGCCCTCCACTTTGTGGCGGTCCACCCCTTGCTCCACGTTGCCCTCCACCTCTTCGGCCACCATGCTGCGCTTGCATTGCATCACGAAACTTTTCCCGTTCACTATCATCAAGTTCGCCATCACCGTCTGTATCGTATTCATCTAGCATGGCTTGCCGATCAAATTCGCCACGCATGGAAGGTCTTCGTGAAGAATCTTCACCTTGTTCACCATCTTGTTTTACTTCGGTTATTTCAGCAGCATTTTCTATTTTTTCCTGCTCAGGTCTTGTCCACAATGGCGTAGAGAAAGCAGGGACTCCATATTGGGCATACGCCCACGCAACAAAACTTCCATCCCAACTCGATTGATCTACTTTTGTAAGTTCAGTGATTTCGACAAACTTTTCACTAATCCGTTTGTATAAATCAACATCACCCTCAGCAAGTTTTTTAGGTGCGCCTGCAGGGTCGTTGCCATTTTCAGAAAACGGTTTTGAAAGAGTATCGTGTTGTCCATACACAAGTATGAATGCAATCTCTTGGTGTTGCAGGACAAAGTCAGCAAGTGCCTTAGATTCGTTCTCGCAAAGTTGCCAAACTCCAGCGCCATCTCCATGGTATTTGTACCCATGCATGAAATTTTTGTTTAGGTCAACTCCACCAATTCCATCTTCGTTGAACTTCCCATCGCCATCATTGTCAATACCTTCAGAATACAAAACAAAGTCGGCAGATTGACCATCAAGTGGCTCTGGTGATACATGTAATCTTGGTTCGTCAGGATCTGCAACGTACATTGCTTTTTCTAGATCAGGAACACGCATCATTGTGATGTACCCATCTCCGTTTAAGTCTTCAGTACCATCCTCGTCATGAACTCCATCGTGGTCATCATCTGTAGGTGTAAGCGTTCGTCGTTGTTCGTTTTGAATTGGTTGAAAATAAAAATTTGCCGCATCTGGATTTACTTGCGGAATGATAAAAAGTTTATGTGTTTGAAGTAACGAAGCGGTAGCATCGGGTTCCATTTCAAGCAAGGTGCTTACCAAATCTGTTGCTACTTCTGTGCCAAGTAACAGGTCGCCGTCAATACCTGCAACGACCAGTAGTGCAGTGCGAGTGTCAATTGGTATGTTTCCCTCTCTTGCAACTTGAATACATCGAATTGGTAAACCACTATTGGAATACCCAATTGTAGAAATTTCAACTGCAGTTTCAGTTGAATCCAGTTGAAGTAACCGAGCCTCTATTTCAGCTGGAGTTCGCCATTCTCTTTCTGGCGCGGAACTAATTTCTGGCTCAACTTCTTGAAAAGCGAACATTGTTGATGCTAGTAAACAAAGAGTAATCATAGTAATAATCCTTTACGTAGCGTTATGCTGACGTTGTTGTAAACAGTATAGAGCCGAATTTGTACGAGCCCCACGCTGCAATAAGGCCAAATACATTACTTAGAACAATGTACATCACCGCTTGTCGTATTCGACCATCTTCGAAGAGTTCAAATGAGTCGAGTGCGAATGTTGAAAAAGTTGTAAAACCGCCAAGTAATCCGACGATGAGTACTAATCTTAGAAATTCTCGATGTTGTGATAATGGACCGATGAGTAGAGCTGTTACGAATCCTATGAGAGCACACCCAATAATGTTCACGAGTAGTGTTCCAAGTGGAAAATTCGATGGGGTCCAAGATTGACCAACATTTGCAATAAAATATCGAAGGACTGCGCCAGTGCCGCCACCTACTGCAACAGCAAAAAAAGTAGTTAATTCCATAACGCGCCCGGCAGGATTCGAACCTGCGACCTTCGCTTTAGGAAAGCGGTGCTCTATCCAACTGAGCTACGAGCGCTGATGAATAGGATTATATCGTTGTTACAAAAGCGGATTTTATAGTTCTTCTTCGCGAAGACGAATGACAATTTCGCGAACTGCGCGCATAACTCTACTTTTTGCATGCCGTACAGATTCTGGGGTCATTCCAAGTCGTTCGCCAGCTCGCTCTGAGCTCATTCCCCGCCTTCCATACAGTTCAAAAGCGTCCCAAGTTTTTGGTTCAAACTTTGGTCGGGCTTCAGTCATTGCTTCTGAAAGTAAGTGCTCAGCCCATTCCCGGTCGAATGCTGCTTCAAGCTCATCTCTCTGGTCTTCAGCAATATTCATACCGTGTGTATCTAAGTTTTGTTCTCGCTTTTTGCGATACCGTTGCCGTATGGCATTGAGCGTGATTCGTTTTAAGTAACCTCGAAAACGACCCTTGCTTGGGTCGTACTGAAAGCGATCAGCGACTTTGAAAAAGTTAAACAGAACTGTTTGCATGATGTCGTCAGCTTCGCTGCTTGGTAATCCAGCGTTTCGAGCAAACCCACATATAATTGGGCCATATCGGTCTACAAATATTCCCCATCCCATTTCTCTATTAACTGTTTCATCGGATTTAAGTTGAAGCAATAAATCCATGTTTGTTTCGTAGCGACCGTTTACAGTACGAACTAACGTTGGAACGTCATCGCCTTTTTCATGTAATGGTAGTTTGTCAAGTTCGTCCACCATTTCCGGATTAAGATTTAGGTCTTCTAAACCGATTCGCACTAAAAATTTCCATGGCCCGATCTGAATTAAGTCGTCGGTATGAAGTGGTACTTCTTCCTCAGATTCCATCCGAATGGTATTTAAGTAAGTACCACTTCTGCTTTTTAAATCTTTTAAAATCCAATGAGTGCTATCGAAGTTAAACGTGACGTGTTTTCTAGATACATATCTATTCGTCAATTGATATGAACATTCAGGGCTACGGCCTAATGTCAACTCGTCTGCAGGAAGAGCAAAGATGACAGGTAGCTCTTTCCCATGTATTTGATTCAATAATAAACTATTTGGTTGTTGTGGTTTTTGTGTCACGGCGTTGATTATTCATTAAAATTGTAACATCATGTACTGAATTGACCAAGTTTTCACTTTTTATGATGCTATTCAAAGTATCGGTGCTATTGTAGTATGTGTGTAAGGTTATTTACTACACCGTGAAGGAAGGCCAGTTAGCCAATGACAAAAAGCGATTTTCCAACAGATCCAAATGCTGAAACCGTTGGGTTGCCAAGTGACGATTCAGGCAAGGGAAGTGTTCCTGAACAGGGCAAATTTGTTACGACTGGAATGCCTTCCGAAATTGGTAGGTATAAAATTTTGGGAGTCATCGCCAGCGGTGGTATGGGTGTTGTGTATGAAGCAATGCAAGAAGCTCCAAGAAGGCGAGTAGCATTAAAAATTATTAAAGCAGGCGCAGGGAGCGACATGGCTTTGCGCCGATTTCAATTTGAAGCGCAAACCCTTGCAAAGTTAAGCCACCCAAATATCGCTCAAATCTTTGAAGCAGGCACTTGGGAGAGTGAAAATGGCGAAAGCCCATTTTTTGCAATGGAGTACATTCCCGGAGCAATCGGGTTTGTGGAATATGCACAAAAACGCGATCTCTCTATAAAAGACCGTCTGGAGTTGTTTCAGAAAATTTGCGAAGCAGTACATCACGGTCACCAAAAAGGTGTTATTCACCGCGACCTCAAGCCCGACAATATTTTGGTTGATAACCAAGGCGAACCTAAAATTATCGACTTTGGTGTTGCAAGAGCGACTGATGCGGACCTTGCTGTTACAACAATGCAAACAACGATGGGGCAACTCATTGGCACGTTGCAATATATGAGTCCCGAGCAATGCGATGCAGATCCAGATTGCATTGACACACGTAGTGATGTGTATGCTCTTGGGGTTATTTTGTTTCAACTGTTGTCTGGCAAGTTGCCTTACGATTTACGAAGGCAAGCAATTCATGAAGCTGTCAGGGTGATTAAGGAACAACGCCCAGAATCACTTGGAACAATTAGCACAACACTGAAAGGCGATATCGACACCATCGCTTTGAAAGCAATGGAAAAAGATCGAGAAAGACGATATCAATCAGCCGCTGAGCTAGCGAGTGATATACATCATTTCTTAAACAATGAACCAATCCTCGCACGTCCGTTAAGCATTAGTTACCAATTAAGGTTGTTCACAAAAAAGTACAAACGAACTTGTGCTGCAGTAATTCTACTTGCAATTTCCGTCATGCTTGGCTTAGTTGGCACAACAATGGGATATGTTGAAGCGAACCGTCAAAAAGTTGTTGCTGAAAAACAAACAATTATTGCAGAAGAGCAACGCAATATTGCACAAGCGGGTTTCGATGAAATTCTTGGAATGTCACACATGTTTGGCGGCGAATTTTACAACGGCATCGTTAAGTTAAATGCGGCATCGGAAGTTCGCAAATTAGTACTGGATACTACGCTTGGTTATTTAGAAAACTTACAGACGAAGGCTGGCGATTCACCTGAAATTAGGGCTGAAATTGCGCTTATCTATTTACGTCAAGGCGCGTTTTTCGGAAGTGTTCGTGGTTCCAGCGAAGGCGATTATATTCAAGCGCTTAAATATTATCAAAAAGCCATTGTCATATTTGAAGATTTAGTTGCTAGCGGTGAATTGAAACATCAATTCAACCTCGCAATCTCTTACAACTTCATTTTTGATATGCATTGGGTGAAAGAAGAATATATTCAGTGTCTCGAAGCGTTAGTAAAAGCAGATTCGCACTACGACAAATATGTGGCAGCATTTCCTGAATTGTCAGTAATGAGATTAAAAGATAGTTTTGCAATGTCGAGAATAGATACGTACGGAAAACTTGGCGACGTCGCGAAAGTGAATGAACTCCTAAAAGATGCAATTTCTTCTAGGCGAAACCGTGTTGCATTAAATGGGAATGAGCCGACATTTAAAAGAGATTTGGCAAACATTCTTCAACGTACTGGATATATTAAATGGACAAAAAAAGAATATGCTGATGCATCTGCTTACTACACAGAAGCTAGGAATATCTACCAAGGGCTTGTTGCGGAAAGCCCAGAAAATGGCAGAGCGCCACGTGATTTAGCATGGTGTACATTCTTTTTGGGCGAATCGATCCTTGATAGCGGAGAACTTGATAACGGCCTTGATACCATTGAAATTGCTCTTGTTTTATTACAAGACCGTTTAGTTCTAAATACAGACGATGCCGACGCAAGAAATGATTTGGTGCGGATGGTCGATCCATATGCATTTATGTGCCAAGAAGGGCAGCGAATAGGTCGCTCAGATGCGTTTATTCGAAAAATGTTAGCGGTGATTCAGCCCGTTGTGGAAGCAAATTCGACTAATTTTGCTCTCGCGGATATGTTTGTACAGGTGCAAAAGAACCTTTCTGAAACAGATGAAACCACTTTAGTAGAACAATAAACTGCTTTTTTAGGCAATAAACATACTTTTTGAAAATTATGGGGAAATTGGGTTCACATATTTAATTGTTCCGCGTAGTAGGAGTAGCAAGATTATTAAAAAACAACAAAACAAATGAACCCTCTACAAACGAATTCGTAATAAAAATAGAAAATTCTCCTCTCCTAATTCTCCCTTTTTCTTTCCAACTCTCTCTTCCTCTCTCCTAGCTTTCTCCTCAAGAAATAACAAAAGCCCTAACACAAGTTAGGGCTTTTGTTATTTATATGTTTATCTAATTATACGATTCGTACTTAGTCACTCTCTGAAAACGTTGTTTTAAACCGTTTCTTCAATGCTCTTGTACCACGCTCATCACCGATAATTGTTAGTTGATCGCCGTCTTCAAGTATTGTGCTACCGCGTGGAACAACCATATGACCTCTACGGTGGATTAGTGCAACAAGGCAACCTTCTGGGAAACCGAGTTGGTGAATTGGCAAATTTATTAATGGTTCAGTTGGCGTACCAATCTCGAGGTGCAATGATGCAAATCTATCTTCACGCAATAAAATTTCTTTCATCTCTTGATTTGTATTTGCATTTAGCCAGCGTGGCATAAATCCTTGTTGGTCAACATGACCAGCAAGTTGCGCGAGTAATCTTAAATGCTGCGATGGGTCAGATTCAGGGCTAACCAAGAAGAAGATGGCATGAATGGCTTTTTCTGCGTGGTTGCCTCCAAATACATCGCCAACATTAATTGTAATTCCGTCACGACTTCTCGCGATAATCATGATGGGTTGTTCAATATCTGGAACTCGCAGGTGTGGGAGAGCAACTCCGCCTGTAACAGGAGTTGCGCCAACCCGAGTTCCTTCTAAGAAACCATCTGCAAGAGCAGTTGCGGTGGTCGGTAGTAACGAAGCAAGTTCTTCAGATGCTAAGGTAACAATGTCTTCGAACGATGCGTCAGTCGCTGCGTCGATGACTCTTGATTTTGCAACGATTTCATCGAAGGGGTCGTTAGCTCGTAGTCCTTTTTCTTTGAGGATCCCACGCAGTTCTGCATCGAGGGCAACAAATCGTTTTCGTCCAAGTCTTTCAAAGATGTGGTAAATCGCACCGTATCTATCGACACGTTTTCTTGCATAGACGAAGTACCAGATAATTCCTACGACGACTATGCCAGCAGAAAAGAGTGCGGGCATCCAGCCCATCACGCCAATAATTGAAATGCAAGCCAGAGTGCCAATTATTTGTAACCAAGGATAGAACGGAGCACGAAATCCTGGGTCATACGAATCTAGTTTTGCTTCTCGCATCACAATTACCGAAATGCAAAGGAGTGCAAACATGAGTAATTGAAATGCACTCGCTAACTTTGCAATTTTAAGTGGGTCTAAAAACAAAATGACAAGAACAATAAAACTTGCAGAAACAATAATTCCAATAATCGGTGTTCCTTTTCCATCTACTTTTCGAAGCGAAGGTGGAAGCAAGTGGTCTCGACTCATTGCAAGCGGATATCTTGAAGCGCTAAGGATTCCTGCATTGGCAACCGAGAGAAATGCAAAGATTGCTGCAATTGCCATAATCAAACCGCCAGTTGAAGAACCAGTAATTTCAGATGCAACAGATGAAACCGGTGTCATATTGATTTCGCCGTCAGCATATGTGACACCTTCTGTTCCACTAACTCCGATCATCACGATGAGACCAATAATATAGACAGAGATTGCTGTTCCAATCGCAAGAAATAACCCAAGAGGCAGGTTTCGTTCTGGGTTTTTAATTTCACCTGCAACGCTAATTACTTTTGTAACGCCGACATAACTAATAAACACAAGACCCGCCGCAGAGAGAATATTCTCTGACCCTTTGCCGAAGAAATTTGAGAAGTTAGCAGGTTTAATTTCTAAACTTCCAGCGGTGAGAAACCAACTTAGAAGCGCTAGTAACATCACAACGAGTACGATTTGGAATGAAGTTGTTTTCTTTGCTCCTAATATATTCAACCCACCAAAAAAGACAACAAGCCCCAGTGCAATCATGGTGTAAACGGATTCACTTGTTTCTGCGGGTAGAAATAATTGTATGTACGCACTCATCCCAACAAGCGCGAAGGCGGTTTTTAAGAGTAGCGCAAGCCAAATGCCTAACCCGCCTATTGTTCCAACCATTGGGCCGAGACTTCGATCTAGAAAATAATATGCTCCACCAGACCGGGGCATCGCAGTGCCGAGTTCAATTTTGCTTAGCATTGGCGGTATTAATAGTAACCCTGCAATAAGGTAGGCAAGGACTACCGCTGGCCCTGCCATTTGCGTTGCATAACTTGGCAAAAGAAAAAAACCACTACTCAACGTTGCGCCGGTTGCGAGAGCAAACACGCCAAACAATCCAAGATGTTTCTTTGTGGGTGAGTGTATTGCCATTAGCTAACGCCCATTATGCACGATTGAAGCAATCTTTGCATTGAATTGATGATTTATCGCCGAGTTACCCGTGTGGTTCAGTCATTTCACGGAAATTAAGGTAACTATCTAATTCATCTGCGTTAAGTAATCCTTTACGCAATACAATTTCTCGAATCGTTTCACCTGTCTTGAATGCTTCCTTGGCAATGTTAGAAGTTTGGTCGTATCCAATAACTGGTGCTAAAATTGTGCCAACCATTAAACTCTGTTCGACGAGCCCTTCTGCAATTTCCTTGTTGACTTCAAGGCCTTGGATTAATTTTTCATCTAAAGTAGAAACAGTACCAGCGAGCAACATGATTGATTCAGTCAATCGCTCTGCGATTACAGGCATGCAAAGATTTAATTCTAAAATAGATCCAACGCCACCACACGATGCTGTCGTGATGGCAACGTCGTTGCCAACTACTTGACAAAAGACTTGCATTGCAGCTTCACAAATTACGGGGTTAACTTTGCCAGGCATAATCGATGACCCTGGCTGGACGGCAGGAAGTGTTAACTCAAATAGTCCACACCTTGGTCCTGAGCCAAGCCATCGTATGTCATTAGCAATTTTAGAAAGACTCGTTGCAATAGTTTTTAGTTCGCCGTGCGCTTCAACAACACAATCTCGAGTAGCTTGTGCTTCGAAATGATTTGCAGCTTCCTTGAACGAGACTTTTGTTGCTTTAGATAGCTCTCGGCAGACGAGTGAAGCGAATTTTGGATGCGTATTGATACCAGTGCCTACAGCAGTTCCGCCAATAGGCATGTTTTCTGCAAGCCGCATCATTGCGCGCTCTGCTCGGAAAATTCCATATTCGATTGCGGCTTCGTAACCAGAAAAAATCTGACCCATGCGAATAGGCGTTGCGTCCATGAGATGCGTACGACCGATAGTTACGACTTTATCCCATTTCTTTACTTTTACTTTTAAACTTTTTCGAAGACCTTTTAATGCTGGAATTAGCACTTCACGCAATTCTCTGCATGCGGCAAGTTGCATCGCAGTTGGAAACGTATCGTTTGACGATTGCCCCATGTTGACGTGGTCATTTGGATGCACTGGATTTTTAGATCCAATTTTCATGCCAGCTTCTTTGCATGCGATATTAGATAGAACTTCATTCATATTCATGTTTGTAGAAGTGCCAGAACCAGTTTGGAAAACATCGATTGGAAAATGTGTCATCATTCCGCCTACTCGATGCGGGTCGTCAAGTGCGGCCATCACTTCATCGCATGCATAGACAATAAGATCCGATTGATACGTATCTAACAATTTTAATTTAGTATTTGCTATTGCTGCAGATCGTTTCAAAAGTGCAAAAGCGTAAATAATCGAGATAGGTATTGGCCTCCCCGAAATCGGAAAATTCAAAACCGCGCGTTGTGTTGTAGCACCGTACAAAGCGAAAGATGGAACTTCCATTTCGCCCATTGTGTCTTGTTCTATCCGCATTCTTTTTGGTTTTGAAGCCATGTGTTACTTTCGTTTACTGAGATAAATCTTCAGAAGTAGGGGGTTCGGGGACAACACCAATCAATAAGAGTTGTTCATTGCTAAGTTGATCTTTGAATCGATGAAGAATTTGTTTTTTCAATACATCAGCATCTGCAGGATTTTTTGTAAGCATTACTTCCCACGTTGCAATCCAAACATTTGGGTCCGGTCTAGCATCTGCTGCCGCACCCCAAGCAAGCAAGTTAATTGCCGCAGTGAAGCGATAAGTAATTAAATCTTCGTCTATGAGCGATTCACCAAACCCATCTAATAATTGCAATACTCCAACATCGTCGTTGTTCTCAAACATCAGAGGAACGGCACGCCTTGCAATCGCTTTTCTTGCTGCAAGGCTTTTTTCAGAAGCATTTTTCCAAATTGAACTCAAAATAGAGAGTCGCAATCCGTCCAATTCTTCTGTTCTTTTGAGCATATCATCTGCTCGTAATAATTCTCTCGTGTTAAGCGAAGTAGCAATAGAAAACACGGCTGCTTGCCAAGTTGCGTTGTCTTTCTTTCTGAGATTTAGCAATTCTTTGCAGGCGTTAATGTCAGCGTGTTTTTGCAATGCGTCAAGAGCGTACAAATATAATTCTGGGTCATTTGCTCTTTGAATGAGTGGCTCTGAAAAGCCAGATGAAGCAAATCCTATTGCAACTGCAATTTTAAGTTGTTCACTGGAACTGTCTAATAAATAAACAAGTCGTTTTTTGGTGTTTATGTCGCCAAGCATCGCTTCAAGAGTAATGAGGTCTGGCAAGTTGCTCGCCCTGCGCGATTGCTTAATAGCGTTAATAATTTTTTCAAGTGTCGCATCGGTAACCTGTACATTCTTAAGTAATGCAATCAATGTTTTTGCTGCGCTACCATTTGGGTTTGAAATCAATATGTTTATCGTCGGTTCGACAGCACTAATGTGTGGGTTCGTTTGAAAAAATAGAAGTTCTTCATGAACGACTGCTTGGTTTGTTTCGTTTGCTAAAGATTTTGCAACGTGCTCGCGAAGGCCCGGAACATTAATTTCTACAAGCAGTTTTGCTGCAGCAAGGCGAACTATTGGGCTTGTGTCATTAAGTCGGTCGACTACTAATTGCAATTCTTCATCGGTTGCGTCACCATCTCGAAGTAATACGCCAACTCTATCTACACCAAAGGCCCGAAGTTCTTGCATCGGGTCACCGAGAACACTTGGTAATTGCTGGTGTTGGTTTTCAGTAGAAATGAGCGGCCAATAGTTTGCATACGCGTCCACAAGCCGTTTACGTAGGCTCTCAATTTCTTCAGAATGGTTTACATTTAAATCAGTTTCGACTGTGTTTTTTATAGCGGTGGTCGGCTGTGTTTTCAGTGCTGGGCTTTGTTCAACGTTTGTAGTTGGTGGCGCTTCGCATGAGATTGTCGAAAGCAAGCAAAGGGCTGAAATAATCAATGGAAATTTGAGTATTTGTAAAGTAGACATGGATTATTGGGCAGTGTATTCGATATTTGATAGAAACAAGGCATTCTATTGAGACTCATTTACTCTTTCAACATACAATGCCTTGTTGCGATGAATAACTGGCAAGATGCTGAACAATTTGCTGACCGAGCGTTAGATATGTATGAGCGTGGCAAGTGGGCCGACGCTGAGGTCGAGTTGCGTAAAGCGTTAGAAATTGACCCTGATCAAGGAGATTGGCATTTCAACCTTGGCCTGACGCTCGAACGAGTTGGCCGTGATGCTGAATCGCTTTCTAGTTTTGAACAGGCATCTCGTCTTCTTGAGGATGCTATTGACCCACAACTTGCTGCAGGTGCGGCATGTTTACGGCTTGGTCGCTTTGAAGACGCAGTTATTTGGTTGAATAAAGTTCTTCAGATTGATTCGAAAATTGAACCCGCTTGGGCGATGCTCGTTGATGCTTACGCATCGAATGAACACCATGATGAAGCAGAAACTGCTTTCTATATGGCGCAAGATGCACTCGATGAACAAAGTGCGAATGTGCTCGTTGCGATGAGCGGAAGTTTACTTAGCAGAGGTCTAGCTGAACGCGCAGTCTGGTGCGCAACGGAAGCGATGAAGAAAGATCCCGAAGTCCACGGCGGTCGATTGCGATTAGCCGGTGGTCTTGTAGTAACAGGTCAAAATCAGCGCGCATCACAAATACTTTTACAAGAACTACGAGAAGATCCAGGTAGCATTCAAGCATTACTTTTGCATGCAGATGTTCTCGCAGATACGGGAAAAATAAATGAAGCGTTAATTTGTTTGCATCGAGTTCTAGAACTTGAACCTGCAAACATTGATGCGCATATTCGCGCCGGCTCTTTCGCCATGCACGGTGGAAGATATGAAGAAGCGTATATTGCTTGGGGATTAGTTCGACGGCTTGACCCAAACCATCAAACCGCCAGTTTGCGCCTTGCACAAACGTTACTTGCAATGAATAGACCTGCTGCTGCTCGCCCGCATTTGCAGGAGTATTTGGAAAAAATGAGCGAATCAGCAAGTAGCGAAGAAAAAATTGATGTTGCAGAATTACTACTTGCTTCAGGCGAACCAACAGTTTGTGCTGCAATGCTTGAGACATTACGCGATTCTTTACATGATGATGACCCAATTAAAATCAAATGCCTCAGAGTACTTGCAGTTTCGTTATTCGAAAGCGATAAGATTGACGAGGGCGCTGGGGTAAGTAGAAAAGTGCTTCGGATGGATCCAACTTGCATTGCATCTATGCATAACTTAGCACTTGCATCAGTAAAAAATAACCGCTACCGAAGTGCGTGGGGTTGGGTTCGACGAGGTCTCGCTCAAGATCCATTGGATAACGATTTGCGTCGGCTTCGATCCAAATTAATCTGGGAAAGCATCAGCAAATTTTTTGGTCAATTAACAAGTAAAATAATTGGCAAGCGGATTTAACCGTAGCAAATTATTTACGGGGTGTTAATTACATTGTGCCTGAAGTGAATGGAAGCAATGCCATGAAACGAGCACGTTTGATAGCTTGCGCAACCATTCGTTGTTCCTTAGCAGAAGTTCCAAGGCGTTTACGGGAGTAAATTTTCCCGTTTGGCGTCATGAGTCGTCGTAAATCTTCTACGGATTTGTAGTCGATGTACTTTCGATCTCGGTTGTCTGTTTTTAGATATGTTTTGGCTTGTGGTCGGCCGTAGTCTCTGCTGCCCATAGTGCGGGTCCTTTCGTCGTGGGTACTGTGTAGCCCCAATACTGTGGGGCGACGAGAACGAAGTATTGTACAAAATAAAGAAGATGACGGCAAGCAAAGAAAAGGGTGTGTATCCTGCACATAATGTCAGCACCAATCATAGGAATTACTGCAGATCAGCATGAAAAACGCTTCAGAGTCTCTGTTGCGTATGCAGATGCCGTTGTGACGGCTGGGGGTATTCCGATTCTATTACCGCCAATTCTTGGTCAAGAAGAGCATTTTATGACACTTTGTGATGGTTTTGTATTTACGGGAGGTGACGATCCAAGGATGGAAACCTGGAATTTGTCAACGCATGAAAAAGCAACTCCAGTTGCTAAAGAACGTCAAGAATTTGAATTGTCCTTATTACAAAAATTACAAAAAATGCCAAATGTTCCAGTTTTGGGAGTTTGCTTAGGGATGCAGTGGATGGGTCTGCTTGCTGGCGGGTCATTGGAACAAGATTTACCAGAGCCCCTTGCATCGCATCATGGTACTGGCGAACATAAAGTGACTGGAAGTATTGGAGAAGGTCTTGTGCACACGCACCACCATCAAGCGCTTACCGACGCAGGTTCACTTACAGTTGTTGCAAGTGCCGATGATGGAGTCATTGAAGCAGTACGCGATGAATCCCGTTCGTGGTACGTCGGCGTGCAGTGGCACCCCGAACGAACCAAAGACCAACAACTCGGGCAGGGACTTTTTGAACAATTACTAACCGCTGCAATTTCTAAGAAATATACCAACGCATGACATACCCCTCACCAATTCAAAAAGTATTAGAGCAATTTGAACTTTCAATTGACGTAAGCGAAGAAGCAGAAAAACGCGAAGGTGCAGCGACTGGTACTTTTCAATCTCAAATGCTTACAGAATTTTTAGCATGGGGAGAAGACGGTTGTTTTGTTGTGGCAACAACTGGAGTTGTTGAATTAGAATATGCATCGATTCGAAAAGGTGCCGGTGTTTTTGATGCACCCTGTCGAGGCACGATTGAACTAACTGGTGCCGATCGAATAAGTTCTGTTGGCCGTTTGTCATCACAAAAAGTTGAAGGCATGCAAGTAGGCGATGTGTTACTCGGTTTTATTACAAGTCGTAAAGGGACAATTGTTGCAGATGTTGTAATTCGTGTTCTCGAAGATCGCGTATTACTTGATGTTGATATAAATGTCGTACAACAACTCTGCGACCATCTAAAAGCGTACATCGTGATGGAAGATGTTTCGATTGTGAACATCACTGCTGATTCACATTGGTTGTGGTGCATTGGGCCAGAAGCAAGCGCACTTCAACTTGACGGAGTAGACGCACATCCATTGCCAAAAGAACTGTTAGGTGTCGAAGGTATTGCTTTTTTGGTGAAAGCCGAAAATGCAGTTTCGGCTTGGGAAGCGTTGCTTGACCAGAAGTGCAAACCGATCGGATGGTACGCGCTGAACATGGCAAGAGTCGAACAAAGCGTCCCGATGTTCATGATTGATTTTGATACTTCAAATTTACCACATGAAACGAGTTTACTTTCAAGTAGAGTTCGATTCGACAAGGGGTGCTATCTTGGGCAAGAAATTATTGCTCGAATGGAGTCGCTTGGTAAGCCAAAGAAAAAAATTATCACATTGAGCATGCAGTGTGACTCGATGCCAGTTGCAGGTTCTCAACTTTGGGCAGACGATACAACGAGGGGGACACCCGTTGGCGTAGTTACATCGAGTGCAATTAGTCCACAACATGGATTAAGTCCTGCTGTAATTGCGATGGTTGGGAAAAAATACAACGCAGACGAAACAAAAGTATTCACCCATGTTGGGAATGAAGTAGTAGAGGCAATAGTAAAACCGCTATGAGTGAATGGCCTATAAAAATTCAAATAACAGAAGTCGGACCACGCGATGGATTACAAAACCAATCAATGCAAATTTCGACTGAAACAAAAATAGCATTGATAAACGCACTTTCAAAAACGGGATTGACAAATATTGAAGCATCTGCATTTGTTCATCCTTCTTGGGTTCCACAATTGGCTGATGCCGATGCTGTTTTTGCAGGAATCGACAGGGAAAATGGCGTTACGTACAGTGCGTTAGTTCCGAATGAGCGTGGTTTGAATAGGGCGCTTGATGCGGGTGTAGATGAAATTGCAGTTCTAACAGCTGCGAGCGAAACATTCAGCCAAAAAAATACGAACAATTCGATAGATGGTTCAATCGAGAAAATCCAACCAATTGTTGAACAAGCAAAATCGAATGGGATGAGCGTTCGTGGCTATATAAGTTGCGTCATCGCTTGCCCGTATGAAGGCGTAACGGATTTACAAAAGGTACGGTTTATCTCACAACGGATGTTGGACATGGGAATCGAAGTGATTGCGTACGGTGAAACACTCGGTGTTGCAAAGCCGGACGATATTAAGCGAATGTACGATGCGCTTGATGGTGTAGTTTCACCTGAAAGTTCAGTGTTGCATTTGCACGATACGCAGGGTATGGCGATTGATTGTGTAGCTGAGGCAATGAAATGTGGCGTCATTTCATTCGACGCTTCTTGTGGCGGTCTTGGTGGTTGTCCATATGCTCCTGGGGCTGCTGGGAATATGGCAACAGAGGACTTAGTTTTCTTCGCTCAACAAATAGGCGTTGAAACTGGCGTAGATCTAGATGCCTTAATTTCTGCCTCAAGGATTATTGAAAGAGAGTTGGGCTGCGAGTTGCAAAGTAAGACTTATCGTGCATTCCAAGACGAGCAAACCCCGCCCAGCACATAAGAACCGTTTCGTTTTTTGATAGTGTGGACGGTGAGTGTATCGTCATCGAGTACGACCGCTCTTGGATGCGATGGGAAACCAAAACAGCCCGTGTTAATGATAACTTTTCCATCTCGCTCCCAAATGCCAGCGTGATGTGTATGACCGGTAATTATATATGTAGCACTAGGAGCAAATTGTTTTGTCCACATTGCTACGAGGGTTGGGTATCGCTTCCAACATTTGAGAATTTTAAAAATAGCCGGTGCGATTAACAAGAGCATATGCAGATGCGATGGTTTGTGATGACTGAACTCACCTGATGCTGCTTGAATTGAAGCAACCCTAATAGCAGAAAGTTGTTCGGTAAAACCGTTGCCAGATTGTTGCAGTTGTTCCTCGTAACTTTTTGCGAAATGTTTGTATCGCCAACTCCACGGCGCGCCTCCAAAAATAGGTGCGTGGCCGTGAAAAACGAGAATTTTGTCATCCCAATACCATTTGTGTTCAATTTTACTAACAGTCGGGTCATGGTTACCGCAAATCATCGTGAGTTGCACACCATCTTCTTTTGTCAATTCCTTTAGCCGGTTATTGGCTTGTTTTGCGAGCCCAGTGTATTTCTCACAGTGAAGTTCAGTCGTGTCACCATTAAATACAACTTCGTCAAACCCTTGCCAAAGCGGTCGTAATTGTTCAATTGAATGAACAGTTGAGCCCCTCTTACAAAAGTGAATATCAGAAAGAATTAGCGTCTTACACATCTACTAACATACTCGGCAAACTAGTGGGTTGTTCACAAAAAAGAGTGCGCTTATTCTTTGTTGCCGATGGTGATGGAATTCTTGCCTTGTCGTTTAGATTGAAGCAATCGTTGGTCTGCTTTGAGCAAAAGAGTATCAACGTCCATTGCGTCCCAAGGGAATGTCGCGAGACCACCCGAAATAGAAAGTACTCCAGTTGCTTCATTGCCAAGTTTTGGAAAGTGCGCCTCTTGTACTTGTTCACGAAAACGTTTTGCGAGAATTTCAATTGTCGTGGGGTGGTTTGAACCAGGTTCGCGAGGTGGTTCCGGATCGCAAAATAAAACTGCAAATTCGTCGCCACCGATACGGCAGACATGATCACCTTTGCGAATAATCGTTCGAAGTAGCTTTACTATTTCTTTAATGATTTCATCTCCAGCATCGTGTCCCCACCGATCGTTGTAATGTTTGAAATCATCAATATCAAAAATCATGACTGTTAAATGCCTGCGAGAGTCGCGGGCTATTTTTAATTCTTTTGTCAAACACGTGTGTAAGAACCGCCTGTTCCAAGCGCCAGATAACTCATCTTGGTAAGCGAGTAACTTTAAGTTTTGTTGTCTTCGTGCTAAATCAAGCCAGCATGCTGCCCAGCGTCCCCAGCGAGTTAAGTCGGCAGAGGTTGCGCCAATCGCAGCAAGGACACCATGTTCTTCATGCCCGTACCGGAGTGGTGTAGTCTTCGCTGTTTGAGGAGCACATGAATTGTCATCTACAAATGCGCAGTAAGACCAACCAGTTTGTTGTTTTAGTAAGTCGACTAATGTATTTTTGAAATTAATTGGAGCATGCATTAGTGAACGGACTAAATCTATGTCTCCAAGTGAAGAAGAATCTGTTTCTAATTGTGTTTCATCGGAAATACCAAGTACTTCATCAAGGTCAATGTCACAGGCTGGATTCGACATGATTGGTTGTGATTTTACATTCGCAATTGCAGAAAGTAATCTCATTGCGGTGGTATTTTTTGCAATATTTGCATCAGCGGAAGTGTGGTTGTTCGTTTCGCTTGCAACCACGATAACAGCGGTTGGATCAACTCTTCGCAATGCGTCTATACTTGCCTTTGGATTAGATTCAATCAAGGTGTCATCTACAACCACAGCTTCCACTAAATCTGATGCACTGCAAGTTGCAAGTTCGCCAATTGCATCGTAAATGGAATTCACAGATTTTACAGACTGGTCCATGCCAGAAATAAGTTGCTCGTCAAACGAACCTGCAAAAATACAAACACCTCGAGAATGTCTAGTGTTACTCATTCGTCCACCTCTTGTGGTTTTTTGTAAAGTAGCATTGATAATTCTTCCGCATCAACAGCTTCAGAATGAACAACTGGCATCTCCGTAATCGAGTCGACGACTGAGCGTTGGATTTTAATTTCTTCAATTCGCCCATCTCTAAGTTCAGAGACAACAACATTTGGCAAATATTTTCTAATCCCAGCTAGCATTTGGGTCACGCCCGGCAATTCGCTCGCGTGCATGAGAATCAACCGTACAGTTTGTGTGGAGGTATCCCAACCTTGATTCGCTTGTGCTTGTTTTAACAACAAGCAAATCTCAGCCATTGCTAGTGGAGTTTCGTGTTCATACGAAGCTTGAATTTCAAATTTATGTGCGATAGCAACGGCTGCATCGATGCGTTCCAATGGAACCAATACAACACATCTATCTAGAGAACTAGCTTGAGGATTGTTGGTATTCTCAGTCATCTTTCTCAACTAAAGAATACTCCGTTTTGCCGTAATTGCCACATTTTCTCGCCTGTTTTTCTATTTAATTGGAATTTTGAGCATTTTGGGGACGGTTTTTATCGTAAGCAAGCGTTCGCAATGGAGATTGCGTCGTTAACCGCAGGTGCATTCAACATCGCTTGTCGCATTGCAAACCTCGTTTGATGGTGTGCCATAAGTTCTACAATTTCAGGTCCGATGTCTTGGATATTTAACGTAAGTTCTTTGTGGTCTTTGGCAATGACAACCCCGCCTAACTTTTCTAATGGCTCAGCATTTGTTCGCTGATGGTCATCCTTGTGATATGGATATGGAAGAATGATTGAAGGTACGCAGTTGATTGCGATTTCTGCGATAGTATTTGCACCACCTCTTGTGATTGCAAGATCTGCTGCACCCCATGCATCTGCCATCGAATGTGTAAAACCTAAAACTTTATTTGGTACGCAACAATCTTCCCATAATTGTTTTACCTCTACCGTGTTTGCATCACCAGCTATATGCAAAACCTCCCAACCGTGAAAGAGTGCGGGATTATTTTTTGCAAGCGTTGGAATAAGTTGGTTGATAGTTGTTGCTCCTTGTGACGCTCCTGTGACGAGGAGTGTTAACCGGTTTGGATCAAGACCTAACCGGTTTTTACAAGTTTGTGCATCATCTGAAGCAATGACGCTTTGGCGTAATGGCGGTGAAATAATGATTGCGTCGTCTAAACTGCATAGCACTGTAGAAAGGACGGTGTCTGCCCACCGAACAGCAAGTTTGTTTGCTTTACCTGGTGGGTTATCTAGGTTTAACAAAACGGTTTTGCAACCTAGTTTTCTTGCAGCATGCAATGCAGGAGCAGAGACAAACCCACCAGTTGCTAATACACAAGTAATGTCTCGTTGTTTAATTAATGATTGTATTTTTTTTGAAGCATTGAAAAAATTAATACAAAATCGAATGAAACCAATTGGTTTCAACGAAAGTGGGGATGCAGAAATAGACAGACTTTCAAAAGGGGACTCTCGCATCATTTCGAAATCTACTTTACGAGTGGAGTGCGCAAGAAGCACGCTTGCGCCTTGTTCGACTATCGCTTCCGCGGCAGCAATTGCAGGGGCAACGTGTCCGCCACTTCCACCGCCGGCAATCAAAATGTTAGACAAGGGCTGTTGTGGGGAGCGCATGTTGTACAGTTGAACTTGCTTTGGCATTTCTGTCAATTGCATCGATAAGCCCAATGCAAAAAGCTGTAAGTAGCCAACCGGTTCCGCCATTGCTTAAGAGAGGCAGAGCAATTCCCTTGGTTGGAACGAGTGCAGTAACTACAAGGACATTTATAGATGCTTGAAGCCCGATGGTGACAATAATTCCAAGTGCGAGTAATTGGTGAAAGGATGAACTGACCTTTTTGATAATACAGAAACCGAGGATAGCCAAGCTTATATATAGAGTAGCAACGGCAATCGCTCCAAATAAACCGAGTTCCTCGCAAATGATTGAGAAAATGAAATCGGTTGTGTCTTCAGGAAGGTAACCGAACTTATGTATCCCATTCCCAAGCCCCAGCCCAGAGATTCCACCCTCTGAAATTGCAGAGAGCGATTGAAGAATATGGTATCCATCACGCTCTGGATCTTTATATGGGTCTAGGAATGTTTGCAATCTTGTCATTCGATATTCACTTCGATAGACTGCAAGGTAGAAACCTCCAGCGGCAACGGGCAAAAATGTAACAAAATGCCAAAACTTAGAACCAGCAGCGAAGAGAATAAAACACGTTACAGAAAACAAAAGTACTGCCGTGCCGAGGTTTCTACCTTGCAGTCTATCGA
>DTSO01000129.1:2788-6758 GCA_012965315.1 Phycisphaerales bacterium | reverse complement strand
TGTCATTCCGTCGTCGCAATGCGGTAAACAGAAATATGGAATTGAAGATGGAGCATCTTCAGGAACTATCCATTCAACAATTGGATTAAAAGAAGCTAATGATGCATGGAACAATCCATCCCATAAACAATTCGTTCCTGTAGTTACAGTGTGGTTTAGCCCAGAAATATACTGCCAGCGGATGGTGTCACCTGCGGTCACATTAATAGTGTTTGGCGAAAAGGACATCCCAGAGGCATTAACAATGTGCACATCGGCAACTGCAAACGTACAGAAAAATGAACCGAAAATGATTGATGGAACTATTCGCAGTATCTTCTCTAAACTAGAATTATACCATCTGTATTTATGGAATACAAATTAACATGTTCCATATTGTTCAATTAAAATTAACAAATCATGTATGTTTACGATGCCGTCACCATTTAAATCAGTTTCAAGTGGATTTTCGGGTGTACTTACATATTCCCAGGTACTAATAAGTGCAAGGATATCATGCACATCAACTTGACCATCGTTGTCAAAATCTGCAAGGCATTCGCAACTGTCAGGAATTCCGTTGCCGTTGGTGTCTAAACTGTATCCACTTATAATATCTTCAGCATCATCTACACAATTTCGATTGCAATCTGTTGTCATAAACGTACTTTCAACAATACGCAATATTTGATCCGATGGAATGTTTGTTCCAGTTTGCACGATGCCAGATGGCCAAATAATCGTAAGGTTTTCGATAGTCTCGCTTAGGCCTAAGCCGAAGTGTGCTCGAAACATATTTTGAGAGTTGTACCCAGATCCACTTTGCACATCGCGCATTTGTTGGATGAGTTCGCCGTTTTCGTTACGGTGTGAAATTTGTACGCGCGCGCCTATTGCTGAACGATTAGAAATTAATCCGCAAAGTTCAAACTCTATCCAGTGGTTGCCATTTTGATTTGTGTTTCGTAACAATCTGTTTTGACCTATGCCTGGCGCTGTCGAACTTCCACCAACTGCGAGTAAATCAATCCATCCATCATTGTCAAAGTCTGCCCAAGTTGCTGAGTTGCCATTTGAATTAGCTGAAGCAGGAGTATATTGTGCAGTATCCGTAAAAGTGCCATCGCCGTTGTTGTGATAAAGACGATTTGGCGGAGTTGTTGTGCCAAAAGTTACTGTATACAAATCTAAGAGACCATCATTGTCATAATCCGCCATCGAAACACATCTGCACCGAGTGTTCTCTGTGATGCCAGAACTAATTGAAATGTCAGTAAACGTGCCGTCGCCATTATTCGTATACAACTTATTATCCCCAGGGTGATCAGAGCCGACTTGGTTGCCAACTATGATATCCATATAACCGTCGTTGTTAATATCCCCCCATGCTACACCTCGTCCATGGCCAACATCAGCAACGCCAGCAGTTGCTGCAACATTAGTCCAAGTGCCATCACCATTGTTTTTGAAGAGCATGTTTTTTCTGTTAACTTCTGGGAGATTGTCTTCTGAACCAGCAACTACATATACATCAGCAAGACCGTCGTTATCAAAATCGCACCAAGCAACGCCTCTGCCTTCTTTCCAAGCAGATTCAAGACCTGTATTCTCAGCAAGGACAAATGTTCCATCTCCCTGATTAATCATTAGTCGTTTTTTGCGTTGGTCGCCACCAGAATTGGAAATAAACAGATCGACATAACCGTCTAAGTTCACATCTTGCCATGAAACACCACGAGGTGAAAGCCAAAACATTGCAAGCGGGTTGCCATTTGTAATGTCACTGAATACACCAACGGAGTCATGGTGCAACAGGTGGTTTTGGTCTTGGCCATAGTTTGTACTTTGCCCAACGAATAAATCGGGTAAGCCGTCATTATCAATATCAGCCCAAGCGGAATGATGCGATAAGTCAGAACCGACGCCAGAAATTTCGGTAGTGATTTCTATAAAATTACCGTTGCCAATGTTTTGTAATAGTTGGTTCGGTGAGCCTAAATAATCAACACCATTATGTACCCCAAAATGCGAAAGGTAGACGTCTAATAAGCCGTCATTGTTAAAATCACACCAAGCAGATCCCCGGTGATTTTCGTGATTTTCACCTGCTACAAGAGGTGTTGTAACATTTTCCCAACTTGAAATTTCAATCATTCTCAATGGTATATTTTGAGAAGTTGAAATAGATGGTTTTTGTTTTTTATTTGATGCAAAAGCGAGCATGCAACTACATGCCAACACTGCCGAAAGATGCACAGTTATTCTTCTCTTATCGGGGCGCATCTCATACCAATATAAAGTACTAAGAATTAAGGTCAAGTGAATTGCCTTCATATTTCTCAGTTAGTGTCAAATAAGAAGAAATAGCAGTGGTTTTCAGTCCGGTAAGTAAGTTTCTGATGGTTTTTCGCACTGTCGCGCCAACAATTCTATACGCTGTACTTAAGGAGTTTATATTTATGATTCGTATCTTAATTGCCATTGTGGCTGTGTTCATAGGTTTAGTGGTTGGTGGAGCTGTGAATCTTGGAATAGGGATGCTTAATGTACAAATTTTTCCAATGCCTGATGGAGTCACATGGGCAGATGAAGAAGGAGTACGGACTTGGATTGAAAATCTTCCTCAAACAGCATTCATACTGGTATTAATTGCCCATTTAAGTCAAGCGTTTGTTGGTGGATTTATCGCAGCACTCATTGCAAAACGAAACATGATGTGTGTTGCAATTGCAGTAGGCATTCTTTCTATGTGTGGAGGCATCATGAATATGATGATGATTGCTACTCCTAATTGGATGTATATCGAATTGCCTTTATATCTAGTTGCTGCGTGGCTTGCCGCGAAAATTGTGATGAAGATGCGGGGCAGATCTACTTGTTAAAATTTATTTCCCATACGTTTGAATCGGGTATAATTGCAAATTGCACATAGGACTAACTTGCCTTTTCACATCACCTTTTTCGATGCAGACCACGAAAAAAGAACAGGACAATATCTTGAAAACATACCCCCAAAGTACATTGCAATGACACCATATCCCAATGACATAGCAGAGTTGAAAGGCACTGCGCCGAGTACAACAGCCAGTTCGACGATGTTTAAATTAAAACTGGTTAATCTCGCAGCAGTCTTGATTCCATTCATCGGATTCGGTGCAGCCCTTGTGCTCCTTTGGGGTATTGCCTTTAACTGGGTCTACCTCGGCTTACTTGTAGGCATGTACCTCTTGAGTGCAATTGGAGTTACGATTGGGTATCACCGATTCTTTACACACCGCAGTTTCAAAACCTCTAGACCGATGGTCTTCATTCTTGCAGCACTCGGATCAATGGCCGTCGAAGGTCCCGTGTTGCAGTGGGTCGCTGATCATCGACGTCATCATCAACATAGTGATGAAGAGGGAGATCCGCACTCGCCTCATCTTCACGGCGCAGGGATTTGGGGATCTATTCGTGGTATGTGGCATGCCCATCTGGGTTGGCTCATTAACCCAGGAGTGAAAGGTTCGATGCGGTATATCGGTGACCTTCGTAAGGACAAACTTATTCGTCGCATGAGCAAACTATTTCCGCTTTGGGTGTTTATCGGTTTATTGATTCCTGCAGTGCTTGGTGGAATTCTTACTTGGAGTTGGGCTGGTGTCTTTCTAGGATTTCTCTGGGGTGGTCTTGTAAGAATATTCCTACTTCATCATGTAACTTGGAGCATCAACTCGGTTTGTCATATTTGGGGCCAACAGCCGTACGATACACGCGATCACAGTCGAAATAATGTAATCATGGGTGTACTCGCTCTAGGTGAAGGGTGGCATAACAATCATCACGCATTTCAGTCTTCAGCTAGACATGGATTGCGCTGGTGGCAATTCGATTTGAGTTATGTCATCATCTTTGCGTTGTCGAAAATTGGTGTTGTCTATGATGTGCGGGTACCATCGAGAGAACGCATCATTGCAAAACTGAAGGCGTAAGTAACTTGAGGGTCTTTGGA
>DTSO01000129.1:0-2778 GCA_012965315.1 Phycisphaerales bacterium | reverse complement strand
GCACGAGAATCAGGTCGGGGGTTAGACCCAGACTATTGATTTTTCAGACGCCAATTCATACAAACGCCCGAGCGCCAGATGGGCATTTGCATTTCGCATCTATAACCAATGAATTCATCTGGGTCCCAATTCATTTTTTCAAACATGAATTGCGTGAGTTCTTTGTGTCTTGCATAGTTGGATGAAGCAGATTGCTTGATGCCACGACCTAATTTTTTGTGCTCAAGTTGATCTGAGAATCGTTTCATCCAACGATCCTCCGGTGGTGCAATCAGGGACGTTCCCCAAAGATGGGTATCGGATGTAATATGAAAACGACTATCTAAGTCAGCATGCAGGTACATATCAAACGTGCAACTTTTTGTGGGGTAATCAATATACATCCAAAGGGCGTTGGATTTGCCGATACCTTTTATTTGCCATTTTGTATGTTGGCTCGCAAAACAATCGAACGGTTCACCAGTTGGAATGTTTTCGGTGTTAATAATCCGCGCGAGGTTTTGTTCTTTTATCTCGCGGGTGTCAACAGTCGGCAGGGGAGTTGAGCAAAATTGTTCCAGTAACTCTTGCGGTTCTCTGTTTGCTTCATCACCGCCTATTTTTCTGTAATCAACAAACGCTGCATTGAATGCGAGGCGAACTGGCATTGAAGAGAGATTCGCTCTGAACTGAGAAAAACCTCGGATTGCCACTTGTTCGAATTTCGTAGGCTCACGATGGCTAGACTTGAACGCCATCATGCTGATGGTGGAACTCGCAGATTGTCCCACGGCGGAAGATGCAGATTCAAATAATTTTCTTCTTCTAGCGAATTGTTGTTTTGGGTCGGTGGCTTCAAAATGCAACGAAATGGCAGTCGCGAGTTTTGTTTGGCTAAGACATACATCGAGTAAAAACTGTGAAAACGCTTCTACTGCTGCTTCGGCACCGATGAGTTTTTCCTTCGGAGTGCCTGTTTGGACCAATGCAGCAAGGAAATCACGCAGGCCTGTAACACCGGGGATTTGAGCTAAAAGAAGAGGTGAAGAGTTTGCATCTGCGCCAAACTTCACAATTCGCTGGCACGTCATCCTCCCGATACTAAGGCGACCGGCTATTACGGATGCTCTAAGCCCTTTAATGGCAGGCAATTGCATCACAGAAGTGAATTCGAAGTGGAGTTGCTCTGCAACTTTGGTTGCATCAGCAATGTTTTGATCTGTGAGAATTGGGGGCATAATTAATTAGAAAATCTTCGTTTTTTTACTCTTATTACTTGACATCATACTAAATTATGCCATACTATTTATGCACTGAGTGCATAAATAAGAAGTTTTGATAATCCAATGGAGAAGGAAATGAACATATTTCGAAATATACCAGCGTTTTTAATCGCCAACACAATTGGCTTGCTTGCAAGTTCATCTTATCTGTGTGCAGCAACAATCAATGTCCCCGCAGACTTTGCTACGATTCAAGGTGCGATTGATGCTTCCTCCAATGGCGACACCATCGCCATTGCAGCGGGGACGTATTACGAATTCAACATCAACCCAAATGGAAAAGCGATCACCATCTATGGCGATACCGATGTCTATGGCATGCCCGCAGTCACAATTGATGCGCAACAACAAGGTCGCGTTGTTGAGTGTTCCGCCCAAGAAACATCGAGTACAGTTTTTGCAAACCTTGTAATTACTGGCGGCAATTCCCAGAATGGCGGGGGAATGGCAATTATCGCGGCGAGTCCCATCGTTGAAAATTGCACCTTCACGAACAACGCAGCAACGATAGAGGGTGGTGGAGTATATACCGCTTCCTCAGCGGCTACTTTTATTAGTTGTCGAATCATTGGCAACACTGCCACGCGAGGTGGTGGACTGAAGATAACTGGTAGCAAACTTGGTGGCAACGATCCAACCCTCATCGACTGTATTATCGCGCAAAATACTGGACAAGATGGAGGTGAATTTGGCGGGGCTGGCGGAATAGACATTAGTGGCAACTCTGGCGCTTTGTTGACCACGACAACAGTCTGCGGTAACTGGCCGAGTCAAATTGAAGGCCCTTGGCAAAACATGGGTGGATCTTGCGCACAAGGTGATTGCGTGGATTCCGATGGAGATGGATTGCCAGACATTTGCGAAAGTGACGAAGATGGCATCTTGCACGTACCCAGCGAATACGGCGCCATTCAAGACGCAATTGACTATGCACTTAATGGCGAAACTGTTCTCATCCAAGCGGGTACCTATTCCGAAGGTTTCGTTATAGAAGCGAAGTCAATCACCATCAGTGGCGAAACGAATACTGACGGCACTCCAGCAGTCACAATCAATGGGTATGCAAGCGTTTTTAATTCGCTAACACAGTCCATTGTGATTGAGAACTTGCATTTTTTCGAGTGTCTTGGGTACCTTGGCGGTGCAATGGCTGTTGCAAACGCAAACCCTGCCATCAACAATTGCGTGTTCACGAACAATGTCGGGTATTACTATGGGGGCGCGATTGCATTTGTATATGAATGCAACTCGACGCTGACGAACTGCACGTTTATTGGCAATCAAGGGGGGTACTCTGCTGGCGCTCTGTACATCTCGACTTATGTCGGCGATGTGGGACCGAATATCACAATGGTCGGCTGTGTTCTTGAAGGAAACGCAGCACCAACTGCTGGCGCAATATACATTGAGGAAAGCAGTTTGACCCTCGTTGACTGTGAAATTACAGGCAATGTGTTTACCGATCTCAAAAATGGTATGGGCGGCGGGATAGATGCACCTGCTTCAATTCTCAACC
>DTSO01000128.1 GCA_012965315.1 Phycisphaerales bacterium | reverse complement strand
GGATGGTCGAGGTATGTCAGTTTCGATTGCTCGAATAGAACTCCACGGAATTAGAGTGGTTGTATTTGCTTCACTATCTATTTGAATACGTAGTCCTTCTTTGCCACCAGTTAAAATTTCACCTGTAATTGGAGTGGAACTAGAACGAAGAGTAACACTTGCTCCAAAAACGCTTGAAGTTGTTACTACTAGAAGAAAGAAATAAGCAATTAGTTTCATGGATTTCTTCCTTCTGGGACAAAAGTGTATTGACCATCTGTTGCATTTGCAATTTCTTGTAATAAAGTTTTACTAGCGGAATTACCGAAAGCTATAGTGTTAATTACAACCTTCTTATTCGTGGGCATTATTTCTAGAAGTGCTTCAATAGAAAAACCAGTAATTTGACCGTCAGTCAAAAAGAAAATAATGTCTGGTGGTGGCGACAAGGCAAATGCATTGATAAATGCTGGCATAGGCACTGTTCCTCCTGATGCAGACATAGTACGAATTTCGTCAGCCATTCGTTTTATAGTTCCACGACGGGCTGTATTCCAACCTTGTTGCATCGATGGTTCTGTTAAACCTGAACTGTAAAACAAGACATAAAATTTAACAAAATCAGGCAATTTTTGTAAGGATGAAATCAGCTCCGCTTTCGCGGCTACAAGTCGGCCACCGCTATCCATAGAGCCAGAACGATCAACGATGTAGCAAAACCTAGATCCTTCTGAGGAAATACCAAAAAAGGAAGTGCCTCCACCACCTGAGCCGCCCATTCCAACACCCATGCCCGAAGAACCTGAGCCAGTAAGGGAAGTCACTCTAGATTCTGTCGATGGTATAAGTGAACTCGCGGAGGAATCTGCTTCTAATGTTGCCTGCGTCGATTCAATTATTTCAGATCTGGCATCCGTTCGATTAGATTCCGATTGCGTCATTCTGTCGCCTTCCGGCAACGCAGTAAACGATTCTTCTTCTAAGATTGCAAACTCTATAGTTGTGGTCGCTCCTTTTGGTGGCGCAGAACCATCTCCGGAAGCAACAGAATATGAAAAAAGAAAAACGATTAGATGTACTAGCACAGAAATAAGTAACCCAACAAATATTAAAGATAGGACCCTTCGTTTCCATCTTGCTCGTTCATCAAGGCGGAATTGTGTGATTGGAGCAACAGACCAAGCGCCTTGTTGAGGGCTATTTGTCGGTTTTGAACAAGGTAATTCTGTGGGATATTGTTCCATATGGTTTAATATACTAATAAATGCATTCTTTCATACTCATCATACGATAAGGGTCTTGACTGAACCCCTACTTATAAGGTCAAATGCCAAAAATAGGAAGCACCTCATGCCATCACAAACCCCACATTACAAACGAGCAGTTCTCAAAATCAGCGGGGAGAGCTTTTCAACTCCCGGAGTTCTTGGAATTGACCCTGACGAACTGAACATTATCGCCAAACAAATTGCAGAGGCAGCAAGTTTGGGCACTGAGATTGCAGTTGTAGTTGGTGGTGGAAATATGATTCGTGGCGCTGAACTTGCGACGCGAGTAGGAATAGCGAAAGCAACCGCTGACTACATGGGAATGCTTGGGACGGTCATCAATGCTCTTGCATTGAAAGAAGTTGTTGAGCAACAAGGACAACCTGCCCGCGTTATGTCTGCACTTGATATTGAATCAGTGGCAGAACCATTTATTCGTGGTCGTGCTTTACGACACTTTGAAAAAGGCAGAGTTCTTATTCTAGCTGCAGGTACTGGCAACCCATTTTTCACTACTGATACTTGTGCTTCTCTTCGTGCGATTGAACTTGGAGCAGATATTCTTCTCAAAGCAACAAAAGTGGATGGTATTTATTGCAGCGATCCAAT
>DTSO01000127.1:357-21574 GCA_012965315.1 Phycisphaerales bacterium | reverse complement strand
CGCGCTGGCTTGGCACTATCAGCACGTAAGTAGTGGCGAATTGTCCACCGTTGGCGAAGAGTTTGCAAGGCCAGGCGTTGTGCACCGGCTCGATCGGCATACGACAGGCGTAATGGTTTCAGCAAAAACTGACACAGCACACTGGCGACTAGGGAAACAATTTGAACAACGAAAAACTCGGAAGCGATACCTTGCTGTTGTACACGGAGAGGTTGAACCGCTAACAGATTGCATTGATGTCCCTCTTGGAAAACATCCCACAAAGCGTGACGGATACGCGGTCCGCTGGGATGACACCGGAAAACCATCCGTTACAATTTTTCATGTTCGAGAGATCTACGACGGGTTTACACTTTTAGAACTCGATTTAAAAACTGGCAGAACACATCAAATTCGTTTGCACTTACAACACTTGGGGTACCCGATTGTTGGTGACGATATCTATGGTGGCAAACATTTAAAGGTTGGGAACATCGTCCCGCGAGGAGTGCCATTTCCACTTCCACGAACCGATTTCGTCATTAAACGCCAAGCTCTTCACGCAGCATATCTGGCATTTACACACCCCATTTCAGATAAGCCGGTTGAGTTTACAGCGCCTGTCCATGGCGACATGGCAAACTTAATTTCGATGCTTCGAGAACACCGTTTCAAAAAAGCGCCGACTCTGGCTAATACGGTTGTTAACCTTGAAACTGCAATCAACTGACATCCCGAATAATTAAATTCGTTTAGCGCATTTTGATTGAAACAAGTGCGATCATTGCCAAAATAACTGCAAGTACCCAAAAGCGAGTTACGACCTGCGATTCAGACCAACCCTTGCGATGAAAGTGATGGTGTATTGGTGCGCACTTAAAAATACGCTGACCCTTCGTTGCTTTGAAGTATGCAATTTGCAAAACACTGCTGCCGAATTCCATTAAAAATACACCGCCGATGATAAGAAGTAAAAATTCTTGCCTAATGATTATTGCGATTGTCGCAAGCAAGCCACCAAGTGGCATCGAACCTGTATCGCCCATAAAAACTTGTGCGGGATGGCAATTGAACCAAAGAAATCCTAAGCAAGCACCCGCTGTTGCGCCCGCAACAACCATCATCTCAGCAGAGCCCTCAACATACGGCATTAATAACTGCCCAGCATGTTCAGAAGAACCTGCGATGTAACATAACACCATCATCGCAAAACTAGCGATTGTCACGGTTCCAGGCGCAAGCCCATCAAGCCCATCAGTAATATTGACTGCGTTTGACATCAACATCACCATAAAAATTGCAATCAAAGAGAAAAACCCGAACCCCAAAATGATTACATTCGGAGACAACGTTAGTGTCTCCATTCCCGGAATATACGTCCGCATAAATGGCAGAGTAAGAGAACGAGCCGAATCGCTATCTCCCGCATATTGCCAAACCATAACGGCAACTATCGTACCTATACCAAACTGAAATAGTATTTTTTCCCACCGATACAAGCCATCTCGTGACCCTACTTTACGGTGCGCTGCAACCAATTTCAAGTAATCGTCAGATCCGCCAAGAACTGTAAACATTACAATCACAACGAGCAACAACTGAACATATTGATTAAATAAATCAGCGAAAAGCAACGTCGTAATAAATACCGAACCCATCAGCAACACACCACCCATGGTTGGAGTGTTCTCTTTGCTTTTCATGAGTGCATTTAATTCTTCTTGGTTAAACTCCGCTCTGTCACCAATTTTCATTTTGATTAGCATCCGAATAAGAGGCTTGCCAAGTAGAATGACTATAAAGAATGCAACGACGACCGCAGTAAATGCGCGGAATTCACGTTGGTATAACACCTGAAGAAAAGAATAAAGCCCAACGCTGTCGAGCCATTCATCCATAGATTGCAATAAATTAAAAAGCATGTAAAAGGTATATCGCCGTCTAGTGCTCTAAAACTTTCGTTTGTTGAACTAAATCAATAATATGTTCTAATCGCAATCCCCGCGATCCTTTGAGAAGCACAAGATCATCCCGTTTCAATAACGGAACAATAGATTCAATATCGCTTACATCCAGTTGTATAGATGCGCCAACGCTCGATGCTGCTTTCATCTCGTCACCAACAAGAAAAACAACATCTGCATTTGCGTTTTCGATACATGAAACAAGAGAGCGATGCTCACCGTGCGAACTTTCTCCAAGTTCGAGCATATCTCCAAGTACAAGAACCTTGCGTTTTGCCTGCATTTTGCTGAATAATTGCAAAGCAGAACGCATCGACGCAGGATTTGCATTGTAGGCATCATTTATAAATGTAATACCGTCTACGACCGCAGTAGCAAGTCGCCCCTGCGGAGGAATTGCATTTGTTGCTAAATCAAGTAACTCTGAAATTGCTAACCCCCGATTTGTTTTTGAAACAGCAACGACTGCAAGCGCTGCATTCATAGCGTTATGTTCCCCAAGTAAAGAGAGCGTGGCGCTGGTCCCGTCAATAGAAACAGTTACAAATCCCCGACAGTCAACTCCAGTTTTCAATTGTACATCTGCGGAATCGCTGATTCCTACTCGAACAATCGTTGCCGATATAGAAAGACTTGAGACATCAATCGTATCTGGGACAATGACAAAACCAGAAGAAGGAACCGCTTGCAATAACTTGCCCTTTTCCTGAAGTACTGTTTCCATGTCACCAAAACCCTCTAAATGGGCCTTTTCTATAGAAGTTATTATCGCAATATCTGGTCGAACTAGAGACGCGAGTGGTTCAATTTCACCAATTGCATTTGCTCCAATTTCCGCAACCAAATATTCTGCGTGTTCAGCATCAAGTACGGTAAGAGGCACACCAAGATCATTGTTAAAACTTTCCATTGATGCTGTAACTTTTTCGCCGAGCAAACACGCGAGAATGTCTTTAGTAGTCGTCTTGCCGACAGAACCTGTGACAGCAATAACAGCATCAAACTGCATTTCATTTCGCCTCGCCAATGCAAGTTGAAACAATGCATTTCTTGCATCTTCTACAACAACAACAGGTACATTAGCGGGGCAAAAACGCTCGGCTACAATTGCTGCACAACCATTTTCGACTGCGCTCTGTACAAAATCGTGCCCGTCTGTTTGCTCACCCTTCAATGCAAAAAATACTTTGCCTGCCAGTTGGCGACGCGAATCTATTTCTGCGCCAATACAGCAAACTTCTGGGTCGCCAAGCAATTTACCATGTACATACTTTACTAATTGACCGGTTGTAAAACTCACACCATAATTTCCCGATTTTCAATCGCGTCTGTTGCAATTTGCACATCATCAAATGGAATGACCCTGTCTTTCAAGATTTGATTTTTCTCATGCCCTTTGCCAGCAATAACTACGACATCACATGACCTCGCTGCTTGTATCGCAGTTTGTATCGCGCATTCTCTATCTGCAATTCGGTGTACTTTTGCAATCCTATCTTTTGGCACCCCAGAAAGAACTTGATCTAAAATACTTTCTGGGTTTTCGCTTCGAGGGTTATCACTTGTTGCATATACAACATCACCAACTGTGGATGCAATCCGACCCATTCGCGGGCGTTTTGATACATCTCGGTCACCTCCGCAACCAAAAACTACGTGCAACTTGCCGCCTTCTGGCAGAACATGTCGAACAGACCAAAGCATTTGTTCAAGTGCGTCATCCGTGTGTGCGAAATCAACAAACACCGCCGTTTTGCCTGCATGAACACGTTCAAGTCGACCTGGAGGCGCGAGTACCGTAGTAAGTGCGTCAGCAATCGCTTCTTTTGAAATTCCAAGTGAAAATGCAACTGCAACTGCTTGCAAAGCATTGATTGCATTATGCCGACCGAGTAACGGCAAATTTAATTCTATTATTCCCCAAGCTCCATGCAAACGAATATGCGAGCCATCAATTTTCTCTTCAAGGATTTCAACCCAAGCACTCGAAGCGTCACTTTCTATCCTGCAAGAAATCACTTTTGCAGAAGTACAGTCAGCAACTGACCAACTTGCTGGATCGTCCATATTTATTATTGCTGTTTCAGAAACCAAATCAAACAATCGCATTTTGGCTTGCAAATAAGAATCCGCAGAACCGTGATAATCAAGATGGTCGCCTGACAAATTACTAAACACACCGATGTTAAAATCCAGTGCTGCAACTCTCCCTTGGTCAAGAGCGTGGCTTGAACATTCCATCACCGCAACTTTACAACCATTGTCAACCATCGAATGCAATATTAAACCGATGTCACAAAAACTCGGAGTCGTCAACGTAGATGTATCAGTTGCAACACCGTCATCACAAACAATTGTCCCAAGCATTCCGCACTTTATTCCAGAAGAAGACACTAAATGCCTGATAATCCAAGCAATCGTCGTCTTCCCATTTGTGCCGGTAACACCTACAAGTTTTAATTTGCTAGAAGGGTTTCCATGAAATCGTTCCGCAATAATTGCGCCAATTTTGCATGGGTCACACGTTTCAATTACCGTGATATTTTTATGTCGCAATGTGGTTGCTACATCAGGAGTACAAACAATACCAACAGCACCTTTAGAAATCGCATCATCAATGAAAGCTGCGCCATCTCTGCGAACTCCACTTCGAGCAATAAATAAAGAACCACTTATAACTCTTTCTGAATGTTGTACGACACTGCTCACGGATGAGGCAAATTGTTCGCCTTCTATCCGAGCATCGAGTCCTTCAATTAGTGCTTGTAGCGTGTGCATCCGTGCAGTTACAGGATACATGACTTTGAGCTATTGCGAAAGGAAAAACATAGCATCACCGTAACTGTAAAATCGATACCCTGACCCTATCGCTTCTGCGTACGCCGATTTGAGGGTGTTCATTCCAATCATCGCGGCAACAAGCGTTAGCAATGTTGATTTAGGTAAGTGAAAATTGGTTAGCATCCCATCAACGAGGTTAAAATCATACGGCGGGGCAATCATTAAGCTCGTTGCACCGGAAAGACCACCTCTTTCAGGCCATTCACTCAGAGGTGGTAACGATTCCAATGTACGAACTGAAGTTGTACCAATGGCAATCACTGGCCTTCCTGCCACTTTTGCTTCTTTTATTGCATCCAACGATGCTTGGCAGACTTCCCAATTCTCTTCGTGCATTTCATGTTCTTCAATTGTTGGTGTCTCAATGCTCTTGAAGGTGCCAGGACCGACATGCAAGGTAACTGGTACCCGCTGGATTCCCTTAGTCTCTAATTCCAATAGTAATTGTTCATCGAAATGCAAACCTGCAGTAGGAGCAGCCACAGAAAAATTCTGAGTTGTATCTGCATACACCGTTTGGTAATGCTCTCTGTCTTGCAAATCGTCCGTTTTTGAATCGCCACGAGCGCCCAAAATATATGGCGGAATCGGTGTTGTTCCAATCTCTTGTAAAATTTCTCTTGCATCCCGCGTATCACTGCATGTACACATCCAATTTTTACCGACTCGCTCGAGCAATTCCAACTGAATATCATTTTGCAATTCTAAAAGAACACCCTTTCGCAATTTTCCATTGCTTTTGAGCATAACTTCCCAAATTGAACCGTGCTGTTTCAAAAAGAGACCCTCTCCTATGCCTCCAGTTATTGCCCGTTTCGTTTTAAAACGTGCAGGCAACACAGCCGTTTCGTTTACTACTAACAAAGCGTTTTCTGGCAACAATGATGCTAAATCCGAAACTGTTTTATGCAAAAAAGTTTCATTTTCAACTACGAGTAATTTTGCAGATGATCGGGGAGAAACTGGATGCGTTGCAATGCAGCCCTTTGGTAAATCGTATTCTAAATCTTTAACCGTAATTGAAATCGTCATGATGCAATCCTATATTGAGCAGGTATAAACGACTCAAGTTCTACCGGTACTCTTTTTAAGCCCCGTCGCAATGCTTTTGCTACTGCATATTGCAGAGCGTTATCTCGACGCTTTAATACATTTGCTGTAATGTTAATATCGTTTGCTTTCATAGCAGCAAGTGACCACTCCCATGCAAAATATTCCTCTAAGCAGCGTGGTTTGTATGTATGAAATCCAATCGCATGGTGCCCGACTTCATGTAAAAAGATGGCGCAACTCATCGGGCCTTTTGGATATGGCGATTCAAGCATTCGGTAAATATTCCCATTCTTATCTTTTAACTCCCATGCACATCCACTCATCGATGTTCGCCACTTACGAATACGAAAACCATACGTATCTTTCATTTTAACAACTATGCCATCGTATTTTGCTTGAATTGGACGTTGCTTAGAAGCAACCTTTTGTTTGACATTTTTTGGGATTACTATCGTTGGTGGTTCGTGTTGTTTAAGCAAATCCCACAATGTCAATGCAACCGTACGGAAATTCACTCGGGAACCTCGCATATACAACCCGAAGTAATCGACCTACCGTTGCAGAAATCTTTCCATGACATTGCTTTACTTCCTGACGGTTTCATCTCTAAAATCTCAATACTTCCCTTGCCCGTAGCAATTAAACCATTTTCCATCACTTCGCCAACAACCCCACTATTGGTATTGGAAATTGCTCGTAAAATCTTGCAGTCAACGCCGCAAATAATCAAATGACAACATGGCCAAGGCGAAAGACCTCGAATTGTTCGTGCAACAGTTTCAGAATCGTTTGTTAAATCCAATAGCGCATCGTTTCTTGAAAGTTTCGATGCATACGTGACGAGAGACTCGTCCTGCAACTCGCCTTCGCCATTTCCTGCAAGCACATCCAAAACTAAATCAGGTCCAAGCAGTGACAAGCGGTCATGCAATTCCCCTGCCGTTTCGGTTTCTCCAATTGAAGTTTCTACTTGACCAAGAATTCGTCCAGCATCCATTTCTTGAGCAAGTGTAATGACACTTACTCCTGTTGTGGAATCCCCATGCACCACAGCGGCATTGATGGGCGACGCGCCTCTCCACCTCGGCAACAACGATGCGTGTAAGTTCATGGTTCGCTGGGCATTGATAAGTTCGTTTGAAAGTTTTTGACCAAATGCAATCACGACCATCGCGTCTATTTGAAGTTCCGCAATTGTTGTGAGCATATCGCTTGTATTTACATTGTCTGTTTTTAATAGATGAAGTCCAGTTTCTTCAGCCCATTTTCCAATTGGCGTTGAAGTTGGCTTGCGATTTCTACCCGCAGTTCGATCTGGGGATGTGACAACACCGACTACATCGTGCACTTCCACGAGGCGCTTCAACGTTGGCAAACCAAATTCACCTGAACCTAAGAATACAATTTTCATCTTGCTCGCTCAAGGTCTCGTATACGTCGTCGGTTCACTAGGCGATCCATCGCGGACATTTTTTCCGTGATGAGAACACCATCAAGATGGTCATTTTCATGTTGCCAAATCCGTGCAATAAAATCGTCGCTCTGTGCAGACATTTTCTTCCCGTCAAAGTCATGACCAGAAATTTTTATTCCGATTGGGCGACGAACACCACCTCGTATTTCAGGCATACTTAAGCATCCCTCTTCGTCAATTTCACTTTCATCAGAAATAACTTCTAATTTTGGGTTAAGCCAAGCGATGCCTACTTCCTCGTCTTCTGGAACACGAGTAACGAAAAGTCGCCAAGACAGACCAACCTGTGGTGCTGCAAGCCCAAGGCCATTTTCCTCGATCATGATTTCAATCATTTTTTTCGCAACTGCTTGCACATTTTTGTCTTTGGGGTCAATTTCTTTTGCAATTTTCTTCAAAATTGGGTCTGGATAATAGACTAGCATTAAGGTATTTGGGTCGACTGGCATCAAATCATTCTACCGCAGACGTTGCTACTCGGTTAGAATAACATGAACCTTCGGGGACCCACGGCTATGGCACTATTTGGAAAAAAATCAAAATCTACAGAAGTATTTCTGCCTGATCCAGAAAAAGCGAACGCTTGGTTTGATCGAGCACGCCAAATGGCGGAAAGCCACAACTTTGAGTCCGCATTTGCCTTTTTTGCAAGTGGTTTCAAACTTGACCCACGAGATGTTGCTATTCACAAAGAAGTACTTCAAATTGCCACTACGTACTACAACCGCGGTGGCGACAAGGCTACAAATAAACAAATAAAACAAGTCGATGGTTCCACTGAAATCGATAAATTTGTAACTGCTCTTTTCGTTTGGTGGCACGATGTCATGAACGCAAAGCACGCCATGAAAGCCGTCTCTGCTGCAGTTAATGCTGAACAAAACGACTTTGGTGCTGCAATGGCAGACACCCTGCTCTCACTTGCTTCAAAAGATGGCAAGGCCCTAACGTATAAAGAACTCAAATCTCTTATGGAATTATTCCAATCCGCAGGCGCTTGGGATCAAGCAATAAAAGTTGGACAAGCTGCTCTTGCAGCTAAGCCCGAAGATGCGGTGCTGGAAAGAGCCCTAAACGAATTAGCTGCAGAACGAGCAATGACGCAAGGTGGCTACGACCAAATGGGAACCGAAGAAGGCGGATTCAAAAAATTCGTCAAGGATATCGACAAGCAACGCGAACTAGAAGAAGACGAATCTCTTGCGGGTTCTGCTGGAAGTGCAGAACGAGTTATTGCTCGAGCTAAAAAAGAATTAGAAGAAAATCCAAATTCACCAGATGCCGTTTCTGCATACGTAAAGGTTTTAAAGAAACATGCCTCGCCTGAAAATATTAAATTAGCATTTCAAGTTTTGATGCACGGTTTCAAAGTAACAAAACAATACCGCTTTAGGATGGAAGCTGCTGATATCAAAATTTCAATGGCTGCTAATCAAATTTTACAATTAGAAGAAGAACTTGCCTCAAGTCCTGATGAAGCACTGCAAGAAAAATATGATTCGTCTATTGCGGAACTTCGCGCATTCAAAAAGCAAGAATACCAAGAACGTGCTGCGAATTATCCAACCGATAGAAAAATCCGATTCCAACTTGGCGAATTAGCGATCGAAGACGGTGACACCAATTTGGCAATGGAATGTTTTCAAAAAGCAAAAGACGAGCCACGCTTGCGTGTTCGAGCTGGACAAGAACTAGGGCGGTGCTTTGCTTCAGAGGGCTGGTATTCAGAAGCCGTTGGTGAATTTAAAGAATCTATCAAGGCGCTTGCAGGAAGTGACAACGATACAGAACTTTCACTTCGTTATGATTTAATGCAATCACTTGCCAAGAAAGCTGAAACAGATGACAACATCGATTTAGCAAAAGAAGCAATGGTTATTTGTTCTGGAATTGCGCGAAAAGATATTTCTTATCGCGACATCCGAGATTGTCGTCGAAAACTTGACGATCTTGTTAAAAAACTCGACTAAAAAAGGCCCTGAGAAAAGATTTGGTATCGGCACACCTGCCAGACCCCACAGCTAACTTCGCCTTGCGACAAATTCTTCATATTGTTCTTTAGTATCTATCCCACCGGGCTGTGGTTCAACTATTGCAACTGCAATCGAGTAGCCGTTGTCAATCGCTCGCATTTGTTCAAGTTTCCTGCCGATTTCATTTTGAGTTGGTTGCATTGCTACATATGTTTGCAAAAAAGATGGTTGATACACATACAATCCTATGTGCCTTAACGAAGCATTTTCAGCAAAGCGGGAAAAATCAATCGCAAAATCGCCTTCTACTTTCGTTTTCACAACATTAACATTTTCTATTTCATCTGATTGCAAAGCGCATGCCGCTGTAGCCATGACGGAATCCCCAATAATCTCAACAGTTTTATCAATGACTGTAGAGTCAAGCTCTGGTTCATCGCCTTGCATATTGACAACCAGATCACATTCTAAATCTTGGACTGCCTGAGCAATTCTACTTGTGCCATTTGGATGTATTCCAGTCATGATGACCTCGCCCCCAAATGCGCGGACTCGACTTGCAATTTCCTCTGAATCAGTCGCAATGTAAACCTCGGTCACCGATTGTGCCTTTTTTGCAACTTCCCAAGCATACTGAATCAGAGGTTTTCCTGATGCATCCGCAATCATTTTTGCGGGAAATCGCGATGAGTCAATTCTCGCAGGAATTACTGCAACAACTTTTTTATCCATCCTCGCATTATATATACGTGAGGAACTCGGTGCGTACATGCTGTCTGACACCAAAAAAGTGGAGACACTCTCCACGGGGCAGTTCCCAAGTTCCACTTTTCATATTAATTGCGAAATCTACTTGGAGTAAAGTGCACTCCATGCTACAATCTGGAATGCCCACCCAAGATTCCAACGAAACGTTTTTGAGTCAATTCGGTAAAAGTACCGACACCACAGAATTCTACTCTCCGATACCAGAAGGCTATATTCATGGTCATACACGCTATGTTGTTGTCCTTGGAACAGTCATGTCTGGGCTTGGAAAAGGGATTTTCAGCTCCTCGCTTGCAAAATTATTACAAGACAAAGGGCTGAGCGTTACCCCAGTTAAGCTTGAGGGTTACCTCAATATTGATTCCGGCACACTAAATCCATTCAGGCATGGCGAAGTCTTTGTTCTCGATGACGGCACAGAAACAGACATGGACTTGGGGACATACGAGCGAATTCTCGATTTAAATCTATCCCAGGCCAATTTCACAACAGCTGGTCAAATTTACACTGCAATTCTTACTCGCGAACGTGCTGGCGGCTACCTTGGCAGAGATGTCCAAATGATTCCGCATGTTACAGGCGAAGTAAAGCGACGACTTCGACAACTCGCCATTAACGGTGGTAAAAACGGCAAGCAAGCGGATGTTGTTTTCGTTGAAGTTGGCGGAACCGTTGGCGACTATGAAAATGGTTTTTACATCGAAGCGTTACGTGAACTCGCGTACGAAGAAGGTCCCGAGTCAACATGTTTTGTCGCGCTGACATATATCGTAGAACCAGCAATTTTAGGCGAACAAAAATCCAAACCAGCACAACTTGGCATCAAACGGTTAATGGAGGCTGGCATCCAACCGCACTTAGTTGCATGCCGCGCAGAACTTCCTGTGACTGATACCGTCATACAAAAGATTTCGATGTTCTCAAATGTTCCAAAAGAGTGCGTATTTTCAATGCACGACCGCGCATCTATTTACACTATTCCTGATGCAATGCGTAATGAAGGTCTTGATAGACAAATATTATCAATGCTGAAATTGCATAACCGCGTTGATGCAACCTCTGAAGACAAAGCACGATCTGCTTGGAATACATACACGACGGCAATTTCCTCAGAGCGAAAATATTCCGTCAATATTGGCATTCTCGGAAAATACACTTCCATTCGTGATGCGTACGCTTCAATTGACAAAGCGATTGAGCACGCTTCAACACATCTTTCTTCGAATGTAAATATCAAATGGCTCGATGTAACAAACTTTACATCTGCAAACGCAGACTCAAAACTTGAAGCAGCAGACCTTGACGGTGTTATTGTTCCTGGCGGTTTTGGTGAAAGAGGCATAGAAGGAAAGTTAGCAAGTGTTAAGTGGGCCCGCGAACATGGCATTCCATTCCTTGGTATTTGCCTTGGTTTCCAAATGGCTGTTGTTGAATTCGCACGAAATGTTGTCCAACTCAAAGATGCGAACTCCGCAGAATTTGATATTAATTGTGCACATCCAGTCATTGCAGAGTTGCCTGACCAGAAAGAAATTGAAGGCCTTGGCGGAACAATGCGCCTCGGTGGTCAAGATGTTGAAATTACACCAAGCACATTTGCGGAAAAACTATTTGGTAGCACAAGCGTTCGCGAACGATTCAGACACAGGTACGAAGTTGAACCTACATACATTGAACAGTTGGCGAAAGCGGGCTTAATCTTTAGTGGGCACCATCCTGAGCATCAAATTATGCAAGTGCTTGAACTCTCCCCAGAGGTTCATCCTTACTTTGTTGCAGGCCAATTCCACCCTGAACTTACAAGCAGACCACTCAATCCACAGCCGATGTTTATGGGTCTAATCGCTGCTGCAATCGCACATCGAACTGGCGAGACGAGTCCTGCAGGCATCGATTCTAGGTGGCTCAATAGCAGTATTCTTCGTACTAACGTATAATTGCACTTTCACAATCTAAGGCGATATAGCTCAGTTGGTTAGAGCGAGGGATTCATAAGCCCTAGGTCACAGGTTCGAATCCTGTTATCGCCATTTCTCGCGAGAGTACCCAGAACATCAATCCGGCAAAATAGTACATATGTTTAAGAGCAAAAGTGATATTTTCCTTCTCGATGGTGCAACAGGCAGCGAACTTGATCGCGAAGGCGTTGATGTTGGGATGCCGCTCTGGTCGGCAAACGCGATTCTTGAAGCTCCCGAAATTCTAAAGAAGGTACACATCGCATATCTTGAAGCGGGTGCACAAGCAATTATCACAAACACATTTCGGACACATGAACGGTCACTTGCAAAAGCGGGCATGGGGCATCGTGCCAAGGAATTGACACATAAAGCAGTTGACATCGCCCGAAGTGCCTGCGAAGAGACCAACCAGAACGCGCTCGTTTTTGGAAGCGTTGCCCCCCTTGAAGATTGTTACTCCCCCGAACTATCTCCTGATGCACAATTGTGCGAACAAGAACATGGACAAATCATTCGCCACCTCGTTGATGCTGGTGTTGATGTTGTGCTCATCGAAACAATGTGCAACAGCACTGAGGTGCTCGCTGCTGTTGCAGCAGCGAAGAAATTCGCGAGCGATGCTTGGGCAATCAGTTTCTGTCTAACATCAAATGAAGTTGGCGTTTTACTCGATGGTACACCGCTCTTAGAACTCTTGCCACATCTTGACGATGCTCAATTCGTTGGCATTAACTGCGTTCCAGCACCAATGCTCGCTGAGCAAGTTACCTATCTTCGTTCCATTGCACCCACGCACATGCCAATTGCTGCATATGGCAATGTGGGCTACGCAGATGATGAGGGTGGCTGGGTCAATACCGATGCGATCGATCCAACTAAATTTGCAGAGTACGCAATGGACTGGGTAAAGGCAGGAGCAAGTATTGTTGGAGGATGTTGCGGTACAACACCTACCACCATTGCTGCTATTCACCATTTGCGTTGAAACACCTACAGGGCGTACTCAGAATGCTTGGGCGAGTCCGCCTGATTGAACGTAAGGCAATAACTCCCATAAAAAAGCGAAGGGCGTTTTTGTATAAGATGACACTTTACGATGCGCATTTGCTTACTTACAAATCAAGATTTGAATGATCCAAACATTCGAGAAGACGATTGGCCGTGTGACCCGCGACCATTTTTGCCTGACGATGATTGGCACCTCGCTGTTCTTGGAGAAAAACACGAATCAGTAGCGCAAGTAGAAGCACTCATTGAAGAAGGTTTTGATTTGTTTTTTAATCTATGCGATGGCGCAGAAGATCAACTTGACCATCCTGGCATCGAGGTTATTCTGACATTAGAAAAACATGGCGTTCCATTTACAGGAGCAACAAGCAAATGCTATGAGCCCACACGCAAAGAAATGAAAGATGCGTGCACCAAACATGGCATTGCCACTCCAACATTTGTGTTTGCGAAGAACGAAACTGATGTTGAGAGAGCCGTTAAAACATTGCAATTCCCTCTCTTTGTCAAGCACCATAATAGTTATGCTAGTGTTGATATCAGCCGCGCTTCAAAAGTAATGTCCCCTGCTGGTCTAAGGCGGCAGGCAAAAAAAATTATTCGCAAACATGGGGCTGCCCTCATCGAGGAATACATCGATGGTATTGAATGCACAGTGCTAATTGCCGAAACTCCCGGAAAACCAAATAAGCCAACTAGCTACATACCAGTTCAATACGAGTTTCCAGAAGGCGAATCTTTCAAACATTCTGATATGAAGTTTGTTGATTATGATGGGCTTAAAACATTTCCAGTTCCAAACAAAAAGCTCTCTAAGCGTTTGCGGGAAGAATGCGAAAAATTTTTTATTGCGATGAATGCAGAAAGTTTTGGAAGGTGCGATATTCGTGTGGACAAAAACGGAACGCCCTACATCCTTGAAATCAACATGAACTGTGGTGTCTACTTTGAACCTGAAGCGTATGGGAGTGCCGACTTTTGCATCGCCCTCGATCCAGACGGGCATGTTGGTTTCACAAAACAACTCGTCGATGCCGCATTTGCAAGGCATACCTTTACTGATTAGGTGTACCATTTATCTATGTTCATTCACTTTGCTTATTGTTTCATACTTACGATTGTTTCTAGTTCCACAATCCCTCAACTTGACTTAGCAAATGAGCAAGCAAGACAAGTTACGATTGATAAAGAAAGTGGGCAATATTTAGGTCACCCAACTACCGTCCTTCTGAAGGATGGAACCACCATTCTCTGCGTCTATCCCAAGGGACACGGCAAAGGCGAACTTGTTCTAAAGCGATCAGATGATGGGGGTAAAACGTGGAGCGAACGTTTGCCAACCCCTACATCGTGGGCAACTTCAAAGGAAACGCCACACATGTATCCCGTCACGGACAAAGACGGCATCGATAGGCTCATCCTCTTTTCAAGTTTGTATCCCATTCGAATGTCCATTAGTGAAGACAATGGTACTTCTTGGTCCGAGCTAGCACCAATCGGCGAGTACGGCGGCATTGTTGGCATGGCAGACATGATCGAAACTGGCGTTGGGAAATACACGGCGTTCTTTCATGATGATGGACGATTCATAACAAAAAACGGAGCCAATACAGGCCTCTTCCATGTATACGCAGTAGATTCAACCGATGGCGGATTAACATGGAACGCGCCGCGTGTCGTTGCACATGATCCTACCGTCCATCTTTGCGAGCCGGGATTAGTCCTCTCGCCCGATGGCAAAAAGTACGCTATGCTTTTGCGTGAAAACAGCAGAAAGAAAAACAGTCATATTTGTTTTAGTGAAAACAAGGGTAAAACATGGTCGACTCCTATTGAGTTACCGAGTTCACTTACTGGAGATAGACACCAAGCAGTGTATTCAGATGATGGTCGATTGTTTATTTCGTTTAGAGATACCGATAAAGAAAGCGAAACTGCAGGCGATTGGGTTGCATGGGTTGGAACGTTTGAAGATTTAGAACAAGGTTCAGAAGGACAATATCGAGTGCGCCTTTCTGACAATCAACACAGTTGGGACTGTGCGTATCCAGGTGTCGAGTTGTTGCCAGATGGAACTATCTTTACCACGACGTATGGACATTGGGACAAGGGTGAGAAACCATATATACGCGGTGTTCATCTTAAACTCCAAGAGTTGGATGCAATGCTTGCACACTGAGAAAGATTCCATTTTTATGTTCTGAAAAAACCCATTCGAAAAAATGGGCGTTTCAATAATTGGGATTGGATCCCAAAGGCATGAAGAGGCGACCTATTCACCCACTTTGCAAGAGCGATGCCTTCAACCGCTCGAGCCGACACTAACACGGTTTTATCTCTTGTATAATAACTTTTCATCAAAAAATAAGGAACAATTATGAGAAACTCTATTCTGTTTTACACCCTAAGTACCTGCTTAATGTGCAGTGCCTATGCCGAACCTCAATTACCCGAAATTGGGACAGCCCCGCCAATGATCCTTGAAAAACTAGGCAATCATCGTAGAATAATTTCAACTAATTCAGAAGAGGCACGTAAATGGTTTAATCAAGGCCTTGCTTTGATGTTTGGGTTTAACTTTGATGGAGCAATCGCGTCCTTCAGGCAAGCAACGGTATATGACCCAAACTGTGCAATGGCATGGTGGGGAATTGCATATTCAGCAGGACCAAACCAGAACAACGACACAATTGAACCACCAAAAGATGAGTGGTCTTATGCCGCAGCACATAAAGCATATGAACTTAGAGAATTTGAGACTGGCGCAAACCGCGCGCTCATAGAAGCCATTATTGAAAGATACAACTATCCATTACCTGAAGATTTGACCAATCAGAATCTTGCATACCTAGAAGCGATGGAGTCAGTCCACGAACAATTCCCTATGGACCCTGATGTCACAACATGGACTGCTGTCGCAATGATGGTTACCCAACCATGGGAGTACTGGTCGTTAGAAGGCGAACCGTTAAAAAAGACGCCGGAGTTTCGAGCACTTCTTGAAAGCGTGATGCGGATGCATCCCAACCACCCTGCGGCAAACCATTTCTACATTCATGTAATGGAATCGTCGCCATGGCCGGAAATTGCAGAACCAGCAGCTGACCGATTGATTGACCTTATTCCGGGATCAGGACATCTCGTTCACATGCCCTCTCACATTTGGATACAAACTGGTCGATACGCTGACGCAGCAGATTGCAATAGGCGCGCGGCGGCGCTTGACGATGCTTGGTTTGAAACAGATCCAAACGCTATCGAGTATCGGTTTTATATGGCACACAACAGGCATTTCCTTGCATGGGCCTCCATGCTTCAGGGCAGAAAGAGGGAAGCAATTTCAGCAGCAAGGGCAATCGAAATAGAAGTTCCCGAACAACTCATGCAGGCAAATGGTTTTTTCAGTGATGGCATCGCTGCATGCAAATGGTCAGTACTTGTTAGATTTGGGATGTGGGAAGAAATTCTATCAGAACCTACGCCACCAGAATGGGCGGTCATCGGAAGATCGCTACAGCATTACTCTCGTGGTGTTGCATTTGCAAACACAGGTAGAGATAAAGAAGCACGCGAAGAACTAGTCCTGTTCGATGAATCCATAAAAAAAATTCCCTCAACAGATTGGTTTCTAGGAAACCAGCCAGCTGCAGAAATTATGCCCCTTGCGCGGCTTGTTCTTGTTGGCGAAATTGAATTCAAAGCTGGTAACCGTAGCAAAGGCCTAGACGCTTTAGCGGAAGCAGTTGCTTTTGAAAAACGATTGGTGTACGCTGAGCCAGCCCCGTGGATGATGCCTGCACGTCATGCGTATGGCGCATTGCTTATTGTTGATGGACAATACCAAGAAGCAGAACAGATTTACCTACAAGATCTTGAAGTCTATCCTGCAAATGGTTGGGCATTACTTGGTCTCAGAGAAGCACTCTTAGGTCAAGAAAGATTCGAAGAAGCAGCAATTATGGACAAAGCATTCAAACTTGCTTGGATAAATGCAGATGTAATGCCAACAGCATCTTGTTATTGTGGGAGCGCTGTTGCGAATGCAGAATAAATTCCAAAGGCATGAAAAGGTGAACCCCTTACCCCTTTGCAAGACCGAAGCCTTCAACCGCTAGCACCCCTGCTAACACGATTTTCTGACCTAGTGCAACAAAAGTGACAATAATTTCCCGTTTTAAATTGCTAGAAACGCAAGATACTAATCATCTTTCGAATTCTCTTGCATTTTGCTGAAATAGACTTAAAATGGGGTATGTATTTAACAACGCTGATTCTCTACGTACTATTTTCCGTTGTAAATCTAGACTGTTTTCATGCGCAACCTGTGACAACTGTATTATCAGGAACACTATCGCTAAAAGCAATGAATAACAATCAAATCCTAACAGGTACATTTGATAGCGGTTCGAACGAGATGATTGTGTGGAAGAATGCAGACATTGTCACGAGGGTTACTCAGTTCAATGATAGTTTCGGTGTATTGATTAACAACAATGGTGTTGCCGCTGGTTTGGGTAGCAATGGCATCTCTCAAGATGACAGTTTAATTATTGCAAATGCGTTTGGAACATTTGACGTCGTAGCAACAATAGCAGGCAGTGCAGGATGGTCTTCATTAACTTGGTAGGCAACTATTCTGCTGGTTCTGGATCCAGTGATTGGCAGGCGTTTTTGTGGACTGAAACAAATGGAGTGCAATTCATTGAACCTACAGCAGATACGACCTATGCGTATGACGTTGATGAACAAAACCAAGTCGCAGGTCAAATTCTTGTTGGTGGAAGTTATCATGCAATGCTATGGGACAATGGCGTGCTCACCGATATTGCAACACTATTGAACTTGAAAGGCCATTCAACAGCACGGTATTTCGATGCACAAGGCCAAGTTCTTATAAGTGAATTTGCAAATGGCGCTACAACATACCGCTGGTATAACCCCGCTACCTCTTCCGTTGTAGAAATACACGATTTTCCTGTAGGTACGTACACGCAACGCATCGTCCCATCTAAAGATGGAAAGGTTGCATTCAGTTGGTCTTCTGCAGCACTCGGTCCCCAACTCGCAAGATGGTCACAAGAGAGCGGTTTCGAACAAGCCACTCTGCCTAAAAATATTGTTGGCATAACTGCTATTTCGATAAATCAAGATGGAGCAATTGCATGCACTGCATTAACGTTGCCATTCTATGGTTCGATCGCCATGCTATGGTCAAATGAATCAGCCCCCGTATCTTTGCATGAGCATGTACCAGATTCACCAAGTGTGTCACGTATTATCGCGATGAACGAAGATGGACAACTGCTTGTCAGGGGAGATTCGGATCACTGGATACTCGAAAAAACATGCGTCGCAGACTTGGACAATAATGGTTTTCGAGATGTCACGGACATCTTGATTCTTATTGGTGCTTGGGGGCAAACTGATCAAGGACAGTGCGGCATAGACCTCGATGGAAGTGGAGTTGTCGACGTATCTGATTTACTCATCCTTGTCAGTTCTTGGGGGGCATGCGAGTAATGTTTCGATTCTCGTTCATCTCGATGTTCGCTAGCGCTCTTGTCGCTCTGACAACTTGTTTCGTTCACGCGGGCAATCGCGGTATAGGGGGATGGACAATTGTTGCAAGTTATCCAGTTCCAGAAGGTGCATCAGGGTTAGCTTGGGACGGAACAAATTTATACTGTGGTATCTACGGTGTAGATGGTGGAAGGATTTATCGAATAGACCCAACAACCGGTGTCTATACACCTCAATTTGTCGGCAATCATGAAGATGCATTCGGGCTAACGTATGACGGACAATATTTATGGACAACCGATCACCCGGGGAGTGCTTCTTCACCAGCAACAGCGTTGCAACTTGATTGGAATGGAAATATCATCAATCAATTTAACATGCCTGACCACTACATGTCGGGAATCGTATATGACAAAGGTGACTTCTGGGTGTCCCGCTACTACCCAGATCCTGGTCACTTATATAAAGTCACTGATTTGGGAATGGTACTTAATCAATTTGATGGACCCGATGATCAACCGTGGGATTTGACTATCGAAAACGGGAACATATGGATTGCTGACTATTACGGGAACACGCTGTATTGCGTCGACCCCATCACTGGCTCAGTTATTAGAAGCAACCCCTCCCAGGGAGAAAATCCAGCAGGAATCGTATGGGATGGACAATACTTATGGTATTGCGACAACGGGGATAACTGGGATGAAGACATTTTGTACAAAGTTGAATTGCAAGGCGGTGGTTCACCTGAAATTATCATTACAAACTCTTCGCATGCATTCGGTAATGTCGCAATCGGTGACTCGCAGCTCTGGAATGTAAACATCAATAACACGGGTACAGCCGATCTGATTATCAGTGGAGTAGAATTCAATCCAAATATTGACTTGACTTGTAATGAACTCTTTCCAGTTATCGTACCAGTCGGTGGTATCGTACAACTTCAAATTGCATTCACACCTACTGCATTTAGTCCACTCGATGCTATTGCAACCGTCATCTCGAACGACCCCATACATCCAAACGAGCCGCTCACCATCACTGGGCACGGCGTCTATAGTGCACCGACCATCGACATTACAGCATTGAAGCACGACTTTGGTCAAGTGCGAAATGGTGCACACACTCGTTGGTTTATTGATGTAACTAATCATGGCGAGCAACCACTTGCCATAGATTCTGTCACGAGCAATAACGAACTATTTTATATTGATCCGCAACTCGAATTACCGATTACCCTCAGCACACTTCAGTCTACACAAATCGGAGTATGGTTCAACCCACAAGCAGTTTGCTTCTGCGCTGGGCAAATTGATATCAATAGCAACGACCCAACTCAGAATACGGCGTTGGTCCTTGTGCTTGGAAGTGGCATGAACAGTGAATATCCAATCGGGACTGCGTTATGGTCGTCTCAATTTACCGACGACTGGGACAACAGTTTCAGAGCAATGGCTCCGATTCCAGATATCAGCGGCGATGGAAGAAGTGATTTGATTGCGTGTTCGGAAGATAATTTCATTCGCTGTTTCAATGGCAACGCAGACCAAAGCGGTGATGTCCTTTGGGCACATGAAATCTATAGCGGAAATATTTATTCTGACAAGGGACTCGATGTTGTTGACGATGTCAACGGCGACGGTTTCGATGATGTTGTGGTTGGAGCAACTGGTGGCGCACGGTTAATCCGTATGCTTTCAGGTAAAACCGGCGCTGAGATCTGGACGTATCACACCAACGCTGTTGGTAGTGGTGGCTGGGTCTACCAAGTCGACGGCAGTCGTGACTTCAATGGTGATGGGTTTATTGATGTGCTCGCCTGCGCAGGCGACGATGGCGATGGTTTCGGACCGCAACGGGCGTACTGCTTCAATGGAATCGATGGAACACTCCTTTGGCAGCGACCAGTAGGCGCTCCCGTATACGGCGTGATTGCAGTGGATGATTTTACTGGTGATGGTATCCCTGATGCCCTCGCCGGCACTTCAAACGAGTGGGAATCCGTCGGGCTTGCAATTGGCATCAACGGAGCAACAGGTCTGCAAGAATGGTCGTTCAGCGTCAGTGGTTCTTCCGTTTGGGCGCTCGCACAAATTGGTGACATCAACCTTGACGGCATCAATGATGTCATGATTGGCGATTTTTATGGTGAGTATTTTGCATTAAGTGCAACAAGTGGCATTGAAGAGTGCAGTGGTATTGGACTTGGTATTCTCACTGGGTTCAAACGCATCGGGGATGTCAATGGAGATGGGTATCCGGACATTGTGCCTGAACATTTTAACAATTTTGTAAGACTCATCAGTGGTCAAGATTGCAGTGCAATTTGGACCACACCTGTAATCGATAGCCCAACAGCTGCTGCGCCAATCGATGATGTCAATGGGGATGGAGTCGGCGACCTCGTCGTTGGAACACTCTTTGGCGATAACTACACATACTTCCTAAGTGGAGTTGACGGTGCAATTCTGCATAGTGCAAATTTCGGTACACCAGTCGATGCGATAACTTCGATACCGGATGTTGTGGGCGATGGTTCTGGGGAGCTTGTCGTTGGTGGTCGCGATGGAACAATAAGTTGCTTATCAGGTGGCATTGATGCAATTATTTTCAATCCAGCGGATATAAACCAGGACGGTTCTGTTAATGTCACCGATATGCTTATCATCATCGACG
>DTSO01000127.1:0-281 GCA_012965315.1 Phycisphaerales bacterium | reverse complement strand
AGATGGCATCGTGAATGTATCTGACCTATTGATGGTAATTGATAACTGGGGATTGTAATCAGTGTGAGTTACAAAGTACTCATCATGGCAACCTTGAGCATTTTGCTCGGAGCATCGAGTACTAAATCTACTTTAGGTCCACACCCTATCACCTTTGAAACTGAAGACGGCATATTAATTCATGGTTGGTATATCCACACAGGAGCACACGATGTCGTTCACGAAGAGGATGAATCGTTTTTTGCACAATACTCTGCAGTGGTTTTGTTACATGCGTACCG
>DTSO01000126.1 GCA_012965315.1 Phycisphaerales bacterium | reverse complement strand
GGACATCTCTCGTTGAACCACTCTAGCACAACAATTTTCCCTTCGTATTCTTTTAGGGTGTGTGTTTTTCCGTGTTGATCTTTAAGTGCAAACAAGGGGGCTGGCTCACCAATTTCCGCTACCTTTTTATTTTCTGGTTTATTTGCAGGTGCGTCTGGTCGTGGTGGTGTTGGCTGTGTTGCCGCCGCTAGAAAAAGTAACGATGAAATAGTAAGAATTGTTTTTAGTGTGTGGCGCATTGTTGCTCCTTTTATTACTGGGTTCTTGTGTTTAATTTAATTTCTGTATGAATCGTATAACAAGGGTCATCGAAGTCTCTTCCGAGCATTAACAACCCTTCAACAATTGCTGTGTTGTTTCCAAGTTCAAGTGTGTCGATGTGTATTGGTATATGCAAACGAAACATGTCTCCATCAATAATAACACGTTCTGCTTTGCCAAACCGAATGAATTTATTTTCTATACCAATGAAAAATACTGGTCGTATAGTTGATTTGCCTGAAACAACCAGCGTTGTTTGCGTAACGGAAACGCTTCCGTCTTCCAAATCCGTACTTTCTCTTGGTAGTGATTTCATCCAACGAGAAAGTTGCATGTCTCGGTTAAGTGGACCTTGCGAATTGAAGTGCGTTGAGATTTCTAAAGACTTTTTTTCTTCGCCCATCACACACAGTTTTTGACAGGCGAGCCAAGAAGTTGTCACGGTAATTTTTATGTGTCCATCCGTTAAAAATTTTGGTGCGGTAACAGGAATAAAAATTGCTGCTGGTTTGTTGTAGCCGTAAGTCGCACCTTCTTCTCCATAAAAAACAATCGGACGAGGATACACGGGCTCACCAACGGTAAAACCTTCGGGAACTTCCAGTTCGAACTCTGTAGGTGAACCACTTGCACCGGAGTTCTTCCAATACACGTGCCACCCTTCATCAGGAGTAATCAAAACAAGTACATTAAACGTTTGGTTCGGACCAACCCACCCCACATCTGTTCGTACTTCTGTTACCGCGTGGGTTGGGTTCTCGTGTTTTGTTTCATCAACCGGAAATCCAACTGGAAGCGGTGGAGGCATCACGTTTAAAAAAGTTGAAAGTATCAAAAGCAATAGTGAATTCATTTACAAAAGTCCTTGGTCTTTTCCATACAACGAACGAATTGGTCGTGTATTCTTATATATATGGTAATTTCCCTCAAGAGTTTTGCGACCCTCTATTTATTGTATTTATTGTTACTTGCTGGCTGCAACGCTGGAATTAGTGATAAAAATGTATCTTTTATATCCCCAGAAGATGCAGCAATCTCAATTCGTGATGGAAGGAGCAACTTACTTGGACCAAATCTACAAACGATGTTGATAGATCCAAGGGCAACCTGGGCTTTTCGGAAGGCACATATTCCAAATTCCATCAATATCCCCTACGGTAGGCTTAATTCTCAGGTTTGGCGTCTTGATGATGCCGGAACTATTATCGTTTGTGGCGCCACCTACAACGACTCAATAGCGATTGCTATGAGTAAAACGCTTCTGTCGCTCGGATTTAAAGACGTTAAAACCATCCGGGGCGGTCTAAAGGGTTGGGAAAGGGCCGGCGAGCTGGTCGAAACTCTTGAATAAATCATTTTATTTCTTGTCTCAATGACATTCCAAGAGTATCCTTGCCAATGAAGAGGTGTTGACTTTGATTACATTATCGGACTTAAACGCAACCCTTTGCTAATCTTGTGCGTATATATATGGCTCGAAGCCGACAACTATTAGACTCGTTAGAAAACGAATCTCGGCATTAATGAATTGTTAGGAGAGAACAAAATGATTTCAAGAACTTTACTTATTACTTCAATCGCCGGCCTCTGTTTGGTTGTTGCGGGAACAGCA
>DTSO01000125.1 GCA_012965315.1 Phycisphaerales bacterium | reverse complement strand
CTCATGAGTAAGAAAGCGTTAGTAGAATTTTTAGAAGAACAAGTTGCTTCTGCAAAAACAGCGGGAGTTCTATTTTCGTTGCATTTAAAAGCAACGATGATGAAAGTTTCTGATCCAATTATTTTTGGACATGGCGTAAAAGCGTTTTTCAAACCTTTGTTTGAAAAGTACGGCGACTTATTTGCCGACCTTGGCGTTGATGTGCAAAATGGTTTTGGCGATGTTCTTGCAAAGATTGCCTCGCTTCCGCAAGACGAGCGGAATGAAATAGAAGCAGACATTAAAGCAATTTATACCTCTGGTGGTGACGTTGCGATGGTGGACTCCGACAATGGAATTACAAACTTGCACGTGCCTAGTGATGTCATCATTGACGCGTCGATGCCAGCGATGATTCGAACCTCTGGGCAAATGTGGAATGCCAAAGGCAAACTACAAGATGCAAATTGTGTTATTCCAGATTCTTCTTATGCAGGTGTGTACGACGCAATCATTTCATTCTGCAAAGAACACGGTGCATTCGACCCAACAACAATGGGCAGTGTTTCCAATGTTGGTTTGATGGCACAAAAAGCAGAAGAATATGGTTCACACGACAAGACATTCCAAATTGCTACCTCGGGAACAATCAAAGTTGATGATGCTTCCGGGCAAACAATTATGCAATTTGAAGTTGAAGAAGGCGACATTTTTAGAATGTGCCAAGCGAAGGACGCACCGATTCGGGACTGGGTCAAACTCGCAGTAAATCGTGTTCGTGCTACGGGTAATCCGGGCGTTTTTTGGTTGGACGAGAATCGTGCCCACGATGCAGAAATGATCAAAAAGGTCGATGCGTATATTTCTGAATACGAAACAGAAGGTTTAGAGTTTCACACAATGACACCAGCATTAGCGTGCACGTATTCCTGTCAGAGATGCAAAGATGGACTAGATACAGTTTCGATAACAGGCAATGTTTTACGAGATTACTTGACGGACCTGTTTCCGATACTAGAAGTCGGAACAAGTGCAAAGATGTTATCAATCGTTCCTCTTATGAATGGTGGTGGTTTGTTTGAAACTGGTGCAGGGGGCTCTGCGCCGAAGCATGTTCAACAATTCGAAAAAGAAAATCACTTACGATGGGATTCACTAGGGGAATTTTTAGCGCTTGCGGCGTCGCTTGAACATATTTCGAATGTTTTCGATAATCCTCATGCAAGGATGCTTTCGGAAACATTAGATGATGCAACTACTCAGTATTTATTGAACAATAAGGCGCCGTCTAGAAAAGTTGGCGAATCAGACAACCGCACAACACACTATTACCTTGCGTTATATTGGGCGATGGGATTGGCAGAACAAACACATGACCCTGAACTCGCAGAGCATTTTTCTGGTGTTGCAAAGGCACTTAAAGAAAATGAAAAGGCAATTACAAGCACGATGATTGATTGCCAAGGCGATCCCATGGACATCGGTGGTTATTTCATGCCATGTACTGAGTTAGTGGAAAGTGCAATGCGACCAAGCGAAACATTTAATGCAATCATTGATGGTATTTTTGCAACAGCCTAAGCATCGCACTCAGCAAATGCAGAAACGTATTGCACCATGCCACCGATATTCTTCAGTGCATCGGGTTGTAATTCCATCGCCATGAATGCATCATCTGCACCATATTCGTTTTGTAAATCGAATTGTGAAGCTGGCTTGAAACCAAACCGAGGATAATAGTTTGGATTGCCAAGCAAGACAGCAGCGATACATCCATCTGTTTTAAGTTGCTCAATGACTTCTTCCATGAGCAATCCACCGATACCTCGGCAACGATGTAATTCATATACAGAAAGCGGTCCAATGCCTGCAATCGAGTGATTGGTACCATCAACA
>DTSO01000124.1 GCA_012965315.1 Phycisphaerales bacterium | reverse complement strand
GACTGTTGTAAGGTCGAAAATGTTCAATAAGTTTTTTTCTTGTTTCAGAATTCATTGGTTTATAACCAGCACCTTTTTTCTTTCGACTCCTTCTGATTTTATCACCAATCCAAGATTTACTAATGAAACGCACCATCGACTTCAAGCCAACTTGATGTAACCTCTTTCTCAACGCAGGAAACATCGCCGCGTTTTTTCTTTGTCCAATCATAGTCGTATCGACCGTTGAGTCGACACCTATAAAATCGTAGATTGATTTTATGTACGCCTTATCATTTAAATTCAAATCGTCATACAAAAGGAAAAGGATATTTTCTCGATTATAAAATGTAAGCAAGCATTCAATTTGGTCAATATATTGACCTCGTTCGTACATATCTTTGCTTGATTCGAGTGCCTCTTCAAATGTTTCCCACCCCTCTTCAACTTTCCTCGATTGAAAATTGCTGTAAGCACGGTCAATTGGATTCCGCATAACCATTAAAAGTTTCGTTTTTGGAAAGTGCTCTGCTACTAATGGGATGACTTCAAGCAAGCAATATCCAGTTGCAACTTCACCAACTGCTGTTTGCTCTGGTCGAGCGCCTCGAAACCGCTCTAAATACCAATCAACACCCTTGTCGTAATTTCGATCGAAAAAATAGGACTGCTTTTTATCAGGAAGGAATACTTGGGGATGCGTTCTCAATGCGGCATCAGCCCAAGTCGTACCACAACGCTGACAACCAATCATGAGAAAGGATATTTGTATTTTCTCTTCGATCTGCGGGGGTTCCATTGTTGGAAATATAGCACACTACACTTCTTTACGGTCGCCACTCTTTTGGGACTGTCCCCTTTTGGGACTGTCCCCAGGAACTGACCCAACTCAATATTTATGCAATAATCATAGGAACTTTAGAAATTGTTCCAAAGCATCGATATTTTAAACCTAACTAGAACAACCCATTACAACCTCTCGTACACTCACTGTGGAGAGGGTCACTAATGGCATCTGAAATTAAAAAGGGGTTTAATCGCATTGCAACCAACTACGGGAGGCTTCTCTCGACGATGGCGATGGGAATTGCAACCGTCCCACTCCAAATCAAATGGCTTGGAATGGAAGGATTTGGGCTTTTATCTCTCGTTGGCTCATCCGTTGGCATAGGTGGAATGTTGCAGGACATGATGCGAAGTTCGATGGTTCGAGAACTTGGTGCAGCATGGCACCAAAGAGAAAATGGGAAATTTAAAGAAAGTTATGCGGCCTCTTTTAAAGTTAGCGCAATCGTTGCACTATTAACAGCAGTTGTTTTTGGAATAATAATCGCAATAATCCCCCTCTTGAAAATCAAAGAAGAGTGGATCGAACCCGCCCAATGGATTACTGGTTGCGAAGGTCTTGCTTCGTGTTTTATTGTTTTACTTGCGCCAGCATTAAATATGCTTGTTGTTCGGGAACAATTTTTTTGGCACAATCTGTGGACCGTCGCTCGTCGTAGTTCGTATTTAATTGCAACGGTAATCCCATTTTTAATACTGCAAGTAGCTGATTTGAACCAAGGACTTATCCTATTCGGAAACATTGTCCTGATAGTCAATGTCGTAAGTACTTTATTGCTTCTTGCTGGCTTAGTTTTTGTTGATAAACGGATGCTCCCAACAATTCGTGGCGCTACTCCTGAAGCAATGAAAAAAGTAGCGGGAACGTTCGGATGGAACAGCGGAGTTGTTCTAGCGATGAACCTGCACGAAAGAATTGCTAATTTGATAATGAACTTATTCTTTGGCCTTTGGGGAAATGCTATCTTCTCACTTGCTCTGCGGTTAGTCAGTTACATTCGAATGATGTCGCTCGGCATTACATTCGGTCTTGACTCTGTAAGCGCACGATTAAGTTCTTCAGAGGAAAGTGCTGGGCTAAAACAAATGTTTCGCCACAGCACAAGAATGTTAAGTTTTGTTGCGTTCCCCGCAATGGTTGTTGTTTTTATAATTGCAGAACCACTACTTCGAATGTGGGTCGGACGTAGTTTGGAAAATCCGGATTTGATGTTACCGCCAACTGAAATCCTTGTAAAAATAATGGTGCTCGGTTTGGCTTGCAGAGCAGTGTCTGACGGTTGGATGAAATTGTTTTACGGCGCGGGTCATATTAGAAAATATGCGCCCTATATTTTTACCGGTGGTATTTGTAATCCTATTTTGTCCGTTCTTCTTATTGTCCTTCTGCCAAAAGACCAAAGTTACATTGGAGCAGCAGTCGCATACACCACAGTGCTTCTGATTTTTCACTTAGTCATCATGCCTAAAGTAACTGCAGAAAGTGTTGGATTATCGTACAAAAAAATAATTCGACCTGCGATCAGACCATTTATCATTGCAGTTGCAGTTTCTCCCACACTATTTTCTGCAGATTATTTTTCAGAAACTGAACTTCTAAATTGGACTGGTGTTATTTTCGGTGTCTGTATATACGGCTTAGCGTATATACTTGCAAGTTGGTGGTTCCTCTTCACAAAAAGAGAACGGCAAGGATTGCAGCGACTCTGTTTTCAACTAGCCGGCCGTTGACTTGCAGTATCGAAATCTTCAAATTCTTCAACTGCATCTGACTCGTATTCGGCAAATTCCAGCGACTCTGAGTCATCATAAAGTGCTTCACTAAAGTTGCCGTTTTTAATATCATGCCAAATACATATAAAGAGTGCAGAAAGCACAACATGTAAAAACGACCATGTATACGTTGGCCAATATACAACTTGATTAAACAACCCTTGGAAATACATTGTCAAAAGCAACATCACCAAAATGCTATAAAGGAGCGGTGTTCCCGGAAGATACTTTCGTAATTTCCAAATTCGGATACCGCAATACGATGAATAGATAGTCAAATATAACATTGGCAGTGCGAGTGAAAGTCCACCCAAATACATCCAGTAGAGCCAAGCATTGTGCGGGTGCATTCCAACTTCGTTCATTGATTTTTCAAAAGATTCACCACTCGTGCCGAGGAGCCCAAATATTGGTCGCTTTGGAAAAACTTCCGTAAAGTACGCGGACCAAATATCCAAACGACCAGTTTCAAGTGAGCTCAAGCGATCGAACTCTGCGTTCTCAGCCAACGAAACTATAAGTGCTAATCCACCAAGACCAAATGATAAGAGGAGAATAAAAATAATTGGTCGTTTGATTAGTACAAAAAATACCGGAGACATAACAAGAACAATCGCTAAAATGGTTTGACGACTTGCTGTCAAGACTGACATGCCGATTGTTGCAATCAAAGCTGACATCAATAATGGCTTAAGCGAATCTTTTTTAAGCGTCATGAGCGCATACGCAAACAACGGAGTTGCAAGTGCGAACAACATTCCAATTTGATTTGAGTTAGCGCCCCACGGTTCAAATCGCCCTTGCCCTTTCAAAAATGATCCGAGTGGGTCTATCAAGAACGCTGATACTGGCAGCGCCAACGCAAAAATACAACCCCAGGTAAGTGCGTCAAGTATATACGTAAGGTTTGAGTAACTTACAACCATTCTTGCGGTGTAGACACCCGCGATTGTTACGCAAGTCCATTGCAATCGCATGACCAATGCTCTTGCGACACCCTCTGTAGTCATCACATAAAAAATACTAACAAATGCAAGAATTACAAATAGCCAAACCACTGCAGGAATAGTTCGCTTTGGTCCCGGATACATCGCCGCTGAGATTGCCACGATTAGGTACGCAACACCAGAAGTAAGTTTTGCAGCTGCTGCAATTGGCCCAAGATCTTCGCACCGAGCAACCGTCAACCACGGCACCAAAATCACCAATGAAATAAAGAGTTTTTTGTTCGCAGGGGTTGAGACAAATATTAAAACAAGCAATGCAAAAGGAGCCAACAAAAATGGCTGCTCCGCAATGATCTCAAGGTAAATATCTGCTCTATCCATAATTCAATACTATCCTCTGAATATCGGCAACACACTACTTTCCACTCGCTATATATCTCTCAATATGATAGAACTATAGACATGTATAACTATCCTGCAGTCTTAATTTCGCTCGTTGTCGCCACTTTATCCTCAAGTGTTGTTCATGCACAATGGAATCTCCAAATTTACAACGCAATAAAGTGGACCGCTGGCAATCAAGGTGCAGATACCATTTCATACACAACGTATGAAGGAATCACCCGAGTCCCACTTGCGTACCACGGTGGAGTTGACACCGATGCTTCGGGTGAAATTACTGACCGAAACATCGATCAATTTACCAATTGGGTGCATAACACCGTTTCAAGCGATTACTGCGGTCCGATTGTTCTAGATTATGAGCAACCGTGGTGGAGAGAACTCTCAGATATAGACCTTGACGAGATTAAACTTCAAGAAATTTTAACCGTTTACATTGAGGGTGCTCAAGTTGCAAAACAAGTTCTTCCAAATGCCCAGTGGGGATATTGGGGCTTGCCATCACTTAGAAGTTCTGGTCCTGCATGGACAGATCGAGGTTTAAGTTTTCAGGCACTCGCATCGCAATGCGCTGCTTTGTACCCTGACATTTACGACAGCAATCCAAATAATGAACTACTTACACAAACAAGAAACCATATCGAAAAAGTTTTGAAACTGGCAAATGGCAAAATTCCTGTTTATGTTTTTGCGTCTCCAAGATTCACAGGACAACATGGCGACCATTCGCAATTTATTCCAGATGATGTATTTTTGCGTAAAGCAAATGCCGCTTTGCAAGCACGTTGGATAGATGATAGTGGCGTGCAGCATCGCATTCAAGGTATTATTTTATGGGATTCATACAGTTTTAGTGAAGAATCAGAATGGAATGAACTCGATGAAAAACACAAACATTATTTCCAATTACTCCAAGCGCTAAAAAAAGCGTGGTGCAATTCTATGCAAGGAACCGTGGTTGAAACAGATTTGCCGCCATTTCCTTCAGCACAGTATGGTCTTTCAGAACCGCAGAATAGTCTTGATACCTTGGGAACAAATCATCAAGTGGTAGACGCTCCTAGCATTCAAACCAGAGAAAAACCTGCAAAAGAAAACGACCGCGTTTCAAGCGGTCGTGTTCCAAGTGATCGAGTAACTGAGTAACGGAAAATTAACTTTCGTTTTCCAGCTCTTGTAATCTTCTTAAAAATTTAATTCGACGCATCGAAGCAGCATCGATTGAATCACCCCGACGGTTTATTCTGTCGACTTCAGGCTTGCTATCGCGATTGTTGAATTTTGAATCCTTCGGAGCAGAGCCACGGCTATCTTTGTCTTTTGCTTCAAGTTGACCTTTATCCTTATTATCTAAACGGCGTTTAGCTTCTTCATCTAATAGGTCTTGGTACTTAATTTGAAATGTATTTTGCTGATCCACACTTAACAATTTCCACACTTTGTCTTGATACTCGACAATGTCTGGTGCAAATTCCATCAACTCAAGTATCCTTTTTCTTGAAGTGTCTGACAAAGTTGAACCTTCTTTTTTCGCTGCACGAGCATCTGTACGAAGTTTTGTGACTTCTTTGCCATACAAAGTATAAAATTCTTTTTCTGCGTTTTTTAATTCAATGACTAAAAGTTGCACGTTGCCCTTTTGTTCTTCGCTCAACCCAACGGAGTTAAGTGCAAGCATCCAAGTTGCCTTCGTTTTTTGTGAATGAAGTTTATTCGTTTTACCAGACTCTTGAAGTTTCCTTGCAACCATTTCTTCGTTCGTTACAATTTCTTCTTCAATCGTTGGCCCAGATAGCAAGTCGTCTGCCGGAGGTGCACTAAATGCAAACCCACCAAAAATGAATGTTACGACTGCTGTAGTTGTCAAAAATTTCATAGAGATTTCCTTTTTTTGTTAGTTAGAGGTACAACGGTCTTCTAACCCATATAATGCCACATTCCAAAGAAGAAAGGTAATAATGGCCCTACAACCATCAAATCTGCGTAAAGCGCTTGGCACTATCATCGATCCTGAATCTGGGAAGGACATTGTTACTGCAGGCATGGTCAAAGATATTAAAACAGAAGGCGATGCAATTTCAATCGAAATTGAACTAATTGCCGCTGACAGCCCAATGCAAACACGCTTTACCGAACAAATTGAACAAGCAATTCGAACTACCAGCCAAGAATGCCAAGAGCATGTCGGTGCTATCGAAGTCACGTTTGTTGCAGATACTCGCAGTGCCAACGAACGTGTTCGTGACGAAACTAACCCGTTGCCAAATGTTAAAAAAATTATCGCTGTTGGTGCAGGCAAGGGTGGGGTTGGCAAATCGACAGTTGCAACAATACTCGCTGTTGGCTTAGCTCGACAAGGCAATAAAGTTGGATTACTTGATGGTGATATTTATGGTCCGTCAATGCCAACAATGCTTGGTTTACAACAAGAAGAATCTCAAGCCGAAGAAGGATTCTTACTGCCGTTCAAAGTACATGGAATTGAGGCTATGACCATCGGCAAATTAGTTGAACCGGACCGCGCACTTATCTGGCGTGGGCCAAGAGCACACAGTGCTTTCAATCAACTTGCGACACAAACAAAATGGGGCGAACTTGATTATTTAATTGTTGACCTTCCACCGGGGACTGGCGACGTACCGCTTTCACTTGCACAATTGTTACCACTTTCAGGCGCTGTCATAGTTTGCACACCGCAAGTAGTTGCACAAGACGATGCACGAAGAGCTGTACGAATGTTTCAGCAACTTGGAGTTCCAATTTTAGGACTTGTAGAAAATATGTCTTACTTTGTCGCCGATGACGGCAAAGAGTACGATATTTTTGGTCGAGGCGGAGGCGAACAAATGGCTTCTGCAATGAATTTAGAATACCTCGGCTCGATTCCAATTCATCCAGACATGCGTATTGCTGCTGACACTGGTGAACCTCTGAAAAACTGGGAAATAAACGACACCATGTCAAATGCATTTGATGCGGTTTGCAATAATCTTGTTTCTGTTGCTGGAAATTCGACACCAGACAGACCGACACTAAACGTTCATTAATCCGGCAACCGTGTAGGTATTTTTGAGTTTTAACTAAGCAAAATTCAACTAAGAAAAATGAGCATCATAGAAGTGACTATCGCATTGCTCATACTATGAACAACCATTGACGGGATCAAACTTCCCCGCCACTCTCGCATCATATTCATCCCGACTGCAATTCCCATCAGCGCAGGAATTGCAACCCAACCCTGCGGGTGAATAGCCGCAAAAATAAATGAAGTAAGTAGCACACTTATCGCAACATTTAATGCAAAGCCAAATCGTTTCATAGATGTTCGTAGTTGTCGATACAACACACCTCGAAACATTGTCTCTTCAACAATTGGAGCAGCGATTGCAGCCAATACAACGAGAAGGATTCGTAACTGTAAATCGCCATTGGCAATTCCTAACACAATAGGATGTGCGCCTCCACCTGTTCCGCCGAATGCGTCCCCGCCAGTACCACCTGCAAGTGTGCCTTGAAAGAACATGAGAATCAGCGTTAAAAATATGCCAATACACAAAAATGGAAGCATCATCGCATACCCAGCAATTCCAAAAAATAATTCTTTAAACAACCCAGCGCCAGAAGTCCACCCGATATCTGTTCGAATTTGTAGCCATGAATTACCGCGGTATCGTGCCCATGTCAAAGCACTTAAACTTGCAAAAAATGCTACGAGCGACAACGACATTGCAATCGTGGTGTTGTCTTTAGAAATTGCATCGCCGAGCGCTCCTGCCCCGAGCATCAAACCATAAAACAAAAGTAACCAAATTGCAAAAACTTCAGCATATATGCCATGTCGTGTTTCCCCTTGGACCATTCCCGTTTGCACTTTGCCGTTAATTACTCGAACGATGAAAACGAGTAAACCAATAAATCCGGCGATTGATGCAATGACGATGCATAAAAAAATCGAGCCAGCATAAAGCACTTTTTTTCCTGCTGCCTTATTCAATACTGCGCGTTGATCGGAATCCGCCTCGACCAATGTTCCAAACCAACCCAATTCTTCTTGCAAAGATTGACTATCACTTGGGCTGGAAGCTCCATCTGCTAATTGATTTAACATGTCCTGCGTTTTTGATTCCTGCTCGGTGAGCTCCAAATTTGCTTCGTTCAGCTCAACATGCATTTTGAGAGCGGAAGCCCTTGCCCCTTCTGGATTGCCAAGTGCAATCATAAATGCCATATATCTTTGTCTTTGCCCTACTGTGCCAACATCGAGAAGAAACGCCTGAGCGGCTATCTCCTCGGCTGAATCGAGCAAATCCGCAACGCCAAGCAAGTATTCTGCCTGTAATTGAACCATTACAAGCCCCGTTGGATCGCTAGAATCGCTTTTTTTAACTTTTTCAGGCATTGCTTGCATGAAAACCATGCCAAGAACGAGAAGCGTAATACCCAACCAAGTTGCTTTGACCAGTGGTGCTTTATGTTGTTTCATCCACGAATAATACCATCAGTAGAGTTGACAAAATGCGCGATTTTCGGTACATTTCCATGTTCGCCCTATTGTTATGAGGGCACAGAAGGAATCTAGATTATGCCACGTCAAACTACATTTGCAAAACAAGGTGAAGTCGAGCCAAATTGGCGCCTCGTTGATGCTGAAGGTCAAACTCTCGGTCGTATGGCGACCACAATTGCTACGCACCTCATGGGTAAGCATCGCCCTGAGTGGACTCCGCATGTACTTACCGGTGATTTTGTCATCGTAACGAACGCTGAAAAAGTCCAAATGACTGGCAAGAAGTTCGAACAAAAAACACAGCTAATTTACAGTGGCTACCCAGGTGGTTTGAAAGCACATAAATACAGCGACATGATTGAAAAGCACCCTGAACGAATTATCGAACAAGCTGTTCGACGAATGCTTCCAAAAACAAAATTGGGGCGTGATATGTTCCGCCGACTTAAAGTGTACGCGGGCAATACACACCCACATGCAAATCAAAAACCAGAAGCACTTGCGTGCTAATGTTATTTCGAAGTTGCTGACGTTTGCAACTTCATTCACAAGTTCTCAAGAGGAGCTCCAAGAGCTTACGAACAACCATGACCGAAGACCAATCAACAACCAAAACTAAAGAGACTACTACTGAAGCGACAGCTGAAGTAACTGAAACAACTCCTGCTCCAGAAGCAGTTGAAACTGTGACAGAAGTAGCACCAGAAACAAAAACAGCATCCGCACCAAAGACTACTCCTCAAGATGGACATTGGTGGTGGGGAACAGGACGGAGAAAGGCTGCTGTTGCACGTGTTCGAATCCGCCCTGGAACTGGCTCATTCATTGTGAATAAGAAGGACCTCACTGAATATTTCACTGAATTACGCGACCACCAAAATGTTTTGAAAATTCTTGAAAAAACAAATACAAGTGGCTCGCTCGATGTTCATGTAAATACCAATGGTGGCGGTTACACCGGCCAAGCAGGCGCAATTATTTTAGGCCTTAGCCGGGCACTTGCTAAATATGATCCATCCCTTGAAAGTCTATTACGATCGAACGGGTACCTAAGTCGTGACCCACGTCGTGTTGAACGGAAAAAACCAGGTCAGCCTGGCGCACGTAAACGTTTCCAGTTCTCAAAACGTTAAGTTTTATTATTTTCAACAAAACGGCTTGGACATGCAAATGTTCAAGCCGTTTTTTTATTGCAGTTTTTTATTACAGTTGTCGCCGTACCCAGTTTGAACTTTTTCCGAGTTCAATAGAAATTTCATCCACTGTTTTCGGATAACCATTCCAACCAAGGTGCATTGCGGAAATTCCGCTCTGCTCTTTATCAGGTATTAAGTAACTCCATGGAACTAGTTGTTTAAAGGGAAGTTGAATAGATGGAATTTTCAAACGAGTTGCTGCGCGGTCTTGAACTTTCAATGTATTTGATTTTGACAACGTTCTATCCAGTGTCGCAGCAGGTGTTCGAGTTGTAGATTGCCCTTTAGAAGGGTCAAGCGAACCACAAGAATCGTTAGCAATCGAAATAACTTCATTAATAATTCCAATCACTTCAAGCGGTGGCAATTCATGCAATGGGCGACCAATGTGTTGAATTGCAACAGCAATACATGGTTGAATTGCAAACAACACCAACTGCTGTTGCAACAAATAGGACCATCGTAAATCTGTTTCGATGCGATCTATGACTTCTCCTTTTGGCGAATATGGCAGTTGTTGTATGCTGAGTTTCGCTCTACGCCTTAACAAGTGCATTGCAGAAACCATTGCTGTTTCATTCGCTTGAACTTGCATTTCAGAATCAAAACCAAAATGCAATGGGTCAATTAAAAGAACAGGAGGTAGTAATTTTTTTACGGCCAAGGGACTTAATATAACTTCTTCCGCATCGTCTCTCTGAAACACATCAAGTTTGACATATGAAATATTGAGTTGCTTCAAACGTGTTGCCCGCAATCGAACAACTGCTTTTTGCAAAGAACCAACTGACTTGTTGAATCGTTTTGCTAATACATTCCAGGTAATACCATAGCGACGAGCTCGTTCAATCACTTTTGCATTTTGTTTTGACAACGGTTTTTTCGAATTTAAAGATTGGCTTGTTTGTTCAACAGATTGCAACAATGAGCGAATCGTTTCATGACCACGCCCAGTCTTTTTTGCCAACTCAGAAGCAACATCATTTAATGATCTGCCACTGCCACTGTAATGCATTGAAGCAATAACAATTTGTTGTTTTTCAGTTCTGGTCAACCTTGAAAACCGCGAAGCAGACTCAAGACGCTTACTGTTCTGGTTTTGAAATCTGGAAAGCATTTTTTCAGTACATCCTAGTCGTTTTTTCCCATTCTCAACAACCCAAAAGAAAACTAGCCCTTCTCTTCGAAGTCGACTTACTGTCCGAGGTGACACACTCAAAAAACTTGCTGCTTCTTTTACTGTCAACATGCCATCTGATGGTAATTGCAAAGTCCACGTAACAATAGCAATGAGAGAAACTAAATCTCCAAGTAAAGCATGACCAAAAAGCATTGGTTGATCTACATTATCGCTACGGTATTTGGTGATTCGAAAAACAATGTAATCCAATGGATACAAAGTGTTGCCTTCTATTTCCTGCAACACATCTTCCACTGCTTTAATTTGTTTTAACTTAATCTTCTCTGGCGCACGTCTCATTTGCATCGCTAGTTCGTGCATGTGTTCAAGATGGAATTGTGGTGCAATTGGCATACGTCAAATAGTATGAAAACGAAGTGGTACTACCTCATCTAAAATTCCAAGCGACATGGAAAGTTCATAGAATAAATCTAGTGACTTCTTATGAGATTCAGTAAATGCATATTGAATATGTTCCGTTACATACCGAAATGCTAATTCAACATCCCATCCCCTGCTTTGTGCATTTGCAGAAACAACTTGTTCCAATCTCGTTGCATTGCACCGTCTTTGTCTATCTAAAACGATAAACGCCCTGTTTACTAAGGCATTTGAAAGGTCTGCATTTCCAAACCACATTGCAAACACAAATGGCAAACCGGTTTGTGAAAACCATGCTTCACCTAAATCCAATTGAATTGGATATTTCGTTTCAGCAGAACTTGTAACGACTTTATCACCTATCATTAAAACCGTATCTGGCCATTTTAAATTGTTGGTATCAAGTGATTTAACATCGCAAGAAATTATCTTTGGTCTGATGCCAAAAGTTTTATGTAAAACAATTTGCAATAAAGCAATTGAGGTATGGCTATCAATATCGCAATGCACTTCTGTGATTTTTTCAAAAGGAATTCGACTGCAAAGGCGCACTGTTAATGTTTCGCCTTCACTGCTAAGCACGCCAACTGGAAGAATAGCGAATTCTTTTTTGCTTATTTGATAATCAATAGAAGATGCAAGCGCAAGATCGACTTCATCCCTTTCAAGGCATCCGACAAGTTCGCTCGGAACTTTATGAATAAGATTAATTCCTTTAACTGAGTCAATTCCATCTATTAATGGTGACGCGTTAAGAAAATTTACCACTCCGAGCCTTAGAATTTCTTGTTTCACTTGCTGCATTTGTGCATCATAGGGTGCGTAAGCAAAGAAAACACATAAAAACGCATCGTTATCGGTCGTATTAATTATTTTTCAATCCTTACTGACTAAAGTAGAAAGAGTTGCCGATAGAAGTGCTAGACAGATGTGTGTTCTCGAGCCCAAGTAACAGAAGAAAACACAAGGGACCGCCCACGGGCCGACCCACTTTGCTCTTAGTGTTTCTTGGGCTCGACGACATCCGTCACACTCTCTCTCCTCTCTCTCTATAAAACGTTTGTTCCCGTCACTTGTGGCGGGAACCGTTTTTTTTAATAGATACTAGTAAATGTTGCGCGCCGCTAATTACTTAGGCGTGTTTGCGTTTGAGGGTTGAAGTAACAACTTCGCAAGATTGCTCTAAATATACGCGATGCACCTTCGGAGAAATTCGACTGATAATTGCATGCGGAACAATTCCAGCAGCTTGTGCGATTCTTTCCAGCGTTGCTTTACTATTTGCGTGTGTAGTAATTAATTCCACCCCACATCCAATGCCATTATTTGGGATATCTGTTAAATCAATTGCAATCTGATCCATACAAACACTTCCAATTACAGGTGCGTCGCCTAACGATGTTTTAAATTGCTCATCAAGTACACGAACATACGCACCTTCCTTGTTGCCTTCTGCTCCAACTTCCAACGGATAGCCCGCTGCATACCCAACCGGAACAATACCGATTCGAGAAGGTCGATTCGCGGTCCACTTTCCTGAATAACCGACTCGATCGCCTGCAAAAACAGTTTTTACATGCGCAAGACGTGACCGCCATGAAACTACAGGAAGAAATGAATCAAGTGTTTTAATGCCATTTGGAACAGTCCCTGTCCACGCTAAACCAACACGAACCATAGCACGGTGTGTCCAATCCCATTGCACAGTCGCAGCTGTATTTGCTTCGTGCACGATGCAATTTGCAGGAATCGATGTACCAAAGTCACGCACTAATTTCGAGAGGCGATTGTGTTGCAAACGTGTCAGTTCTTCATCATGCACAGCAGAAATGAAGTGTGTAAAAATTCCAGTCAAGCGTAAGCGATTATCGCCCAGAACTTTTGCAATAAGTGCGCTAGCGTTGTCTAACTGGCAACCGCCACGATGGAGGCCAGTGTCAATTTTAATATGCACATTTAGCGGAACTCTGCTCGCGCTTGCAATTGCCAATATTGACTGCAAATGCTCTTCACCATGGAGTACTAAATGCAATTGACCAGATGCAATTCCTTCGTACATTGGGTGAAAACGGTCAATTGAATAAACAGGTGCTAAAACCAGAACAGGCGTGTTAATACCTGCAGATAGCACTTCGCCCGCTTCATCTGGGCTGTATACCGCAAGCATTTCTGCGTTCTTAGCTAACTGTGGTGCAACGCGGACCGCGCCCAAGCCATATCCATCAGCTTTAACAACGGCGCAGAGAGCACAATCTTTTCCAATATGATTGCGAATAACGGTACAATTGTGATTAATTGCTCCAAGATCAATCTGGACAGTGCTGTGTTGTATTGTTCTAAATGTATGCATCCGTGCAATTCTGAATTACTTTCCCAAAATTTATCCCAAACGAAAACCTTCCTTGGTTACTATCGTCAACAAAACGATTCTAACACCAAAACAATATATACACATGACAACTCCAAAATTTGATCTTGAAATATTTGACACTAAGCAGACATTCAAAGACATCGGTCTGAATGAGCACCTTCAAAAAGCCGTCGAAATGATCGGCTTCGTGCACCCTACTATTATCCAGTCTAAATTAATCCCACTTGCAATCACAGGTGGAGATATCCTCGGCCAATCAAGAACTGGCTCAGGAAAGACTGCTGCATTCGGATTACCCGCACTGAATATCCTTGAAGAAAGCGATGCGTACGGTGCATTGATTTTAGTCCCAACGCGAGAATTAGCAATTCAAGTTGCAGCAGAATTAGAAGTGTTAGGTAAATTTACAAATCTAAAGTCCGTCCCAATATATGGCGGGCAAAGTATCAATACTCAAATTGCTAAATTAGAAAAACGACCACAGATTATTGTTGGCACGCCAGGTCGTGTTATGGATTTACATCAACGAGGTCATCTTCCTTACGATCGAATTAAAATCGCAATTCTAGATGAGGTCGACAGAATGCTTGATATTGGATTCCGAGATGACATTCGAAAAATCCTTGGTGGTCTTAAACAAAAACACCAAACTATATTCGTATCCGCAACAATCTCAGATGAAATAAAACGGTTGGCGAAAAAATACATGAATGACCCGAAGCAACTTGATGTTACTTCATCTTCAGGAAGTTTAACGGTCTCACAAGTAAGCCAAGAATATTTACCAGTAGAACCGTGGGATAAACAGCGTCTCCTTCATCACCTTTTGATACATGAAGATGCAGCAATGACACTAATTTTCTGCAAAACAAAAGCAACTGTAGATAAGTTAACCCGCTTCCTTCAAAAGAAAGACGTCGAAGCCGCCGCTATACATGGCGATTTGCAACAAAGCAAACGCAACAAAGTAATGCAAGAACTTCGCGATGGAAAACTAAGCGTATTAATCGCATCGGACCTTGCTTCGCGAGGAATTGATGTTGAGAATATTACGCACGTCATCAATTACGATGTTCCGGAAGATCCAGAAATATATGTTCACCGAATTGGCCGCACAGCGCGTGCTGGAAGAAAGGGTGTGGCATGGATGTTTGTTACCCCTGAACAGGGACAACTTCTAACACAAATCGAAACTCTTACAAATGTTGAAATCCCAATAAAAGAATACCCCGATTTCAAGCCAGGCCCCGAACCAAGGGTTGTAAGAGAACGACGAAAAGTTGAAGAACAACGCATTGAATCTGCACGCGAAGGCAAAAGCAGAACGAAGGTTGAAATTCCAAACGAACAAGAAAGCAAAGACGACAAGAGCTTTCCTGGAGGAGTCGTACCAAAAGGTTTACCAAATAAACGCATGGGTGGGCGAGTTCGTACTCGACGTCGATGAACGTTTATATCTCGGATAGTATCCAAGAAGCGCTTCTCGCTGGTGAGCCAATTGTTGCCCTTGAAACCGCTGTGCTTACAGCGGGGTTACCAAAAACAAAGTGGAACACAAACTTTGGCAGTTGTCCTTCCTATATTGATTCCGAGAAACCGATTAATAATGCATTAGCACAATCTATGACAGATGCTGTGCAAACCAATGGGGCACTACCTGCGTGGGTTGCGGTCGTAAACGGAACATTACGAATTGGGTTAACTTCAGATGAGGTTACACAACTTACTTCAAATCCCGTAGCGGGCAAAGTCTCGTTAGCAACACTTGCACAAGCGATGCATGCAAAGCAATCCGCTGGCACAACGGTCGCCACAACACTACTTGCTTGCCGTCTTGCTTCTACGAAAAACCCTATTCGAGTTTTTGCCACAGGTGGAATTGGTGGGATACACCAAAATTGGACAAATCGACTTGATATCTCTGCAGACTTGACCGCTCTAGCAACGACCCCGACCTGCGTAATTGCCAGCGGAGCAAAATCTATCCTCGACATTCCAGCAACTGTTGAATCGCTTGAGACAATTGGCGTTCCAGTTCTAGGATTAGGAACATCAATGTTCCCAAGATTCATTGAACAAAATATAGAAGACGACCCTGCAGTTCACCAAGTGCATTCACCGAGTGAAGTTGCAGAAATTTGCACTCATCATTGGCAACACTTGCAATTGCATTCTGGGGTTTTAACCACAGTGCCTGTACCAGAAAATGTTGCGCTTCAACATGGCACATTAATCGAGTCATTGAATCAAGCGGAAGAAAGTTGGGCAAGGACAAAACAGCCATCTTCAACTAGAACTCCGTTTCTTCTTGAAAGCATGGCTAAAAGCACACAAGGTAAATCCCTTATCGCCAACCTCGCATTACTCTGCAATAACGCGAAAGCTGCGGCAAAAATCGCCGTTTCCTTTGCAAGTAAGCTATAATCACAACGTCGGGAACTATGGGGGGATGGTATTAAAACATGACAGAAATAAAGACAGAAACAGTCATCGGTTTCCTTGATTGGGAAACTCCATACGAAGGTAGATTACGCCAATGGATTAATGGTCCAGTACAAGCGGAAAGTGATCCGTACGTCCCTGCGTCTTTAATGGATGAGTACCCCCTTCGCGCAGGACAGATGCTCACAGCAACTGTCATACAAAAAAAATCTAAAAACAAAAAGAAGGGCAAGCCAAGAAATGTTCGCCCAGTCGTATCTGAAATAATTTCAATCGAAGGCATTGAACCATCTGTTTACGCCAAGCACCAACCATTTGAAGAAATGACCGTAATCGACCCGAACCCAAGAATTACACTTGAGTACAAGGGTTGCCCCCCTGCTTGCAGATTAATTGATTTGTTCTGCCCGATTGGTTACGGAACCCGCGGTCTTATTGTTGCCCCACCAAAAGCAGGTAAAACTGTTTTACTGCAAAACATTGCTCAAGGCATTCATCACAATCATCCAGATATTGAAGTTGTCGCCTTACTCATTGATGAACGCCCAGAAGAAGTAACAGAATTTAAACGAACAGTGCCTGCAGAGGTGCTTGCTTCATCTAACGATCAAGATATCGATGAACACATCGAACTTGGAATCATGGCAATCGAAAGAGCAAAACGAAAACTTGAAGCGGGCAAAAACGTTGTTGTTTTACTAGACTCGCTAACTCGTCTAGGGCGGGCGTTCAATAATTCAAAAAAATATGCAAACAGTGGAAGGACCATGTCCGGCGGTCTAGACGCAAGGGCGCTTGATGTTCCAAAACAATTATTTGGTGCTGCACGAAATGTTGAGCAAGAGGGTTCGCTCACAATCATTGCAAGTTGTCTTGTGGATACTGGATCGCGCGCTGACCAGATCATTTTTGAAGAGTTTAAAGGCACTGGCAACATGGAACTCATTCTAGACAAGTCCATTTCTGAGCAAAGATTATTCCCCGCAATAAACCTCGCTGCCTCCGGCACACGAAAAGAGGACTTATTGATGACACCTGAAGAGTGCAAAACAGTCATCGCCTTACGAAGGCGGCTTCTAAATATGAAACCACCGATGCAAATCAAACAACTACTCTCTGCACTCGAACGATTTGAAACAAACGAACAACTCGTAGGTGGCTAATGGCAAAGCAGACTGACCCAAGATTAATACAAGCAATGCAAGCATTTGCGTCAGGTCAAACGCAACAGGCAGAAATGTTATGTCGGTCAGTGTTAGCAGAAAAAAAACGGGACGATTTAGCGATGGCGTTACTCGCGCAAGTATGTAATGCAACTGGAAAATACGAAGAGTCAATGCAACTTATTCGCAATGCAATTGCAAAAAATAATAAACGTGCTGACTATCATGGACTTCTTGCCGACATGCTCACAACTAAGGGCGACTTCCGAAATGCGCTTGACGCTTACGACAAAGCACTAAAATTACAACCAGACCATCACGGTGTTATTGCAGGCAAAGCAAACACTTGGCTTCGCTTAAACGAACCAAACAAAGCAATAAAACTAGTCGAGCCATTCATCAAAAAAGGTGGCGAAGATATCACCATCTCAATCGTCTATGCAAAAGCTCTCATCGAAGGCGGCGAACCTCATGACGCAGCAGAGGTACTATTAAAACATCTACCCGCGAAAAAAGAACCAATTGAAACACGGCGAACGCTTTACTTCGTTCTTGGCAAGGCGATGGAAAAAGCAGGCGAATACAACGGCGCATTTGAAGCCTATCAAGAAGGAAACAGCCTTTCCTCAACTGGTTTTGACATTGACGCTTGCGTAAAAATGCATGACGATTGCATAAAAGCGTTTCCAGTGGATTCATTTGCTTCGATGCCGACATCGACAAACTATGACTCTGGAAGAGTCTTCATTGTCGGCATGCTAAGAAGCGGGTCCACGCTTACAGAGCAAATTATTGATGCACATCCTAATGGCAAAGGGCTTGGAGAACTAGAGAACTTACCAAGAATACTGAACACTGCTTTCGGTGAAGACTTGCTTTCTTCTAAATGGCCTTCATTAGACACAGCGCAATTAGATGAACTCGCAAGTGCTTACCTTCTTGGTGCACAATGCAATACAAATGAAACTGTCTTGGTAGACAAACAACTTGGCAACTATCAATTTGTTGGAGTAATCAAGAAACTATTTCCAAATGCAAAAATAATTCACTGCACAAGAAATCCATTGTCGATGGGTGTCTCTTGTTATGCACAAAAATTACCACCATATACAAATGCTTGGGCGAGTGACTTACATTCTATTGGACACTTTTACAATGAATACATGCGAATGATGCGGCACTGGAACGATTGCCTTGGTAGTGCAATGCTAGAAGTTTCGTATGAGGAACTCGTTGCAAATCAAGAAACAACTACACGAAGAATCCTCGATTTTTGTGGGCTAGACTTTGACCCAAAATGTATTGAATTCTGGAAAACAGGACGTACTGTTCTTACGCTTAGCCAAGATCAAGTTCGAAGACCTATGTATACCTCTTCAATTGCAAGACACGAGCAATTTGGCGAATTACTAAGCCCATTAAGGGATGCATTAGGTATGGAGTAGAAATGCTAGGGGCAATGCTAAGGGCAAACCCATCGCATAAAAGACAACACCCCAATCAAAGATTGGGGTGTTGTACGAGTTTGCTAATAAATTAGCTAAAGCCGTCGCAATTACTTGCGTCGTCTTCGTGCAGCAATACCTGCAAGACCCAATAGTGCAATAGCACCTGGAGCAGGAATTGGAGCAGAATCAAAAGCAACGCCGTCGGCGTTCCAGTTTGTCAAATCTGCATCTTTGCCTTGGAAGTTCATGGAACCAAATACATGGTCGCCATCAGCTACTGTGAACTGACCTACCAAAACACGCCCGCCAATTTCGAATACTTGCGCATCCGATGGTGTGGCAAACCAAGTTCCGTTGCTAGTAGCAATATCGCCACCAGCTGCAAAACCTGTCCAGTCGATACCGATGTCAAGCATCGCATCGCCTGCGTCGTTTGTCAAACCAATTGTGACAAAACTATCCCACTCAAGACTTGGGAAGAACCCAAAGAGTGCTGCACTAGGTGTACCGTATCCACCAAATTGATTTTGGTAGAAACCGTTATCAGACATAACAGATAGAGCGTTTGTGCCATCACCGTAAACGGCATCCACTTCGCCTCCAGCAGTAACGCCAGCGTAGACACGATATGTTGTAAAACCTGCCATACCGTTCTCTACATTTTCATATTGCACACCAGTAAAACCTGCGTGTGCTGCTGATCCAATGGCAACGAGTGCCGCAGAACCAACTAGGGTTGTCATCCTGACTTTCATATGTTCCTCTCCTTTTTCTTTATGGAACACGTAACAATTGTAAACTGCACCGTGCTGTTTACTTCAAAGCACCTAAAACATAAGGTCCCATAATGCTTTCAATTGCGAAAACTAACATAGTTTTCGCCCTTCCGTCAAGAGCGTTTTCCCCCATTCACTAGCATTAAATCTCCTTATTGGCGTAACTCTATATTTAGCAGTACCTTGATACGGTAAAAAAAGAATATAAAAAAACCGCCCCAGCGTATGCTGGGGCGGCGAAATTTTTATTTCATATGGGAGACCGAAGTCTTATTTTCGACGTCGCCTAGCAGCAACACCTGCGAGTCCAAGAAGTGCAATTGCACCAGGAGCAGGAATTGGAGCAGAATCAAAAGCAACGCCATCAGCATTCCAGTTACTTAGATCAGCGTTCTTGCCTTGCAAGTTTACTGAGCCAAATACACTATCGCCATCATTCACTGTGAACTGGCCAATCAAAACTCGACCGCCAACTTCCATTACTTGCGCATCTGATGGTGTAGCAAACCAAGTTCCGTTGCTAGTAGAGATATCTCCACCAGCGTTGAAGCCAGCCCAGTCAATACCAATATCAAGCATCGCATCGCCCGAATCATTTAATAAGCCAATAGTTACAAAACTATCAAACTCAAGACTTGGGAAAAACCCAAAGAGCGCTGCACTCGGTGTACCGTAACCACCAAATTGGTTTTGGTAGAAACCACTATTGGATGAGATAGTAAGAGCATTTGTGCCATCACCATAAACTGCATCCACTTCACCACCTACTGAAACACCTGCATACACTCGAACTGTAGTCAAACCAGCTAAGTTGTTTTCTACATTTTCAAATTGCATGCCTGTAAAGTCTGCAGATGCTGAGCCAACTGCAAGGAGCGAACTCACTGCTGTGGCTGAGATTGTAAACATTAATTTGTTCATTCTAAAATTCCTCATTCTGTTCTAATTGTTTTCTAAAACTAAACTATAAAAGTAACTACGAAGCTTGTTGCGTTTGCCCTTCCCAAGGCATCTACTCGAAGCAATCGCTTCCACAGAACAACTATGCCACATGAATTCAGGGGTGCAAGTACGCAAGCCAATCTGAATCACTTTGTGTTCGGGTTATTCTGTTTACAACCAATTTCCCGCCCCCTTCTGTTGTTCCTTGCTTTATTACGGGACTATCCTCAATTGGGACTGCCACACAGTCCAAAGAAACCAATATAAAAAACGCCCTCGCATAAATGCAAGGGCGTTTTAAGTATTCGTTCTACACAGCCCGAAGGCGGCACAGAATCGTCAAATGCAATTACTTGCGTCGACGACGGCTAGCTACACCAGCAAGTCCTAAAAGTGCAAGAGCACCTGGAGCTGGAAGAGCGTAGTCAAAAGCGACTCCAGTTACTTGGAATGTTTCGAAATTGCCTGCTTTACCTTGTAGGTTGATTAGACCTGAAACGTGTGAATCAAGACCAAACATTGTGAACTGGCCAATCATAACACGCATATCAGCACCAGCTAATACTTGAGCATCATCTGGAGTTGCAAACCATGTTCCGTTATCAGTAGCGATATCGCCACCACCTTCGAAAGCAGTCCAGTCAATACCGATGTTAAGCATGTTATTGCCAACTTGGTCTTCAAGGCCGATTGTTACCCAACTATCCAACACTAAGCTTGGAAAAGCTACATAAAGTGCAGGGTTAATAGCTGCGGATGTGTTACCACCAAAAGCGTTTTGGTAGAAACCACCAGTTGAGCTAATTGAAAGTAAGTTTGATGCGTCACCGTACACTGCGTCAAGTTCGTCTGAAGCAGCGCTAAAGTTAGCGAAAATACGAGCTGTCCATGTACCGTCACCATTATTGGTAGCGTCATAGCTCATTCCTGTGTAATCTGCCATTGCGCCAGTTGCTAGTAGTGAACCAGCTGCAATAGTCATTGAAAGCGTTTTGATATTCATAGTGCTTTCCTTCCTCTTTTTCTAAAATAAAAACTAGATCTAGTAAAAAACAAACGTTGGTAATTGGCGGTTTTAGACTACAAGAGCTGACTTTGAGACCGATAGAGCCAATTATGTTCCCCAACATCGAAGATATTCGCAAAATTACAAAGTCGGTTCCCACAACTTGCAATGAAAATCTCTTTCTCCGCTGGGAAGTGCCAAAACTAATGTTCCGACACCGAAATAGAGAGTAGCAGTTGAATGGAGCCAGTCAACTTTATTCGCTCACTTTTTTTATGTAATTACGAAAAATCCAACAAAAACTACCTATTTTACCAAGAGCGATGTCTGCAAGTTGCCTTGGAGTAGTAATGGCGCAGAGCTTGTTATTTCCACAGGTACAACACACCCCATGAGCATGTTTGCTTCCTCTTTAGAATCAACATCAAATAC
>DTSO01000123.1 GCA_012965315.1 Phycisphaerales bacterium | reverse complement strand
ATTCAGCAAACAATGCACTCGCTGCTGTTGAAGCAATCGCTGCTGAAATTAAAGTTGGCAGTGTATTTGACGGCAAAGTTGTTTCGACACGCGATTTCGGTGCATTCATCGAAATTGCTCCAGGAACAGATGGCATGTGCCATATTTCAGAACTTGCTGATGGTTTCGTAGATAAAGTCGAAAATATTTGCAAAGTTGGCGACAAAATTAAAGTGAAAGTCATTGCAGTAGATGACACTGGTCGAATCAAACTTTCAGTGAAAGCGTTGCTAAAAGATGCAGCGAAAGAAGCTGAAAAAGAGACCGTGGAAAGCTAAATAATGTTTTCTTGGACTTGGCTTATTGCAGGCACCGCCCTTGGGGCGGTGTCTGTTTTGCCATATACAATTTGGCGACATAAGCGGGACGTAAAGCGAACAGAAGAGGCACGCTCGCGTGCACAAGCATCTGAGCGAATGGCTGAGATTGGGAACATGACATCTGGTCTTGCGCATGAGATTAAAAATCCACTTTCAACTGTAGGTTTGAACGCACAGTTGCTTGCTGAAGACATCGACCATCTTGATGCACCCGAAAAAGAAAAAGTAAAAATTACAAAGCGTCTCGATTCGCTTTCGAGAGAAGTCCACCGTTTGAAGGGTATTCTTGATGATTTTTTGCAATTCGCGGGTAGGATGAAATTACACTGCGAGGAAATAGATCTTCGACTGGTCCTTAGCGATTTAGAAGATTTTTATCATCCACAATGTGATAGAGAATCAATTGTAATGCGAATGCAAATGCCAGAAAATCCCGTGATGGCTAACGTTGATGCATCGCTTCTTAAACAAGCTGTGTTAAATTTGCTTATTAATGCCACCCATGCGATGCAAGACTCTGAACAAAAAGAATTGATGGTTCGTCTAGAAACAACTGAAAATGAAGCGTGTATTCACATAATTGACACAGGGAATGGAATAGAAGAAGATCGTATTAGTGAAATTTTTCATCCATATGTCTCGTCCACGCAGGGTGGGACTGGTCTTGGTTTACCAACCGCGTTGCGAATAGCGCAAGAGCACAGTGGGCACATCGTTCTTAATTCCACTGTTGGTCAAGGCAGTGATTTTACATTGTGTGTACCGCTATATAAATAATGCGAGTTATTGTTTTGTACAACCCAATTTCTGGTCGCGGGCGAGCATGTAAATTAGCAGGCGAAATTTCAGAATGTTTTCTGAAAGTGCCATGGGATGTTGAACTAATTCCAACGCAAGCAGACGAACCCAACAATTGGTTAGTGCCAAAAGTAGAACAACCACCTGATGCAGTTGTTGTAGTGGGTGGAGATGGAACACTTAGAATGGTGGCAAGTGTTCTTGTCGGCACATCAATTCCTGTTTACCACGCTGCATCTGGTACAGAAAATTTGTTTGCAAAAACAATGGGGACTAACGGCGCGTCTCCAGAACGTGTTGTGGAAACGATTGTTCGCGGCGATGTTCGAAAAATTGACACGGCGACTGCTAACGGCGAGTTTATGTTGCTTATGGCCTCCGTTGGTTTTGATGCAGATGTAGTTAGAGAATTGTCGAACCGTCGTGGAGGTTCTATTACACATTTGTCTTATGTTTTGCCCTGCATATGGCAATTTTTAAAATGGAGTAAGCATGTGATAACAATTTCTGTTGACGGGGAGGAAATTGTTACAGAGCGACAGGGGTGGGCAATCATTGCAAATTGTAAATCGTATGCTCGTGGATTAAATCCTGCGAAAAATGCAGACATTGCAGATGGAGCAATTGATGTCTTGTTTTTACCGATGAAAAGTCGGATAAAATTATTTTGGTGGTTATTTTTGATCCTCCGTGGTAAACATATACAGCACTCAAGTTCGGTCTATGTAAGAGGCAAGAAAATAATTGTTTCGGTTCGCGAAGCATCCCAATGGCAACTCGATGGCGATGCTATTGGCGCCAAACTTCAGATGGAACTTGCATGCGTGCCAAATTCGTTACTTGTATTCTCAGGCGAATTGGGATCAGTCCAAAAAGGGGACAGTCCCAAAACATTAGAGTAAATCGTTGCTGTCGATGACAGCACGAGCAACAGAAGCAATTGATTTTCGGGAACTGCGTGATTGTTTTTGTAACAACTGCATAGCTTCTGGCTCAGAGATAGATTTCCGCTTCACGATAATCCACTTTGCTTGTTCGATTAATTTCCGGTCGTCTAATCGCTGGCGTAAGTCAACAATTTTACTTCGTTGGTCGACGTGATCTAGGTAACGCTTCCAAGCAACTGAAAGTCCCGCGCTTAATTGTTCTTTGGATGCTGGTTTAAGAAGATACCCAAAGACTCCAGCGGCAATACTGTTGCGGAGGAACGTATCGTCCGAATATGCAGTGAGCATCACAACTGGAATATCGTATTCATGAAAAATAATTTGTGCTGCTTGCATTCCGTCCATTATTGGCATTTGTATATCAAGCAATGCCATATCAGGTCTATCTTCTCGAACTAGAGCAATCGCTTCTTCGCCATTTTTGCACGGGCCGATTATTTCAAAACCAAGCGTTTTTAATAATCCAATAATGCCTTGCACAACGAGCAATTCATCATCAGCAACAAGAATTTTTTGCGGCGCATCTGGAAGAGATAAATGTTGTGAGTTTGATGGTGTCATTCGTAGACGTCTCCTTTACACTTGCTGTGGGTAACTGACATAGTTATTCCACAATGGCTGAGTATTGGTAAGCAGTGTACCTTCAAACGTAATTAGATAATCAAGTTTAGCTCAATCCAAAAAATCACCTTCTTTGAGGCGCTGTGGAACGTATTCTTCAGTGACATACGAAATGTCTTTCGTAATCAATGATTCAACTTCCATTTTGAAGCCGTTGTTGAGCATTGTCTTAATCTCGCGTTGCCATTCTCGTTTTCCTTCAAACCACGGGTATGCGGCAATTTGTTTTGCACGAGTAATGTCACGGTCGTTCAACTCAATTTTGACATCGTCAGATAAATCCAAACGTTCATAATCTTTTGAACGAATACCCATAAACTTTGCGTCTGGAATTGCCATCCGTTCAGATTCAAATGCTAGGTTAATAGACCCCTGTTTGATAACACTGTAAATGTAATGTCCCCAAGGGTCACAATCGAGCAGGCAATAGACAGGAAGTTTGAGTTCCTTGTGCATTCGGTGCAACATGCGCCGTACGCCACGAGGAGGTTGACCTGATCCTTCAGTCAAAATACAGTTGTGTGTTTCCCAAAAACGGTCTTCGTTGAATCTACTCCAAACGGTATCTTTCTCGACATGTAAGATAAAGTCAGCGTCGCAGTTTTTGAACTGCATAACGTTTGGTTCACAGATACTTGGAATTGCGTATCCTCCAGAACCCATCTTGCGACAATTGATTTCGTCGCCATTATCAACCACAGTAATATTGCCAACCATGGTTCCACGTTTTTTTGCAAAAATATGAAGCTCTTCTCGAAGGCCGTCTAGTGCAACCTCTAAATCTTCCAAGATACCATCGGACTCACTCTGTTCGTTGAAGGTTTTTTCTTTCGTTCCCGGGATAGTATGTAATCCCATGTAATACATTCCCCGCAAACTAAGCGTTTTTTCTGCTTGGATTAATTCTTTGCATCCTTTCGCTAAAAGGAGGGACTGCATAAATTTTCGAGACTGTCCAAGATTAAACAGACTTCTAGTTTGAGTATTTGAACCCATTTCTAAAATTCGTTTTTTCTTGTTGTATTTCATATTTGAAATAGAACGTGTAGGTATTTCGAAAGAGGGTTTTTTTTGCCCTAAACTTGATTTAACAATGGATGCTGCAAGCGAATCAATTTTTTTGGTTGTTATAGCATCACGTTTTTTGTCAACGATACGCCTAGTTTTACTAGCAGTTATTTTTACCGGGATCTTTTTGGAGGATTTCTTTTTTGTTGTTTTCTTTTTAGCCATTACTTTGCGCCTCGTTTACGTGAGGTTTTTTTCTTTGTTGTTTTACGTTTCTTTTTCTTTGTTGTTTTTCCAAATAATGTTTCTTCTTGCTCAGGAATATCTTGCATTCGATCAACAATGATTACATCGTCGTCATTTCCAAGCCGTCCTCCGTCATCTAAGATATTGCCCTCGTCGTCAAGTTGCGCATCTGCTTCGTCGGTTCTTCGTTTTGCTTGTTTCATTAACGCTTTATATAATTTATCTGTGTCTGCTCCAACTAGTGAGTGACAACATCTTGAAATCTCGCCAATGTATCGCTCGAACACGCTTCTTCTTTCAGACTCTCGCTCCATTCGTTTTCGTCTTCGCAAATATGTGCCGAGTTTTCGACCACACTCTTGAAGAGCAAGTTTCATTTCTTTTCGAATTTCATCATAGTCAGCTATCGCTTCTTTTGATTCACTCGTGAACGGCACCCAAACACTAACCATGTGAACCATTACAACGAGAGGTCCTGAAGGTATGGAATTTTTTGGTTGCGTTAACCCGTAATTTTTCCAGGAAGTTTCAGCAACTGCTTTAAATGAAGAGCAACTTGATTGAGAATATAAAAGTGGAACTCTGTTTGCAAAACGTAACACTTTCGCGCTGTCGTCTTTTCCTAGACCGCCACCGTATCCAATTGCCACTTCAATTTGAAAAGGGTTACCTCGATATACATTAGGTGGTCTTGTTGATGCCGCGAAAAATTCTGCTTTGACTTCTTTTAATAGACCAGCAAGTAATGCTTTGGAACCAATTGGCACGAGGCAATCTGTATTTGGAGCAATAATACGTGTCTTTTGAATAGAGTCGTAAAGTTTTTCTGCTTCGGTGTGCCCAACAGATTTAAGCCAAGTCTGCCCCGTCATACCTGCGACTTTGCAAATTTCACGCGCTTTAGTTGCGCCGACTCTGCAAAAATCTTTGGTCAAAAATCCACCAAGTTGCCTCTGATCAGTTCGCTCTATCATTTGAATAAGCGTTCCGAGTTCGATTCCTTTTGGATGTGGTTTGATTTCTTTCGGTTCTTCTGGAAGTTCATCAATAGCTCGCGGGTACTCAAGCGTTTCATTTGTAGGCGTGACATACGTTACATGAGCGTGAGGGTTTGCAATTGCTGTTTGCTCTAAATATTCGTCGATCGATTGTCGGCCTTTTTGGTACTTACCTTCAAGTTCAATTGTTACTTGAGTGCCATGGCCCTCTTCGAAAAGCCCATCATCTTCTGGATGTTCCAAATCACTAATTACAGTCGGTCGGTTTTTTGAAGTATCCATTTTGAGAATGACTTCGTGAGCAGGTTTTTTCTTCCCAGTTTTAGAAATAATGATGAGCGGTTTTCCGGTGGTCATTAAGCCGTACATTCCCGCAGCAGAAATTCCGATACCTTGTTGTCCACGCGACATTTTTAATCTATGAAACTTAGAACCATATAAAAGTTTTCCAAAAATGTTTTCGATTTGTGAACGAACAATTCCAGGTCCATTGTCTCGGATTGTTAATTTGAAACGCGATTCATTTATTTGTAAAACTCGCACGTAAATGTGTGGAAGGATTCCACCTTCTTCACAAGCATCGAGTGCATTGTCAACAGCTTCTTTAATTGCGGTAAGCATTGCTTTTCGCGGGTTATCAAAACCAAGAAGGTGACGGTTTTTTGCGAAGAATTCGCTGACGGAAATATCTCGTTGTTCTGTTGCCATTGTTTCGGCAGTTGCATTTGAACGAGTTTTGTTCTTTTTAGGTATTTTGGTTTTTGGCATAGGTGCGTGCTAGTAGTAAAGGGCCTTCCATGGCGTGAATTCACGCGTATGTACCGAGTATCCGTACTCGATTCGTTGCAGAATACCGAAAGTGTCCTTGAATGTGGGGCGAAAAATCGCCATATTTGGTATCCTTGTCAATCTTACCCACACTTTTTGACAAATAAAGGATTACCACCAATGGGCATGGAACAAACATTAATTATCTTAAAACCAGACGCAGTTCAACGCGGCATCATGGGCAAAATTATTTCTCGATTTGAAGATAAGGGCCTCAAAGTAGTAGGCGCTAAATTCATGCAGATATCGCAAGAACTTGCAGCTACGCATTACGCCGATCACAAAGAAAGACCATTTTACGCTGGTTTGGTGAGTTTTATGACTAGTTCACCAGTTCTTGTTCTAGCGCTTGAAGGCGTTGGAGCAATCGCCATTTGCCGTTCGATGATGGGAGCAACCTTCGGTTCGCAAGCTGCAGCAGGCACTATTCGTGGCGATTTTGGCGTCTCAAACAGTTTTAACCTTATTCACGGTTCAGATAGCCCAGAAGCAGCGGCAAAAGAATTAGGTCTCTTTTTCAGTGACTCGGAAGTACTTGCATGGAATCGAGCCAATGAGGGCTGGGTGTATGATCTTTCTGGCGACGAACCAGAATAAGCCAAAAAGAGGGTTATCCGTCCGATAACCATTGCTTTGGTGTAAAAAAGTTCAGAAAAGTAAAAAAAAAATGAAAAGACGATACGCGTTTCACCATGAAGTGCGTAGTAGGAGTGCCGTGCGTTTTTTTTACGGTCATATCTTTTTACAAGGGGTTACATCTGAATCATGCCAAAAGCAAAAAGGCAATCTAATCGAGTCATGCGTTGCGTTGACTCCACAAATCACCGGCATCGGCGTCGACGCCGATCAGCGATTGAAAAAGACCAAATCAACCGAGCTCTAGCAGAGCCAGTGATTGTCGTTTCATCTCCTATATTTAAGAAACGAAATGCCGAGAAATTGGTATTCGAAATTCCAACGAATGTTCCTCGCTTACCTGTCTCGTGGTATTGCCCAGCGATTGACCGGGCAGACCCGCCGAAGCGTAATGTTGTTCGTCTATTAAGCCGCGAAGAAGAAGCGATTCTGTTTAGGCAATACAACTATGCACGAATGAAGTGGAGCAATCTTCAAGATTGCATTAGCAAGACTAATTCTCCTCAAGATGCTGACCTCGACGAACTTGTTCGATGGTATGACATTTCAATCGATCGTCGAGACCACATAGTTGAGTGCAATCTAGCTTTGGTGCTTGCGAAGTGCACGAAGTTGCACTTGCCTGACACGTTC
>DTSO01000122.1:3790-22119 GCA_012965315.1 Phycisphaerales bacterium | reverse complement strand
CAACATCCACACAGCAATCGCCATTTGGAAGGGGTGCAATATCGCCTGCAGGTCGGAAAGTACCATCGCCACACATACCCCATGAGCCGATGATCGCTAAAACATCTGAAACTGCAACAAGCCCATCACCATCAACATCTGATGAACAAGCAGGAAGTGGATCATTACAAGGGTCAGGAATAATAGCAGTTCCAACTTCAATAGCTTCTAATATAGCCATTGAAGGGAAACCTAAAGCGGATGGGTTTACCCAACTACCAATACCACATTCGCCGGTTGTAGTTTTTAGCCAAGACGGTGAAAGTTCACCACCTGCGTTACTACCAATTTCGTGTGTTCCTGGGAAAGATTGTGGAATTACTATTTCTACGAATACGAGTGAATCAGCTGGTACAGCTATAGGAGTTGTAGCAGTTGCTGTAATAGTTACTGGGACAGCAGTAGTAGGAATTGCAGCAGAAAGAGTTCCAAGCAACCAAAGGTCGCTGCCGTCTGCTAATGGTCCTGCTGTACCGTCTTGATCTAAATAGATTTTAACAGTCGCGTTTCCAGCGAGAGAATTTTGCGAGAGTGCAAAATGAACACAAGTAATATCAAGAGCTTGGCCTGCTGTTGCCCCGAGTGAGAGGTCATGGCTTCTCCCATAACTATGTTCAGGCGTGCCAGTTCCACCAAAACATGAAACTGAATTACCAGGGGTAATTGTGAATGTATCTAAGTTTTCAGATACTAATTGGTTTGCAGGGTTACATAGAGCAAATGCCATACCACGACTCGATGCGTCGTTGTTAGGAGTTCCAATACTCATTGTGGTTCGCTTATTTGGTCTTTGCGCAAATGGCGCAGTTTCTGCTAAACCAACAAACATACCGATAGCCGCAATACTTGAACAAATCGTTCGACGTGTAAACATCTATTTTCTCCTTCTTGTCTTTCCTCAACTCTAAAGCGCAACGATAGCGCCGTGCATATATATAGTAGAGTCAAATTGATTCCATGCAATGCTAAAAAACAGAGAAATTTACCCAATGTTGTACTTTTACCTTGCTAAAATACCCATCTACCCACTTAGCCGAAGTGGCGGAATTGGCAGACGCGCCGGATTCAAAATCCGGTTCCCGTTAAGGGAGTATGGGTTCGAGTCCCATCTTCGGTATTTAAACCAAGAATTAATAAATCCTTGGTTTATACATTAGGTGTCATAAACATCTTTGGGCTTTAGTTCTTTAAATTATGAGTACCATATGAGTATGAAAATTGCCGTCATTATCCCCGCAGCAGGGAAATCCACTCGTTTTGGGTCGAAAGACAAATTATCGGAAGATTTAGGTGGTCGTCCACTTTTATTAAGAACTGTTGAATTTTTCACAAAACGGGAAGATGTTCAAGAAATTATCGTCGCAGGTCCTGAAAATGATTTTCCTTCTTTTCAAGAACGATTTGGACCTGCACTTTCATTTCATGGTGTGATTATTGCAGAGGGTGGTTCTACTCGATCAATAACAGTTAAAAATGCCTTATCGAAAGTATCAGAAACAATCGATATTGTTGTTGTGCATGATGCAGCACGTCCTGCTATTACAAATGCATTATTCGATGCTCTTCTAGTTGCGTGTGCTACCTTCCCAGCAGTTGCACCTGCTTTACAAATTAATGGAACGTTGAAAAGAACAGGAAATAAAGCAGAGTCTGTCGCGGATGAAGATGCAATCGCAGATTCAATTTTAGGAGCGGATTCGCAAACTTCCATTGAAGCGTTTAAAGTAGAAGAAACCGTTGACCGAGCCAATCTGTGGGAAATGCAAACTCCACAATGTTTTGAGTTATCACTCTTAAAACGCGCTTATTCGAACAATGACATCGAAAATTGTACTGATGACGCTCAAGTTGTTGAGAAAATAGGAGAACCTGTTTATCTCATCAATGGGGATAGCCGAAATATCAAGGTGACAACACTTGAAGACTTCCAACTTGTAAAAGCAATTCTTGGCTTGAAAGGCGAATCAGAACGTCCCGCACATAAGCGGTTCTAAGTTGTTTTACCATGGAACAGAATAAAGTAACCGTCGTACTTCCGACTTATGAAGAATTTGATTCTCTACCATCGCTGATTGAAGCATTGCAATTACTTAGAATTGATAATTTGCCATCGTTGCAACTTATTATTGTTGACGATAACTCAAACGACGGTACTGAAAAACTTATTTCGGATATGAATCACGATTGGATTCAACTCATCGTTCGAAAACAAGATCGTGGATTAAGCAGTGCAGTTATAGCTGGACTTGAAAAAGCGAATTCTACTATTTGCGTTGTGATGGATGCAGATGGTTCTCACCCCGCAAATTCAATACCAGCGATGGTGCAAGCTATCGAAAATGGCGCGGACTTTGCAGTTGGCTCTCGGTATGTGACCGGTGGAACAACCGAAGACGGGTGGGGGTTTCTACGTTGGTTAAATTCAAAGATTGCGACGATAATGGCGAGGCCGTTTACAAAAGTACTCGACCCTATGAGTGGTTTTTTAGCATTTAAGAAAAGCACTTTCGAAAATGCGGAATCGTTAAATCCTGTCGGATATAAAATTGGTCTTGAACTCATTGTTAAATGCAAATGCAACAAAGTCGTAGAAGTTCCAATTCACTTTTCAACAAGGCAGTTGGGTGAATCTAAACTTACACTCGGTGTCCAACTTGAATACCTGCAACACGTCATCCGTTTACTTCGTTTCACACACCCCAAATTTGTTAGTTTTTTCACGTTTGCAACCGTTGGGCTAAGTGGAGCTTTCGTCTATCTGCTTTCGCTCAAACTTACTGCTACCTTATTCACGGATGCGTGGAAGGGAATCGCGCTAGCTGTCTTTATTGCGATGACTTGGAATTTCCTTTGGGACAGAAAATATGCGTTTTGGTACGCCAGAGGCAACAATATTTTTCTTCAGTACTTTGGCTTTGTACTCGTCTGTTCAGTTGGTGCGTTAACTAATTTCTTTATTACAAAATCCCTTTCAGAATCTAATGCAATTTTATATTCAGGATTTATAGGAGTGGTTGTTGGTTCCGTAATTGGAATTACATTTAACTTCATAGTGACACGGCTATTCGTCTTTAAGAATTGAATATTTCTTCTTTTAAAACTTTGCCTGTGTAACTCTTCTTTCTTTTAGCAACAGTTTCTGGAGTACCAGTTGCAACTACAGTACCTCCAGCACTCCCGCCTTCAGGACCAAGGTCAACAATCCAATCCGAACATTTAATAACGTCTAAATTGTGTTCAATGACAACCACAGAATTTCCTGCATTCACTAGTCGTTGAATGACTTCGATTAATTTATCAATATCTGCAAAATGCAACCCAGTCGTTGGTTCATCAAGAATATACAGCGTATGGTTATTTGTTCGTACACCAAGTTCACTTGCCAACTTAACTCGCTGTGCTTCCCCGCCCGAGAGAGTGGTCGATGGTTGACCTAGCGTTAAATATCCAAGTCCAACATCCATTAAACAATTCAACATCCTATCAATTCGGCCATGCGCTTCAAAAATGCTCGAAGCAACTTCGATAGTTGAATTCAATATGTCACTGATAGTGTACCCGCGCCACTTCACTTCGAGTGTTTCGGCGTTATATCGTGAACCATTGCACTCTTCACAAATTACAAAAGCATCAGGCAAAAAATGCATTTCGATTTTCTTCAACCCTTGCCCTTGGCAGGTTTCGCAACGACCACCCTTGACATTAAAGCTGAATCGACCTGGTTTATATCCTCGAATTTTTGATTCTTTCGTTTGCGAGAAAAGGTCTCGAATCACACCAAAAATGCCAGTGTACGTAGCAGGATTAGAACGGGGGGTTCTGCCAATTGGCGACTGGTTAACTTCGATTATTCGATCTATAACATTTTCAACAGCAATTGAATCACAAATTCCTACAGGAATAGTTTTCTTCTGCAATTTCTTTTCCATGCCAGCCAATAAAACGCCATTAACAAAAGAAGATTTCCCGCTACCAGATACACCTGTAAAACAAACTAAAGACTTAAGCGGTATTTCTACTTCAATATTCTTTAAATTGTTTTTATTCGCGCCAGTTACAACAATTGTATTGTTTTTGTCAAACGCTCTTCGATGCTCTGGCATAGAAATGGACGTTCTTCCAGACAAATAATCTCCAGTCAGAGAAGATTTTGTCTTTTCAATATCTTTACAACTTCCTTGTGCAACAATTGTGCCGCCGTGAATTCCTGCGCGTGGTCCTACATCAATCACATGATCTGCACTACGAATAATACGCTCGTCATGTTCAACGATAAGAACAGTATTACCAATCTCTGACAAATGCCGAAGCGTTTTTAACAATCGGCTCGTGTCTCTTGCATGTAAACCAATTGTCGGCTCATCCAACACATAACAAACGCCTACTAATCCAGAACCAACTTGCGTTGCCAATCTAATTCGTTGCGCTTCCCCGCCAGACAACGTTCCACTCGTTCGGTTCAGCGAAAGGTAATCAAGCCCTACTGAAACTAGAAATGTTAATCTTGCCTCAATTTCTTTAACTACCGGTTCAGCTATTTTTGCAATCTCTTTTGAAAGTTTTAACTTTTTAATTGTTGCAAGAGTTTGACTTATTGTCATTGCGGTTAATGCTGAAATCGAATGCTCGCCTTTATCTGACTTAATTGTTACACAACGAGCTTCCTTCTTGATGCGTTCACCTTCGCAAGTTGGGCACGTCATTTTTGTCGTGAAACCCATAAGCCAAGAACGAACATTGTCCGATTCAGTCTGTTTAAATCTTCTTTCAAGTTCTTTGATGACGCCGGTGAAACGAGTTCGAGAACCTTTCACGCTTCCGCCGTTAAGGAGAAGTTTTTGTTTCGCTTTTGGTAATTTTTCAAAAGGAGTTTTTGAGTCTACACCAACCATTTCGCAAAACTTACGAAGTTGTCGGCCGTATTTTCTTCGCATAGCAGGGCCAGCTCTGTGCCAAGGAGCAATTGCGCCACGAGTAATAGCAAGAGATTGATCTGGGACAATTAATTCAGGGTCAAATTCATGCACGGTCCCTAACCCATCACACCTATTACATGCTCCAAAGTGAGAATTGAAAGAGAATAATCTAGGTTCTAATTCAGCAATGGAACATTCAGGATGATCTGGGCAAGCGAATCTCTCACTAAACCGGAGTTCTTTCCAACCATCTTTATTCTCAATGAGAATGAGCATCGAACCGCCACTTAAACGAACAGCCACTTCAGACGAGTCAGCAATTCGGTCTCGTATATCTGGGCCTGAAACAATTCTGTCAACAACTGCTTCTATCGTATGCATTTCATATCTGCCCAGATGAAGTGGATTCTCAGATTCATCAAGTAACACTTCTCTCAAATCAACAATAGAGCCGTTCACTCTTGCTCTAACAAAACCCTGGCTTCTTAAATTTTCAAGTACATCTAAGTGATACCCTTTTTTACCAATCACCACAGGTGCACAAATCATCAATTTCTTGCCAGATGGAATTGAATGAATTTGCGAAATAATTTGTGAAATAGAAGTAGATTCAATCACTCTTCCACATTGATTACCTTTTGAATCAAAATGCCAGCAGTGTGGTGTACCACATCGTGCCATAAGCAAACGAAGGTAATCGTAAATTTCAGTTGTAGTTGCAACAGTCGAACGAGGGTTGTGACTTGAAGAACGTTGAGCAATAGCAATCGTTGGCGGAAGACCTTCGATTGATTCGACATCAGGTTTACTCATCTGTGTTAAAAACTGGCGAGCGTAGGAACTTAGTGACTCCATATATTTTCGCTGGCCTTCAGAAAAAATAGTATCGAATGCTAATGAACTTTTTCCTGAACCTGACACGCCTGTTATTACGACGAGTTGGTCTCTAGGAATGGACACATTTACATTTTTTAAATTATGTTCGTTTGCCCCGGTGACAATGATTTGCTTACGCACTTTGGACATAGAGTTATGAAACTTCTCTTCGTTGGAACAAAATAATTCCAAGCGAAATTGCACTAACCATATACAGGACTCCATAACCTGAAATTTTCAGTAAGTATGAGTTTGGTATCACGTTTTCTTGTGTCAATGCATCTGTAAGCCATAGAACTTGAAAGTTTGGCACTACAGAATAGGCCACTTTATAGGATGTCCATTTTGCTAATTCACTCGATGTTGCAAACTCAGATAAACTTGTCCCGGGTAGTGCTTGAACCGTTTCAGTAATAACTTCTTCAATATCGCCATTTGATTTTTGCATAATACGAACGCGGTCAACCGTTTCAACTTGTCCTGCGTTTACTGCACGGTCTAACCAATGTTGTTCAATTTCATACAACGGTTTGCCGAACCAAGCATCTGACATCATCCCAATAAAAAACACGAGGCACGTCGCAATAAGAGTTCCGATTTGACTTAGCCGAGTAGAAAAAGCAATTGCAAAAGATCCTAAAATTAAAACCGAAACTAGAACTGCGATTACTGCTTTCCAAATGTCTGGCTTAAAGGCAATCCACATTGGTTGCGGTGTAAAGTTCGGTGCAAAATTTAAAATAAGTACGTAAGAAATAGCAAGCAGTGGGGTGGTTACACAAATCCATGTGCTTGAAAAAACAAAACCGTAAAAATAATTACACCAAACTGCGACAGAAGTTCCAATTGCAAATGTCAAAACACCAAAAAGCAAAACTGGTAAATGAATTGGGACACGAACGGTTTGAAATACTTCCTGTTGCTCGACTAGAAGAAAGACAAGAGCAACATACAACGTTGAAACTGAGATAGCCGCAGCTGCTCCAATAAACTTCCCAATCACAAAAGGTGGACGCCCAATTGGCTTTGAAACAATGGTCAAGGTTGTCTTATTTCTGATTTCTTGACCAAGAACATTACTTGCTACAAAAATGGCCAGAAGCATACCGATCATAAAAACTGTAGCAAGGCCAATATCTAATAACATTCTCTGGTCGTTTTCCATGGTAAACGCAGAGAGCGGGCTAGCAAGGAGCAAGAGCAGGGTGGCAGCAATCAACAGAATAAAGACAATTGGCTGTCTTATACTCTCAAAAAAGGCATTTCTGGCAATTGTGATGATTTGATTTAGCATAAGTAATAAGGACGAAAGCGGGCAGGGTAGAGCATTTCATGATAATCTGCCGAACCTTGAACGAACGGAAGGCAGTTAGTGTTCGTATCGCATACGTCACCATGCAACAATTTCTGAAGTTTAAACTCATTTCACTCTTTTTCAACCCCTTTACGGCCGCAAACATAGGTATTACTACATAAATGAGAGTCGACCACCATGCCTGCCAAAGGGCAACTACAACCGCTGTTACTGGATTAATAATCCAGATAGCCATTGCCTCGACGCTTTTGGTTTTTGGATTAGTAGCGTCCAGTACAGTTTTTGTTTTTGCATCTTTATTTGCTTGGGTTTCTACGGTTATTTGGCTTGGCCTAATTGTCCTTTTCTACCAACAAAAAATGCAATTGTTGGAAGTACTCGAAGAAACTGAACTTTCGGGCAACGATCCTTCTACTTTCTTCGATACCTCAGGGGATGAAATTCGACCTGCTTCAGCACGACTCAATCTTCTACACCGCTGGGTAATGCCGGGGCTTAGTTTGTTTGTTGCCCTTGCGCTTATCGCAATCTCCTATCTACTGCTCACTTTCTTAAAAGACTTAAATCACCAAGACGATTTATCCCAAACTTTTATACTTCAAACTCCATACATTGGCTGGGCACTTGCAGTTTCTATGGGGTTCATGCTAGTCAACTTTATATTCTCACGATTTGTTTCTGGCATGGCGAATGTAAGCGCATGGTCAAATTTGCGTGGTGGTTCTGCATGGATGGTTGGCAATGCAATCATTCTATTGGCTATTTCTGTAGGGCTCTTCTTTAGGTTCTTTGAAAATGACCAAGTTTTACTTGGTGTTTGTTGGGCAATTCCAATTTTTATGCTTGCTGTTTCTGCAGAAGTATGCGTCAATTTCCTTTTGAATCTATACCGCCCAAGGATTCACGGCGAGTCACCGAGACCTGCTTTTGACTCTAAAACACTCAGCTTATTTGCCTCCCCAGATTCGTTAGTTCGGTCTTTAAATGATGCAATTAACTATCAATTTGGTTTTGATATTACAAGTTCCTGGGGTTACCAACTTTTAATCCGTTCGGTAGTTTGGCTAGTCACTCTTGGTGCAGTCGTTCTACTTGCAATGAGTGCAATGGTTGTTGTTGAACCGGCTGAACAAGCCGTTCGAATCCGTCAAGGCAAAATCATCGGCGAAGTGCACAAGCCAGGTCTTATGTTTAAATTGCCATGGCCAATTGAATCTTCAATCACAGAAGATGTCTCCAGAATTCGTGAATTACCACTTACCTTTAAGTGGAAAGAAAAACGACGCGTCATTCTTTGGACTGATGATCTTTTCAAAATGGCGATTACAAAACCTAAACCATTTATTGTTAATGACGGCGAAGGTACAAGTTTAGAACCCGATAACGACATCCTTGCCCTTGTCGATATTCGAGCAGTGCTCCGCTACAGAATTGCCGAGGATGGATTCTATAAATGGCTTCGATTTGGCTCAGATGAAACCGAAAGACGAAGCAGATTGACGTACCGAGAAATGGCAATTAAAGCAATTTCGCAAAATGCCATCACTTCCTTATTTCAAAAATTGCAACTTGAAAACGTCATAGGATCGCAACGAGGCGATTTGTCAACAATGGCTTTGGAACTTATCCAAGAATCACTTGACGAACATAACACAGGGGTGGAAGTTGTCGCCATTGACTTACCAATGGTTGCTCCATCGGGTGAGGCGGCTGCCAGTTTTGAAGAATATTCAGTAGCAATTCAAGGAGAAGCAAGACTTCTTTCAGCAGCGGAAGGGCAAGCTAACAGTTTATTAACGCACACTATTGGTGATTCAGATTTAGTGGACGAAGTCGTTACAGCAGTCTTTGATTTCAACAAGTCGCGTGATGCATGGGATATTTTACGAAGAAATAAATTGTCCGATGAAACTGATCTGCATCAAGCACGCCAAAATATGTTGCTGTTGCAACAAGAAGCAATTGAATTAATTAACAAGGGTAACGGTTCTGCCGCTGCAAAAATCAGAAATGCAAAAGCAGAACGATGGGCAACTTTAATGGATACCTGGTCACGAGCAAGTAGAGTGAGTGGTCAAATGGCCGCGTATAAAGCCGCTCCTGAACTATATATGCAACGAATGTATATGTCTGTTTTAGCGAGACGGATGCCCGCAATCAGAAAATATGTAATTGGAATTGACCCAGCGCGCATCCATCTTGATGTAGAACTTCGCAGTATTAACCCACTGCTTAACTTTGCAGATGCTCTTGAATCTGATGAAGAAGGAACAAATTAATATGAAACGACCACTTATTATTATCACAGGCATTGCCTTGTTATTCATTCTGTTGCTATTTAGCATGACGTACACCGTCTCCTTCCATGAAGTTGGTATTCGAAGTCGATTCGGCCAAACTTCAGAAAACAGCGTTGTGCGAGATGCTGGTTTGCACTTCAGGCTTCCGTTCTTTGCAGATTCAGTCTATCTACTCGACACACGAATGAACATACATCAATCACCGCTTGAAACCTTACAAACAGTAGACGGTCAACAGATTGTTGTGAAGTCTTATCTCCTTTGGAAAATTGATACAGACGGTATGGCTCCTCTAGAGTTTTACCGTTCGTATGGTTCAATCGAATCTGCAACATCCACTATCGACGGACAATTCAGAGATGCACTTTCAGCCCTTAGCGCTTACTCCTTTGAAGAACTTACTGGTTCTCAAAACAAACTTGCAGATGCAGAAGAATCCATTCTTGCTCGGCTGGGAACGTTAAGTAAAACTGGCATCATTCCGGTTTCCGTAGGAATCAACCGTCTTTTGCTTCCGCCAAAAACTACGACTGCAGTTCTCCAACGAATGCAAGCTCGTCGTGATACGCTTGCAGAACAACGTCGCTCCAAGGGGATGGCAGACGCAGAAGCAATCCGAGCTGAAGCGAAAGCAAAACACGATAAAATAATGGCCTTTACATCACAGCGAGCTGATCAAATTCGCGAAGAAGGGGAATTACAAGCTGCGGAATACTTACAACAAATGGGTGAAGATAAAGACCTCGCAATTTTCCTTGCCTGGCTCGATGCAGTTGAAACTGCGTTGTCAGAAAATACAACGCTAGTACTTGAGTCAAATGTTGCACCATGGCACTTAATGTCTTTAAATAACAGTTCGCAAACGCAAACTATTCCATTACCAAAAGGTTCAGGCGAGTAACTTCATGAGCGATGTACCAAAAAATCCAAATGAAGAACCACGCAGAGTAGCTTCTGCTAAATTTGTGCTTCAAAATCAGGAAGACACCACGTTAGATCTTCAACAAGCAATGGACACTGCACATAAGTCTCTTGCTTCTTCCTTAACGCTCAGTTTCAGGGCACTGCAACTAGCAATGGTTGTTCTTGTTGGACTCTATTTAGTTTCAGGTTTTCGCACAGTTGAAGATTCACAAACTGGTGTTGGAACTTTTTTCGGTGCAATTGTAAATGACCACGGACTTACCCCGGGTTTACAAACCAATTGGCCTCCACCTATCGGCGGTTTCGAAATTGTTAGCGCCCAAAATCGTGAAGCAAATATTGGTCATGTATTTCGACCAAGAATAGATGCTCGTCTAACACATGAGCAGAGACTAACAAAAGCTAAGTCCTCAGATGGCCTCGTGCCAGGACGTGATGGTTCACTTATAACCGGCGATGGCGATTTAGCCCACATTGAAATTTCTTCTATTTGGGAAATCGTTGATCCAATCCAGTACGCAAACTCTATACCAGATTCACATGGCAATTTGTTTGTTGAACTAGCATTAGAAAAAGCGGCCGTCCATGTTGTTGGTCAATTAACACTTGAGGAACTTCTTGACAAACCACTCGAAGAACTTCGCTCTCTATTACACAATCATGCACAAGCAACGTTAAACACATTAAAGTGTGGCATAAGAATCTCAGATGTTATTTTGCCTAGCGAGCCAGAGCCGCCGTTATTTATTCAAAAATCGTATGCTGCTTTTGACAGTGCGAAAATTAACGCAGAGACAAGCGTCGAAAGAGCTGTAGCGAGTGCACATGAAACTTTAATTGAAGCAGCTGGCAGTAACTACAATGAATTACTTGAAATGATTTCCGCCTATGAGCGCGTTGCAGAACTAGGCGATGCAAATCTAAAGAAATCTACATTGATTGCAATTAACGACTTGTTAAAGTCAGATACCATTTCAGGCAGGGCAGCAAATAAAATTTCAATCGCTGAGGGTTATCGTGCGCAGATTGAAACAACTTTAGGACAGGACTTTCGTCGTTTCCAAAGTTTACTTCCTACGTACCGAGAACACCCAGAACTTGTAATCCAAAACAAATGGTTTGATATGTACACTTCAGTATTAAAGAATGCTGATGTTGAAACCATGTTTGTACCTAGTTTAATATCAACAGTTCGACTAGCAATAACTGGCTCCGATGAAATATCTCAATTGCGCCACACAAACAAATTGCGCAAAAAAGAATCCAACACATATCTTTCTGAATCAGACATGCTAAACCCGTGGATTTTACGAGCAAGAGACATAAACCCAGGCACTATTTCTCGTGAACTCTCTATCCAAGGTGGCAAAGTCCAAGGTAGAAATTAAACAGGGCATCAATGAAACAAAGAATTAAAACAGCCGATTCAATTGTTGAAGCAGTAGGATTAACAAAAATATTCAAAGACTTTTGGATGCGCTCAAAAGCGACTGCTGTTGACGGTATTACTTTCTCTATTGAACGTGGCGAAGTGTTCGGATTGCTTGGCCCAAATGGTTCTGGAAAAAGTACCACAATCAAATTAATTTTAGGACTGCTAAACACCACTCGCGGACGATTGACTGTATTTGGAAGAGAGCCACACGATGTATTTACAAAAAAATATATCGGATTTCTTCCTGAAGAATCCTATCTTTACCCGTACTTAAATTCGTTAGAAACGCTTGATTATTACGGTCGCTTATATGGTCTAGACCGAAAAACTCGTCAACGACGTTCATCTGAACTATTAGAAATGGTTGGCTTATCGCAAGTCGCCCACCGCCATGTCGGCGAATTTTCAAAAGGCATGATGCGAAGAATTGGGCTCGCACAAGCATTAATAAATGACCCCGAATTTTTAATTCTTGACGAACCAACAAGTGGGCTTGATCCAATTGGTACTCGACAAGTAAAAGACTTGCTCATAGAACTCAAACGCCGTGGCAAAACAATTTTACTTAGTTCTCATTTGCTTTCAGATGTAGAGGACGTCTGCGACCGAATGACTATTTTGTACGGCGGTAAAATTCATGCTGAAGGCACCGCTGATGAACTTCTTGTTGATTCAAATCACACTATTATCAAAGTTCCTCGAATTAAAAACGATGGAACAATTCAACAAATCGAAAAAATCCTTGAAACAAACGAAAATTCTGCAATCGAAACTGTCACACAACCAAGGCAGAATCTCGAAGCGTTCTTTATTCAAATTGTAGACAAGGCGCGAGAAAACAAAATTGCAACAAGTGGCGCGAATGCAGGCAATACAGCAGCCTTCCTTAGAGGTGATGAAGAGGGCGATGTATTAATTGACAAACTCATCGATAGCCAAGATGCTGAACAACTAGCAACACAAGAAAAAGACGAAGTCATTGATACAACAAGTCAAGACGATGCTGTTTTAGACTCGTTGCTAAATACTACATCTGAACCAACTCTTTCTCAAGAGAAAACAAATACTTCTTCGACTTCAGAAACTGAAGCTGACGCATCAGTTATTGAAGGTCTATTATCGAATGAAGATGAAGAACAAACAAAGTGAAGCTACTCTTTTCCCTTCATCATAAATTGCATAGTTGGCAACAGAAAAAATGGTCACGGATATTGTTTTCGATTCTACTATTTGCAATCATATCTGCGCTACTCATACCAACATTACTTGCAAGTTATAAAATACATGGGTTACGCTCTGAGTTGTACAGCGTACTCACTGGACCAGACCAGAGAATCGTAGCAGAAGAAATTGAAGAAACAGGATTTGTTGAACTCTCTGGAGTTTCATACGGCGATGTACGACTAGTTGGTTTTAGAATCCTAGATGAGAATGACATTGTTATTGATCCATCTGGTGTTACATCAATAATTCTTCAAAAAGAGTTTCCACAGAAAGTTCCTTTGTGGCTTCTTCAAGATCCAATGTTCACCTGGGGTATCGGCGCAATTTCGATGTTCTTTCTCGGTTTTGCAATTTGGACGGGATTACTTCTTCCACTTTTATACACAGCGACTATTGCAACAATTGGTTGGCTTATCTTTTCGTGGGCAGAAGCACCACTTGGAGCAACGGCAATCATCGGTATGTGCATTCTTGCTTTCAGTTATTCAGTCATTATTACTCTACTGAAACTCTTATTCAGATCTCCGAGGCAAGTTCCAGCCTTGGCTCGTGGTGTACTTCTAGAGGCAACGAGGACAAGACTATCGATCGCATTTGTTACCTTGCTCCTCATTTTCCTGCCCTTGGTTCCACTCATGCTTGATCCTGAATCTCCACTTCGGCACAGAGTGCAAACATTTTTAAGTAGAAGTTTAGGTACAACTTTTACAATTGCTGCGTTCTTAACAGTATTTCTTGGTTGCGCTACGATTGCATTTGAAATTCGAGATAGACAAATTTGGCAAATTCTAACGAAACCGGTTAGTAAAATGGGATACCTGTTTGGCAAATGGCTTGGAGTTGTTTCGTTAAATTTTGCAATATTAACCGTTGCAGGAATCTCAGTCTTTTTCTACTTGCAATATCTTAGAACGGAGTCTGTTGCAACTGGCTTGCAGGGCGACTTAGATCGTTTGGCTGTTGAAGAAGAAATATTGACAGCACGAGCAGAAGCATTGCCTGTTTTTGAAACACTGACAAATGAACAAATATCAGCTCGAGTTGACGAGCTCATCGACGCAGACCCTGACCTACGCGATGAAAAAGAAATTCAATTACGGTTGCGCAAAAAATTACGAAATGATGTTCAAGAACAATTTCTTGCACAACAACGGTCCATTCCACCAAAACGTGGAGGCCAAGCATTCTCACAAACATATCGTTTTACAGGATTGTCGCATGCTAAAAAGTTAGGTTCACCACTCGCATTTAAATATCGGTTTCACATCGGTCAATCGGATGAACATGAAACATACAGTGCTGGTTTAATTTACAACGAAGATCCCGCCACAAGTCACATCGTTACCTATATACCTACGATGACTCATGTAACAATGATTCCTGCGAACCTGATTAATGATAATGGAGAAATTTCAATCTCTGTTTATAATTTATATGACCCACCGCCAGAAAACAGAGGCAGGGGCGCGATGAGTTTTGATAAGGGTGGTGTTGAAATACGATATCGTGTTGGAGATTTTGAAAGCAATTTCTTTAGAACAATGCTCGTTCTTTGGATTAAATTAGCATTCCTTGCAGCACTTGCTCTTGCTGCCTCAACTTTTTTAAGTTTCCCAGTTGCTTGCATGATTACATTAACAGTATTCGCTACAGGAACTATAGCGCCATACTTATCAAGTTCATTACAAGCATATGTTCCTCCTCCAACAGAAGCAGTAGATTGGGGCAACATCGCCCATATAATTCAATGGGGCTTTGAGAACTTTATACGATGGATTGCATCGGCAATGGTGTATCTTCTTGAGGGCTTTGGAGCCCAACGTCCTACTGATGATTTGGTTGATGGCATGCTCGTCTCATGGGGTTCAGTCTTTAAGGGATTTGTCACCATTGGCATTGCATGGACATTTTTAGCGCTTGGAATTGGGACCTTAATTTTACGAAAACGACAATTAGCAATTTATAGTGGAAGTGGTTGAACAATAATTACTTTGTAAACAAATGAAACACGACCGAATTATTCAAGGCATATCTACAGTAGTTGCGATTGCAGGCATTACTTCTGGCGGTTATATGTTGCCTTCGATTCTTGAAGATGCAGAAGACAGCACACTTAGATACACCAACAATATTGTTGAAGGCGCTCCAAGTTGGATTAACACTGTTGGCATGTCGATTGGCGCACTGCGCGGTCTTCTAGTTGATTATTTATGGATTAAAATTCAGCAGATGCAACGCGATGGTCTCTTTTTTGAAGTCATGGCAGATGCTGAATTAATTACAAAATTACAACCACGATTCCCACAAGTTTGGGTTTTTCATGCCCACAACATGGCGTACAACATTTCAGTAGCAACGCATACAATTGAAGAACGATGGGAATGGGTGAACGAGGGTATCCGTCTTCTTCGTGAAAAAGGACTTCGCGCAAATCCTGATGATTTAGTTCTGCATAAAGAATTAGCATTCTTTTTTATGCATAAGTTGGATGGTAATTCCGATGATGCACACCTCTATTACAAACGCAAATTAGCAGAACGATGGCATAATTTATTAGGCGAACCGCCTGATGATTGGAATGAACGAATAGCGTGGATAAAAGAAATTGCAGACGCGCCTCGCAATTTACAAGAAGCAGTAAAAGAAGTTCCAAAACTTGCTGTGCTTCTGGATATTTTAGAAAAAGATTATTCTGATTTCATTACTAAAGACTCTAAAATGAATCCAGAAGAAATGCTCTCACATATTTCGCAACTGGACACCATTTCAACACATTCAACAATTGCGAAGGAATTTGGACTCCTCGATCAACTACGAATGCAGTCGCCATATTTCAACCAACTCGAAAAGTTATACAGCAATCCTGAGTACCAAAAAGCTTGGGACATTTTAGTTGCCACATTCAGAAAAGAAGTCCTAAAAGACGAATACAACATGGACCCACAACTGATGTATGAATACACTAGAGATGCAGGTCCTCTTGATTGGCGACACCCGCAAACGCATGCTTTTTACTGGGCGCGACGAGGTGCAGATGTTGGAAGAGGCCGACTTAAAGCAAATGACATTTACAAAATATTAAACACTGACCGAATCCAACTGCAAGCCCTACAAGCATTGGCGCGCACTGGCAAAATTTCGTACGATCCTTTTTCTCAAGAAGTTCCAGGCAGATTTCCTGACCCAAGGTTTATTGATTCCGTCGTCGGGGACGATGAACGAGAAGGTCTTTGGAATGAACTTTACAAAAAGCATTATTTTGTTCGCGGTGCAGGCAGTGATACCTTTACTACATTCCTGAGAAATTTCTTAGGCTCTGCGGTACGGGAATGGTATCGTCAAGGCGAAACAGCACGCGCTCAAATTCTACTTGACAAACTTGATGCGTATTTCGGCGAGGGCGCTTCTCCTCCAAACTCGGCGTACAAAGTACCACTTGATGTCTGGGTTAACCAACAAGCAAAAGGGGAGTACGAACGATTACCAGCAGTAGCAATCAGTGATGTTATGGCTGCACTTCGATATGCGTACAGAGTTGGTATTGGTCAAAATAGACCCGATGTATTTGAAGAAGCGTTGAAATTTGCTAACAACGTTACAAATGAATTTAAACAAAACGAATACAACGACTATACAACCCAATTCGGAACTGGCAGAATCAAAGATATCATCGGTGCGCTGGAATCAAGTGCTCAAATTACATTTGAACAATTGATGATTGACTCCACTGTTCCAATTGAAGAACGAATTGCTATTTGGGGCGGAGTTGATTCAATCCAGCAAGGACTTCGACCTCGCGTCTACGATCGCATTGCAAACCGCCTTCAATCGCAATACGATAAGAACCCACTGAGCAAAATCAGAACTTTCGACGAAGCATTTCCAGAACCTCCTGGCTTAGAAGCGTGGAGACAACAGATGTCTAATGAAGCTGCAAAAGCAAAAGAAGACGCTGAAAATAATGCTATTAATTCTGTGGAACGAAAGTAAGAAACCCAATAACAGATAACCGATTACGGTGGATCGTATCCACAGCCACCCCAAGGATTACATCGAAGAATTCTATAGAGTGCTTTACAGCCACCTTTTAGACCGCCATAAATTAATAGTGCTTCTATGGCAAAATCAGAACAAGTCGGTTGAAATCTACAATGGCCCCCCATAATAGGGCGAAGTGTCACTTGGTATAGTTTCACGAACATGATGCATACTCTTGCAAGCAGAGAAGGATTGCTTTTCACTTTGAAATTCCGTCCACAATTAGTTTTTTATACGATTCCATTGGCAACGGCGAATGGAAACGTACTGTTACCATAATATCTAATCCTGGCAAATCATGCTGAAGAGCACGAAATGCTTCTCGACATCGACGTTTAATCAAATTTCTAACCACTGCGTTCCCTACTCGTTTCGGAACAGACAAACCAAGGCGAGCGCGATCCAATTCGTTTTCTCTTCTGTACACGAGAAGAGGACCTGATTTTTTTCTAGTACCTTCCGAAAACATTCGAGCAAAATCATCCTTGCTGGTCAAACGTGCTTTTCGCGAGAATAACATTAATTAGCATCCTCGCTGAGTGCTTGTTGGTATCGCTTCATCAATTTAGCGCGTGTGATTAATCCAGAAATATCACCAGAATTTGTCAGAAGAACTAATGCTTGAACATCACTACGGGAGAATTTGTCAAGAACGAGATCGAGTGTTTCTTCCAAACCAATGGTTGGTAATTCAGACCGTTGTAGTTCAGAAACTTGCAGCAGAGGAATTGCTTCTCTATACACCAAAGCATCTCGTAAATCAGCCGAGGTTACCATTCCACAATATTTACCGAAATCATCAGTTACAACAAAATCTGAAGTGCCATCGCTTTCCATCAATTCAACTAGTCGCTGAGCAGAATCGCTACGCTTTACGATAATTGCTTTTTCTAATTCAATATCTTCTGGCGTTAAACGTCGAAGAATAGTTAAATCACTCAACGCGCCCATCCTAACTCCAAGGCGTGTTAACTTAAATGTATACACGCTATCACGGCAGATGTATCGTGCCACGACGGTGCTCACAACTGCAGCAAACATAAGAGGTAAAATAACATCATAACTTTGTGTTACTTCATATACGATTAATATTGCTGTCAGTGGAGCGTGTGTTGTCGCTGCAACCATTGCAGCCATTCCTACGAGTGCAAAGTATGCAGGAGAAGTATTTGGGAACCAACCTAAATAATGTACTGCATAACCAATACATCCACCTGTTGCAGCGCCAATAAAGAGAGACGGCGCGAATAAACCACCTGCTG
>DTSO01000122.1:0-3753 GCA_012965315.1 Phycisphaerales bacterium | reverse complement strand
CAAGTCCGGCTAGAACGAAAATAAATGGTACTGCATCGCGTAAAACCAAACTATCTGCATCACTAAAATAATTATTTGGGTTTATAAACGACCCAATCATTGGATAACCGTTTCCATAAAACATTGGTACTGAATCACCGTTTGTTAACAGATAGATAGTAATCCCAAGAATACCTAGAAGCAATGCGCCGAGCACAGGCCTTGCTACTAGCGGAAGTTTAGTTGCGACAAAAAAGCGTTCAGAATAATCAAGCGTTTTAACGAATGCGGCGCCAAGTAAACCGCAAGCTAGACCGAGCAATAAATAGGTTGGAATTTGTGTAACGCTAAAGGCAAGTCCATCTCGAAAGAATCCTTCTTCAACTTGAAAGAGTGCAGCATCTCCTAAAATTCCCTGCGTAGTAGCAGATGAAACTACCGCTGCTATCACGATGGGGGTAAATGTTTTTAATGAAAAGTCACGAAGTAAAATTTCCATGACAAAGAAAATGCCCGCGATAGGTGCATTGAATACAGATGCTAGTCCTGCAGCTGCACCACAACCCAGTAGGGTGCCTGTGTGTTGGGAACCTGTACCGAGTAACTTAGCAATGTTCGATCCGACAACTGCGCCTATAGTTACTATTGGACCTTCTGCACCAGCTGAGCCACCTGAGGCAATTGTCGCCGTTGAAGCCAACCATTTGCGGATTCCGATTTTCCAAGACAATTTCCCTTTGCGTCGTTGTACTGCATAAATAACGGAGGTCACACCTGGTCCAACACCTTCGTGTTTTAAAATAGCGATGAGGATGCCAGTAATAAGACCGCCAACAGCAGGTCCAAGCAGAATAAGCAACCAAAGGTACTCTGACCCCTCCATGATTTCAGCGATTTGTTCTGATTTCCGAAGAGGTAAGATAAATCCTACCGCCGCAAGCCCCATGAAAACCCCAATTACAGCCGCAACAAGGTACAGATACCAATCACGCTCAAATCCTAGGCGGAGGCCAATTTTTCGAAGATAGTGGATTAGGAGTTGTTTCATCTCTCAGGGTGACCTTTGGCAAGGGGGAATCGGGGAGTGTAACAAACACCGCCAGAGCAAGAAAGTGACAAAGTACGAGTTATTCGGTATAATCTACAATTCGACCTTACTTTATGTCAATGGATGGCATAAATGTGCTGGTTTTAGGAGATTACACCAATGATTGAAGCCCTTCGAAGTGATGAAATTGTAGATAAGTGTGGCGGTAGGTTCAAATTAACTGCGCTTATCCAACACCGATTACGTGAAATTATAATTAATGGTTCACGCCCACTCGTTGAGCGTAACGGTAGAACTGACTTAGAAGTTGTTATCGCCGAAATCATGGAAGATAAAATCACCGCTGATTACGCAGAGTCAGGCTACGAATTTAAGAGTGCAATAGGTTCTTAATACAATGCCTACCGATCCATCTCTTGATGGAAAAGAAATTATTGTCGGGATAACGGGGGGGATTGCCTGTTATAAGGTTGCTGAAGTTGTCAGCATTCTTGTGCAATCTGGCGCAAATGTTCAAGTGTTAATGACAAGTGCTGCGAAGAAATTTATTTCACCACTCACTTTTTCATCGCTCTCCGGAAATGCTGTGTATGACACGCAATGGTCTTTTGTTGAAGGACACGACCCCCAACATATTCGAATTGCTAAGAAAGCAGATGTGATGCTCATTGCACCTTGCACTATGCATATGCTCGCTAAACTAGCATTTGGGCTGACAGATGACGCTGTTAGTCTTGTTGCATCTGCAATAGACCGAACTACAACACCAGTTCTGCTCGCCCCTGCAATGAATGCAACGATGTTGAGCCAACCTGCAACACAACGGAATTTAGCCACACTTGCCACAGATACATTCACCATTCTCGAATCAGAAGAGGGATGGCAAGCATGCAAAACAATCGGGCAGGGAAGAATGCCAGAACCAAAGTCGCTAATTAGCGCCATTAAAGCTGTTATCTGAAAGAAAATCCGCTTTTCTTCTTGACACAAGTCGCGTGCTACAGCATGATTAAAAGATACATAGAAGGGGGAGAAAGAGTTTTTATGCATTTCGATGCTGTTTTTACTTCTATACTTGTTGCACTCGTGCCTATTTCAGCATTTGGCGATGGTCGATTAGATCCAGTTCGGACTACATTCCAAACTCCAAAAACTCTCAATGCAACTTTTAAGCAAGTTTCATCAAAAGCAAACCAACGATCCCTTGGTTCAGAATGCCCACAAGAAGTAGTTGCCCTTACAGATAGTGACTTTGGGAATGGCACGTATATATTGCAAGCAGGGTTCGCTGAAGGCGAATCATTTGGTGCAACGTTCAGTGTGCCAGCTTCAAATTTTCCAATTAAGGTTGACGTAATGGAAGCCCTTTTTGGAACGAGCAATGCAGTCATTTCAACAACAACCCACTGGAGTGTTACCATTTGGGATGGTACTCCAACAAACGGTATTCAAGTCGCAAGTTTTTCAAGCGACGACCTTATAATTCCGCACTTAACAATGCCTCCTGGAACAAATGGCATAATTGTGTCAGTCTCTGTTGATCCGAACGATCCAGATCAAATATACATCTACAACGATAGTGGACTTAATTCTTATACCGTTGCATTTAGAATAGACCAACACAATACACCTGGTAGCCCGTGCCTTTCTGCGCCAGATCAAAACAGAAATGCTTTCCCGTGCACCGATATTGGTGGTCTTCATTTTCCAAATGAAAATTGGATTGACGCGATTGATGGGCCGTGGTGTATTTGCGGTGCTGGCTGGATGACATTCCAACAATTTCCTTCCATTTGTACGCCAAGTGGTGATTGGGTTATCCGCTCTGCATACACACCAGTCAATTGCTCAGTAGCTCCTGCAGCTTGCTGTTTTTCAGATACAACTTGCCAAGATTTATCTCCTGGAGATTGTGATGTCTTTGGAGGCATCTCCCAAAACCCAGGAACAACCTGCGCAACATTCGTTTGCGGTTCAGGCATTGGCGCTTGTTGCTTAGAATCTACAGGAAATTGCGTTAATTTCGATTTGAATAATTGCACTGTGGTAGGTGGGATACACATGGGTGAAGGCACTTCCTGTGCATCAACAACTTGCTTCCCCGTGGGTGCGTGCTGTCTTGCCGACGGAGCATGTATTGGTCCTATCGCAATTGCTGACTGTCAAATAGTTGCTGGCACCTTCCAAGGTGATGGAACCTCTTGTGCAACAGCAAGTTGCCCCCAACCTGTTGGTGCTTGTTGTGGCGCAGATTGGTGCTTAGATCTTACACAAGCAGACTGTTCTGCTGTTGCAGGCAGTTGGCAGGGTAATTCTTCGATATGCAGCGCTACAAGTTGTGACGTAGCGTGTCCAGCAGACATTGATTCAAATGGCGTGGTAGATGTAAATGATTTGCTATCAATCGTGGGCGCATGGGGCTCAAATGACCCAGCGTTAGACCTCGATGGTAATGGTGTTGTCGACACGCCCGATTTACTAACAATCATTGCTGCTTGGGGCAACTGCGGGTAACCTATCCCGATATGCAAAACGCTAGCCAATGTACCGTCTATAACTTCGTTCTATCTGATAAACCCGGAACGCTGTTACATTTTGCCAATCGCCTCCGGACAGCTGACGTTGAATTGCTATCTCTTTCGACAAGAAGCAACGAAGATGGAACAGCAACGATGCGATGTATCCCAGAACGTGATTCTCAATTTAGAGACTTTGCTACCTCTGCA
>DTSO01000121.1 GCA_012965315.1 Phycisphaerales bacterium | reverse complement strand
AGGGGTGTTTTTTGTTCTTGAGGTGAGTATTAGTTAAGACCCTTCGATTATTTAAGAGCTTCGAACATCTGTTAATGACGAGTATTTCCATGCTCTCGTTGCATTCAAATCCCAATAACTTACAACTGAAGGGCAACACTGATCCGGATTACCGGGATACCAATTATCCAAAGAAAACACAGACCCATCTAGCCAAAGCCAGCTAGTCCCGTCGTTATAAAGCCCAAAACAAAGATTGGGTTTCGGTCATCTAAATAAAGGTACAATGCTCGTCCTATGGCGTGGAATGGGCGACATTTTTTAAGCTTGGCTGATTTGAATTGCGAGGACATGATTGGACTCATGAAACGCGCGACACATTTTTTAGATGCGGGTGATCGGTATGAACCCGACTCGCCTCTAACTGGAAAAATTATCGCCAACCTCTTTATGGAAAATTCAACGCGAACACGATGTAGTTTTGCGATTGCAACAAAACGCCTCGGCGGAGATTCCATCGATTTGCTCGGTTCAACTTCAAGCGCATCCAAGGGTGAAACACTTGTGGATACTGCATTGAATCTTGAGGCAATGGGAGTCGCAGGAATTGTGGTGAGATGTTCAGAAGAATCCGGGCCACAAGAAATTGCAGGACAAGTTGGCATACCAGTTATTAATGCCGGCTCTGGTACAACTGCACATCCAACTCAAGCATTGCTAGACGCTGTCACGCTGACTCGTTACTTCGGAAAAGACGACCTTTCGGGAGAACACATTGCAATCGTTGGTGACATTAAACATAGCAGGGTTGCAATGTCTAACATCGAAGGGCTTACGAAACTTGGCGCAAAAGTAACCGTTGTTGGGCCAGAAGAATTAATGCCTAACAACATAACTTGCGAATCGTCATCTGATTTCGACTCTGTTCTTGCTGAAGTATCTGCAACGATGATGTTGCGAGTTCAGTTTGAGAGAGATGCAAAAGTCGGTGAAGACTATCGTGACAAGTTTGGTCTTACGCAAGAGCGTGCACAGAAGTTCTCCGGTGCAATATTACACCCTGGACCTATAAATCGCGGATTAGAAATTGATGAAAACGTTGCGAACATTAACAGTTCGCCCCACAATTTAATTCTTTCTCAAGTCACAAACGGAGTTGCCACGCGTATGGCAATTCTTGAACATTTAATTGGATAAAAAATAAATCACATGGAATTCAAAACGATTATTGAACCCTTTCGTATTCGTCAGGTGCAACAAATTCGCTCTACAACTCGTGATGAACGAGTAAACGCATTAGAAACTGCTGGCAACAATGTATTTTTATTACGAGCCGAAGATGTTTTGATTGACTTGCTTACTGATTCGGGCACCGGCGCAATGTCGAATGAACAGTGGGCTGGGATGATGCGAAGTGACGAAAGTTACGCCGGTGCAGATTCGTATTACCGTTTTGAAAAAACAGTAAAAGATATTACTGGATTTAAACATATTATTCCAACACACCAGGGACGTGCAGCAGAACGTATTTTGTTTGGGGCGGCGGTGGAAGAAGGACAAGTTGTTCCAAATAACACGCACTTTGATACAACGCGGGCAAACATTGAAGTCAGGGGTGCAACCGCAGTTGACATCCCGAACAAAGATGCGTCTGACACGCAAACCCTTTTACCATTCAAAGGCAATATGGATATTGATGAACTAAAATCAATCCTTGATCAGTGGCCTGACAAAGTGCCGATGGTCATGATGACCATTACAAATAACTCAAACGGAGGGCAACCAGTAAGTTTAGAAAACATTCGTGCTGCAAGCGCTCTTTGTAAAGAGCGCGATATACCGTTTTTTATTGACGCTTGTCGATTTGCTGAAAACTCTTGGTTCATAAAATTAAGAGAAGAAGGAAACGAAAACCGCACACCAATTGACATCGCACGAGAAATTTTCTCGCTTGCTGATGGTGCAACCATGAGTGCCAAAAAAGACGGCATGGCGAACATGGGTGGTTTTCTTGCGCTTAACGATGATGCGCTTGCTGAAAAATGTCGGTCGATGTTGATTCTGACTGAAGGGTTCCCGACGTACGGTGGGCTGGCTGGCTACGACTTGGAATCCGTTGCCATTGGACTGTACGAAGCGTTGCGTGAAGATTATTTGGCGTACCGCGTGCGGACAGTTGCGTATGTTGGAGAACGACTTACTAAATTAGGAATTCCAATTTTACAACCGCCAGGTGGACATGCAATCTACCTTGATGCGAAAGCGTGGATGTCGCACATTCCACAAGAACAATACCCTGGATGGTCGCTTGCAAATGTTTTATACAAAGAGGGTGGAATTCGCGCCAGCGAAATTGGAAGTGTCATGTTCGGTCAACAGCCTGATGGCACCGAAAAATTCAGTGATAAAGAGCTAGTCCGCCTCGCATTCCCACGCAGAGTGTATACACAAAGTCATATTGATTACGTCGTTGAGGTTTTGGAATATATCAACACAATCAAGGATGACATTAAAGGTGTTCGAATAACAAAACAACCAAGCACCCTTCGGCACTTTACTGCCGAGTTCGAAACAATTAAATAATTAAACTTCTTACTAGTTTTCTATACTTCAGACAGGGGCATATCGGTAGTGACACGATTTGTGTTTTTTGGCAACTCGACTTCTAGCATGCCAGCTATGCCAGCATCAGCCATTCTTCGACGAACAGTCGCTGGGTTAAACGTTGTTGATAAACAATCATCGACAAGCGCTTGCAGGTTCATTGCGTATTGACCTTCTGGAAGAGATTCACCAATTGGTTGAATTGCCCGTTCAAACAATTGAAGTTTGTTCTGGAAGTTTTCAAACGTTCCTGACTTTTCTGCCCAAGTTGCAGCTGGCAAAAACACATCGGCTCGCTCGGTTAAGGTATTAGCCAACGTATCAATAAGAATTAGCGTTTGATTTTCTGTAATTTCTGGTGTGTCCCATGCTTCTGGATAATTGCCAGTAATAACAACCATGTCTGCATTGCCAACCTGTTTTTTCCATGCGTCATAGTCAAGTGCATTTCCAAGTGCGCGTTGAACACCGCGTGCGTTTGGTGCTTTTTCGCTTCGCATAGTAAAGCCGCTTTTGAACGTTTTATCTTCACCAACAATTGGTACTGGACCAACGCCAATGATTGCGTTGCTGTCAAGCCCGCGAACTAAATTACCAAGTAACCAGGCATCTTCGCAACTTAACATCGGACTTACTAAAAGTGCGACACTTTTTGCTTGTTGCAACATGTCCGCTGCGACCATCTCTGCATCGTCGTTTATCTCTGTTACGCGACTTTCGTCGTGTACAAATTTCCAACCATAACGCACTTCGTCAGTAATCCAATATTGATTTACTTCGAGATTTGTTCTTGGTTTAACACGATACATTATGTTGTTATTCTGTTCGATAATGATGTTGTCTCCACTGCTTGTCAGTGGATCTATCGATGGAGTTGTTTTCAAAAACCAAACTCGTTGCTTGAACATGAAATCTTTATCAAGCATCGCGCCAACAGGGCAAATGTCAATCACGTTTCCGCTCAGTTCGTTGTTAATTCCGATTCCCGGGAATACATCAATGTATTCTTTTGCGCCACGACCATCAATAAACAGTTCTGAGGTTCCTGAAATTTCATCAGCAAACCGAACGCAACGTGTGCACATAATGCAACGGTCGCCGTACAACATTATGTTGTCGCCAATGTCTATTTTGCTTTGTGTAATTTTTTCTGTATCACAACGTCTTTCCCCACGACCATATTCATACGCATAATCTTGAAGATCACACTCGCCAGCTTGATCGCAAGTTGGACAGTCAATTGGATGATGATTGAGTAACATTTCCATCACGGCTTTTTGATTCGCCGTTGCCTTTGGTGATGTTGTGTAAACAACGTTGCCGTCACTTGCTAGTGTTTGACAAGTCGGAAGCAGTTTTGGAATTGGTTCAAGTTTATTATCGTTACGCGGGTTAGGCGCCCAAACTTCAGCAAGGCAAATACGACAATTTGCAACGACGCTCAATGATGGGTGATAACAATAGTGTGGAATTTTGATTCCGTTATCGTGTGCAACATCGAGGATCAACTGACCCGGTTCAAAATCTAACTTTTTTCCATCAATCGTAATCGTAGGCATAAGACGCGCATTGTACCAAACCTAAGGGTCCGACCCTAGTGGGGCCTAATCACATTAATGTTACGGGAGTAGGGTCTTGCAAGTTAGAACAAGAGAGCCTTCTTCAAATTCTATGGAGAGAATTTCTACTTCTCGGTCATCCATCAGCGGGATGAATGGTTCAATGCCCGTCGCCTTGAGTTGCATTTCTTCGGCAATGCTCCTGAATAGTACTACCGGAATTGGTACTTTCCCAATTCGAATAGCAACGGGTTCAACCTCTACACTGCCCTTTTCAACTGTAATCCATAATTGAATCGCAATCGGTCGCACATCTGCGCCTTCTATTTCGACCATCGCTGCAAACCAAATTCCATCTGGAGCCACATGGACTTGGGGTTTGTTAATCTCTGGGGGAAGTTCAATTTCTTGATCGTGTGTTAGCCACCCTTCAAGGCGACCCGATAGCCAAGCATTCATTGCTTCATCCGAAATCCGCAATCGCCACGTGTCAGTTGCGGGTCTGATTTTATGAAATTCTTCATTCAAACGATATTCCGCACGGTCTGCGAGCGTTTTAATCTCGTCAATCGAATAATTTGGCGGGACGTACCAACCTTGTGGTTGCATACTTAACCAGGCGAGAATAACGACCATTCCCACAAGGAAGAGTGTCCCGCTAACTAAAATGATGAGTAGTTTTTTCACGACTCATGAATCCTATCGTTTTGCCATGTTTCGCAGTGCAAATAACAACAAGCAATTTAAAACGATAAAAGAAACTCCCGCAATTGGAAACATGCGAGAAAGCATTAAATCCGCTGGTAAGGAGATTGTGTAGATAAGCAAGCCGCCGCCTAAAACGCCAATTGTGAACCCCGCTTGACCAGCAGTTTGCAAGGAACTAAAAACCAAGTTGGACGCGTCTTGGCGAACAGAAACTGAAAACGCAGAGGGCATAAGGCCCGAGGCGCCAACACCGTACATTAATAAACTCGGTAACAAAATTATTTCGGGAGGTAGCCATGCCATTAACCCAAGCCCAGCAAGCGCAACTCCGCACATAATGGAAGAGACAAGCCGTACCCTACCACCGCCATATCTGTCTGCGAGTATGCCAACAGGTGCTGAAAATGCAGCTAACGAGAGAAACATACCCACCAACGCAACCGCAAGGGTCACTTTGGGAATATTAAAGCCAGAAGCCAACAAAATCGGCAAAGAAGTGGACACAAGCGCCGCTAAGCCACGGTCAAGAGCATAAAAGCCAGCGCCGACCCATTCACGAGGAATAAGCGGGCAACGATGCGCCGCCGGAAACGGAGAAGGCGGCGTTTTGTCAACAACTTGGCGCACGTTCACTGCAATTAGCGTAAGTACGGCCATGATACCTGACCCAACCCACAGAACTGCCTCCGCAGATTCCTTACCAATTGCGCCGCCTGTTCCAACACCTATCGCGAGCGAAACCATCATCGCGGTAAAACCGCCACCGATCCTGCCTGCATATCTATCTTGATTGCCCGCTCCAGCTATTAGTCGAAACGGGATTGAAAGAAGCAATATGTCCGCACCCCCTTCAAGGCATCTAATTGCTAAAAACAGCTCCCATGAGTCAACAACAGCCATACTAGCCATAAGAATCGCAGAAATAATTGCAGCAGAAATGAAAAGTGTCGACGAAGAAAACCGCCTTTTCAGAAGAGCTAACACGCCAATTGCGAGCAAAGCACCAATAAGGTTAACTGCCATGAAATAATGCGCGACGCCCTCAGAAACACCGAATCTGCCAACGGTTAAATCATGCAACACAGGTACGACCATCGCATCTGGGATTGCGGCAAGCCCCAACAGCAAACACCCGACAACTAGCGGGTGTTTGCTTCGATTATGCTTTGTTTTTACGTTAATTGTCGCGAACATGCATCATTTTGTGGAAATAAGTTCAACATCGAAAATGAGGGTAGCGCCACCTGGGATAACACCGCCAGCGCCTGCTGCACCATAACCGAGGTCTGCTGGAATGATAAGTTTGCGCTTGCCGCCAACTTTCATCGAGCCAACACCCTCTGTCCACCCAGCGATAACGCCGTTTAGAGGAAATTCGATTGTTTGTTCACGGTCAACGCTGGAATCAAATTTTGTTCCATCTGTCAACCAACCCGTGTAATGCACTTCAACAGTACTCGATGCACTTTCTGGTGTTGCACCACCGCCTTCTACAATGTCATACCACTGCAAACCGCTCTCGCTTGTTGAAATTTCGCCTGTTACTGAATCGCCTGGTAATTGTTCCATTGGGGGTACCTTTGCATAGTCAATGATGTCTAATAATTCGACATCGAAAATAAGAGTTGAGTTCGCGGGAATACTTGGTCTTCCTCGCGAGCCATACGCTAAATTAGCCGGAATTCTGAATTTACATTTTTCGCCAACCTTCATCAAGCCAACGCCCTCGGTCCACCCACGAATAACTCTGTTTAATGGGAACGAAGAAGGTTGACCGCGATCAACGCTTGAATCAAACTTCGTGCCGTCCTCAAGCCAGCCGGTGTAATGCACCTTTACCATACTAGTTGGACTTGGAGAATCGCCATCAACATTGCCCTCGGTAATAACCCACCATTCCAAACCACTTTCAGATTGTTCTGGATTTCCCTCAACAGCATCGCCTGGCAATGTTGCAGAACCACCTTCAACTTCTAATCCAAGTGATTCTAAAAATGCATCCATGGATGGTTCTCTGCCAAGATAATCGCGGACTAAATCAAGGCTATCCTGCGTGCCACCTTTCGACAAAATTTTATCTCGATAGTAAGCGCCTGCTTCTGGATTGAGCATGCCGAGTTCTTGGAAACGTTGGAACATATCTTGAGCATATACAAGCGACCACAAATATCCGTAATACCCAGCTTGGTAACCAGTCAAATGCCCGAAACTGCTTTGAAAATGTGACCCAGGAGTATGTGGGTACATGCGTGTCATATCGTGAACGTCATACGCAACCTGTGTTGTATCAACAACGCCGTCTTGGTCTGTGTGATACGCCTGATCAACCATACCTAAGAAAATTTGGCCTTCGGTTTTAATACCGCTTTGTAAATTTTTAGCCGCAATCATGCCATTGATAAGTTCATCTGGCATTGGTTCGTTTGTTTCGTAATGTCG
>DTSO01000120.1 GCA_012965315.1 Phycisphaerales bacterium | reverse complement strand
GAGGTGATTGATAAGGGGAGGATTGTTCTTGCTACTGTTTCCTCAACTAGATTGTCAAAATTTTCTCGACTAAGAGCTCCTTTTTTAAAACCCCACTGCCCACGAAACAATGCAGTTTTATTTATATAGGGATAGATTAAATCTAAATCTATTTCGGTCTCCATCTTTGATCCAAAAAACGGTGCGCTTGGAACTGCAACAACGTCCAAGGAGTGACTCTCGTCTAAACGAACTTTATCTACTCTATCGGTACGACCTGATTGCACTTTTGCTTCAACTTCTGCCCTCTTTTTTAATCTTGCTTCTATTTGCTCGTCGACATCACATAGTTGATTTGTAACTAATTTATCGCAAACAGAGAGTGCTTCAAATGCATCTCTACCGTAGTACAACGGCCCATTATAAATGGTACGAAGGTGCGATTCCGCCCAGTGCCTTGTTAGTGCTGCACCACCGAGGAGAACGGGTATTGAAATTGATTTAGTATTAAGTTCATGCAAGTTTTGCTCCATGACACCTACGGATTTAACGAGTAATCCAGACAAACCAATAGCGTCTGCTTTGTGAATAGTCGCTGCTTCAATGATTGCTTCAATTTTTTGACGAATGCCAATATTAAAAACCGTATATCCATTATTGGAAAGAATAATGTCAACAAGATTTTTACCGATGTCATGCACATCGCCAGAAACAGTAGCAAGAACAATCCTCCCCTTATCAATCACCTCGCCTTTTTCCATGTGTGGCTCAAGGATTCCGACTGCCTTTTTCATTACTTCAGCAGATTGCAACACAAATGGAAGTTGCATCTGGCCAGAGCCAAACAACTCGCCAACAGTTTTCATGCCATCGAGTAAATGATCATTTATTATTGTTAACGCTGACCACTCTTTCAATGCTTCCTCAAGAACAGCTTGTAGGCCTTCTTTTTTTCCATCTAAAATATAACTTCGAAGTTGTTCTTCAAGCGACCTGTCAATTTGGTCTTCATCTTCTTCAATGACATCCGTTTCAAACAATGACAAAAAATAAAGTAGTGGATCTTTATTCTCTGTTCGATTATCGTAAATTAAGTCAATTGCCGCAGCCCAGTGATGCTCATCAATACGGTGTTTCGGCAAAATTTTCGAGGCGTGCACAATCGCAGACGTCAAACCTCGCTGAATTGCTTCGTGTAAAAAGACTGAATTCAACACACGTCGAGCAGACGGCTTTAAACCAAAACTCACATTAGAAACACCCAGCAATAATCCACATTCGGGAAGTTCAATTGAAATCATCTCAATCGCATCGAGGGTTTCAAGCGCCAATTTACGGTCTGACTCCATACCAGTTGCAATAGTAAAAGTCAAAACATCAATAAGAAGATCTGAAGATTTCAGACCCCACTTCTCTGTGTATAAAGAATGCAAGCGCTTAGCAATCTCCACTTTTCTAGAAGCAGTTTTCGCCATTCCCTCTTCGTCGATTGTTAATGCAACCGCAGCAGCACCGAATTTTTTCAGCAAAGGGCAAATATCGTCCAATCTCTTTTCGCCATCTTCAAGATTGATTGAATTCACAATACATCGACCACCCGCTCGCTTTAACCCCGCTTCGATTGCGATTGCGTCTGTGGAATCCAACATAAGAGGTGCATCAACCTGTTGGGCTAATCTTCCAACAATCTTTTCAAGGTCAGCAACGCCATCTCTACCAACATAATCAACACAAACATCGAGAACGTGCGCGCCACCCGACAATTCTTCACGAGCCATGTCAACCAAACCATCCCATTGTTCTTCTTCTAACAAACGCTTGAACTTTCGTGAACCATTTGCATTCGTTCGTTCAGCTACAATTAAAATTGATGTGTCTTGCTTGAATTCAACTGGAGTAAACAAGCTAGTCGAACTTGGAATAAGCTGTTTCGTTGTTCGATTTGCAACGTGCAATTCGCTTTTTAAATCAATAAAAGATGCTAAGTGTTTCGGTGTTGTTCCACAGCATCCACCAATAATGCGTACGCCATATTTTTCGACAAATCGCTTCATCGCCATACCATAGGCATGCGCTGACAAAGGAAAATGGGCGCAACCTGAGACAAATTCCGGAAGACCAGCATTCGGAACTACAGAGATTTCCCCGCTCCAGTTCTCGCTTAGCCAAGCAATGTGTGCCTCCATTAACTCAGGACCTGTCGCGCAATTCAATCCAAGAGAAAAAATTGGATACGGAGCAAGTGCGTGAACGATTGTCTGAAGATCACTTCCAACGAGCATCGTGCCAGTTGTTTCAATCGTAATACTAACTAGTATTGGTATGGTTTCTGTAGTCTTATCGTAAAACGTTAACGCATCCAAGCACGCATTGATGGCGCATTTGACTTGCAGAATGTCTTGACACGTTTCGATTATAAACGCATCAACACCACCCTCAAGTAATCCACGTGCTTGTTCGGTGTACGAGTCAAGCATATTATCCCACGTAGTTTGTCCTAACGAAATTAATTTTGTTCCTGGTCCCATCGAACCAAGAACGTATCTATCGCCTTCGACTCTTGAGCAAGCTTCTACTGCGAGTTGCGCAGATTCTTTGTTCAAGTCAAAAGCCCACGTTGCTAGTTCTTCGTCAAATTCCGAAAGCACTAAACGGTTAGCTCCAAACGTGTTTGTTTCAACTGCATCCACGCCAACCTCAAGAAACGAAGTATGAATAGCACGGACAAGGTCTGGTCTTGAGCGTGTTAACACATCTGTACAATTTTCTCTGCCGATATAATCGCGTTCAATATCAATCTGCATTGCTTGCACGGCTGTGCCCATGGCACCGTCGATGACAAATATTCCTTCGCGCATCGCTTTTGTAATGTGTTTCTTCATTTTGTAGGAATGTAACCGAGATTGGCGAGTCTTACAACCGTAAATCCGGATAAACGGATAAAGGGATTTTACGCCTAAAATAGAACAAAACGACTAGGATAAACATAGTGTTACGCATCCTCTCTCTAATTCTATTATTTGCCTCACTAGCAGGATTTCAGTCGCCTCCTCAAGCAATTGAAAAACCATCGCCCGACACAATCCTTGTGAAAGCAGTCCAATCAATTGGCGGTCATAAGGCCCTTGAAGAAGTGCATGCTTTCAAACTGCACGCTCTAATTAGGCTCGCTGATGGTCAACCAGTTGTTGAAATCGATTTATCAACAAGCATTGGCGGAAAAGTACTTTGCGTAATGACTTTCATTGGTGTTGGACAATCGAGGTTCGGCAGCGATGGCACCATTACATGGGAACAAAGTTTCAACAGTGTCAATGAACAAGTTTGGAAATTAATCAACAATGATGCTCTCACCCAAAAAGTACGGCAAATCAACTGGCTGGAATGGTTCACCATGTTGCCGGCAGAAATTAGTTACATGGAAGTTGACGGCGAAGAAAAATTCGACAAAGAAGATTGTTGGCGAATAAACATCGCCTACAACGATGTTTCTAAAAAAGACCAGTACGCATTTTTTTCAAAAGAAACATTTCGACCTCGGGGCAGACGCACTATTGAAAAAACTCCAAACGGAGATGCCACTGTTGATGTATTCTTCAGGGACTGGCAACGCGTTGGCGATCTCCTTCTCTTCCACACAGTAATTTACAGCAGAAATGGCTCTGAAGTAAGCATGAAATTCGACCAGATAAGTACTGATGCTTTGCCTAATTCAATGTTCCGGTTACCAGAAAAAGTAAAAGAATTGGTAAAAGAATTGGAAATTAAAAATGACAATAGCGATTGAACTGCAACACATTTCGAAATCTTTTGGCGAAACAAAAGCAGTCCAAAATCTTGATTTAGAAATTCCACAAGGATCTATGTGTGGTTTTCTTGGACCAAATGGCGCGGGCAAAAGCACGACTATCCGAATGATTATGTCAATCATCCATGCAGACTCTGGTTCGATAAATGTTCTTGGAACAAACGCTCTTGACGCAAAAGATCGCATTGGTTATTTGCCTGAAGAACGAGGCGTGTACAGAAAAATGAAAGTTTGCAAATTCATTGAATACATCGCAAACCTAAAGGGTATGTATGGACCATCGCTAAGAAAAATTATTCCAGATTGGCTTGAACGCATTGAACTTCCAAATGTAGAAAATAAAAAATGTGAAGAACTGAGTAAAGGTATGCAGCAAAAAGTACAGTTTCTCGCTGCGGTGATTCACGAACCAGAACTAATCATTTTAGACGAACCCTTTTCTGGTCTAGACCCCGTCAATGCACGAGTAATTGGCAAAGTAATTAACGATTTGCACAAAGAAGGCCGTACTATTTTGTTTTCAACACACATTCTGTATCAGGCAGAGCAAATTTGTGATCGAATTATTATGATTGACCAAGGCGCGAAAGTATTGGACGGTTCGATCTCTTCAATTCAAGAACAGTTTGACCCGCGAGTAGTTCAAGTTGAACCAGTTAATAAATCCATTTCCTTCGATTCGATTGAAGGAGTTGAACATTCTACACAAATCGAACGAAGCAACAAAGTTAACCTTCGAATTCGTGAAGACGCAACCCCAACCGACGTTTTACAAAGAGTTGTCGCTTTTACTCCGGTAATTTCTGCGCAACTTGCGCGCCCTACACTTGACGAAATTTTCATTGAACAAGTTGCTCGCAATAGAGGTGCTGACGCGGCTGATGCTGTCCGTATGGAGTTTGAGAATGCGTAAAACACTCACAGTTGCATGGCGAGAGTTCCGACACACAGCGATGACCAAAGCATTCTTGTTTGGTGCCGTTGTCATGCCTATTTTAATGATGGGCCTATTCATAATTGTTATTCCTTTAATGCAGACAACCGAAGAGCCATTGAAAGGAACAGTTATAGTTTTGGCTCCAGAGGATGTCGTTGCCGTTTTGCAATCTAAAATTTCTGAAGAGGACACCACGCTACAAGAATTATTGGACAAATTGCCCGAAATCATTACGCAAGATCCTCTCGCAGGAGCGCTAATTCCTAAGAAAATAGAAACTGACCTACAAATTAGTGTAGCTCCTGACGAAGACATAGACATTTTAAAAGACCAAGTTCGCAATGGCGATTATCTCGGGCTCATCGTTGTACCAGAAGAAATAGTGCAAACTGAACAAAGTGATGTACGCCTAGAAGTTTTTATCCCGAAAAGCTTTTCTCCAAAGCACACTGACATTTTAACTTCGCTTGCATCTAAGTCGGTTGTTGATGCGCGTCTACGAAGACTTGGGCACGACCCCGATGCCATAAAACAATTAACAAGACGACCAAGAACAATCGCTACTCGATTATCTGATGATGGAACAGAAGCGAAAGATAATGAGTTCGCTCGAAAAATCATTCCAATGGCGTTCATGATGTTGCTCTGGATTGCAACATTCACAAGTGGCAATTACTTACTGACAACTACCATTGAGGAAAAGGGCAACAAAGTCATAGAAGTATTGCTCAGTGCGATTAGCCCAATCCAATTGCTAGGAGGCAAAATCCTTGGACAAGCAGGAGTGAGTGCGGTCATACTTTGCATGTACGGGTCTGCGGCACTAGCTGGATTGCTCTCTTTTGCACTTGTCGACTTGATTCCAATTTCACATTTGATTTTGTTTGTGGTGTACTTTGTTATTGCCTACTTTATGATTGCAACAATAATGGCTGCAATTGGCAGTGCTGTTAGTGAACTGAGTGATGCACAATCGCTTATGGGTCCAGCAATGTTAATTTTGATTATTCCGTTTGCTCTCTGGCCGATTATTTCAGACCAGCCTAATGGAATGATTGCAACCATTACAAGTTTCACCCCACCGCTCATCCCATTCATTATGATTATCCGTGTGACCGCATCGACAGAAATGGTTGCAACATGGCAAATAATGCTCTCTATCGGGATTGGTTTTGCCTCTGTGTTAGTAATGGTTTGGATGTGTGCTCGAATTTTCCGAATTGGTATCCTCATGCAAGGCAAACCGCCAAGTCTGCTCCAACTTGTTCTCTGGATCAAGCAAGGATAATCACACTTTTAAGCGCTCATTTGTCGTATGATGCTACGCATGGCAAGCAAACTGTATTCAACACCAGCGTCTGCTCTTGAGGGGCTCACAACCGATGGCATGATGGTCGCAGTTGGCGGATTTGGTCTTTGTGGTATACCTGAAAACCTCATTGTTGCGTTACGCGATAGTAACGCAAAAGATTTAACCTGCGTTTCAAATAATGCTGGCGTTGATGGCTGGGGACTTGGCCTTCTTCTCCAAACAAAACAAATCAAAAAAATGCTCAGTTCATATGTTGGCGAGAATGCTGAATTTGAAAGACAGTTTATGGCTGACGAATTAGAGATTGAATTTTGTCCACAAGGCACGCTTGCTGAAAGACTTCGTGCAGGCGGCGCAGGGATTCGTGGCTTTTATACGAAAACTGGTGTCGGAACTGTTGTCGCAGAAGGCAAAGAAACAATGGACTTTGACGGAGAAACATGTGTCCTAGAGCGTGGCATCATCGCAGATCTATCACTTGTGAAAGCGTGGAAAGCCGACGAGGCAGGTAATCTAATCTATAGGAAGACCGCAAGAAACTTCAATCCAATGGTGGCGATGGCCGGCAAAGTCACCATCGCGGAAGTTGAAGAAATCGTACCAGTCGGCACCTTTGACCCCGACCAAATTCACACTCCATCTATCTATATAGACCGAATCGTGCAAGGCACATTCGAAAAACGCATCGAACAATTAACGGTAACCGCCTCATAAATGCCGTCCGATAGCATAAAGCTCAAATTAACCCGTCATATTTATTGTTTAAGTGCGTTGAACTACCTACATGTTCCGGCCGAAAGTAGACTGTCGACATGCTTTACACAGAGAACAGAAATGCAATGAGAAGGACCAAAAGAATGACCAAATTAACCCTAAAAACACTATTTTTTGCCTCTATAGCGGCATTTTCATCGTTTTCGTTGTCTTCAACGGCAAATGCCCAGATGGAATACATGGCAGAAGCGATGCAACCAGCATATTTATCACGCGATTTAGTCGTCTTTGCTGAGGGCCTAAACCTTGATGATACGCAGGAAGTCATAGCTGAAGCCATGTTTGACGCGTATGAAGACGAATTTGAAATGGGTTGGGCAACCACGCAAGAACGACTGAACAGAGTTGCTGAAGAGATGCGTGACAAACCACCAGCCAATAGTCTCGACACACTTGAGCCAGTTCTCAACACGCTGGGTGATTGGCTTGTTGAAAAACGCCAACTTGACCAGGGACTACTTGAAAACATCCAAGCAATTTTAGTCCGTGACCAACGAGCACTTTGGCCTGCATTCGCTCAACGACTTTACAGAGAAAAACACAAGGTCACCGCCGAGACTTGAATCTCTTTTGTCATTTCCTGA
>DTSO01000119.1:1630-2033 GCA_012965315.1 Phycisphaerales bacterium | reverse complement strand
AGATGCCAAATTGTTACAAGTTGCGAATGCTTTTGAACAAGCGACAGACTTTCATCTGCAACACCCAAGGTTAGAGCAATGATTGGCGTAGATATAGGCGGAACAAATTTACTCGTTGGGAAGATCGATGATGGGAAAGTAGTGCAACGCCTCCATGCCGATATTATTGAAGGCTGCAATTTCGATGCTGTTGTAGAACAAGTCTGCGACCTTATCCTAAAAATTGCAGACACAGACATTGAACGTGTAGGAATCGCTGTAGCCGGTGGCGTAGATTGCAATACTGGCGTCGTACTACGTGCCCAAAATCTAGATTGGGACAATGTTGCACTGGGCCCAAAAGTATCAGAAAAACTAGGATGCAATGTAGTCATTGAAAATGATGTAACTGCAGCGGCATGGG
>DTSO01000119.1:0-1618 GCA_012965315.1 Phycisphaerales bacterium | reverse complement strand
AATTTTGTTTTGGTGCAGGCAAAGATGTGAATTCCATGTTTGCAGTCTGGGTTGGGACAGGTATTGGGGGTGGTATAGTTTTAGATGGCAACATTTGGAGAGGACCCTTAGGCACAGCTGGCGAGTTTGGCATGTCAATTAGTTCTCCTGAATTAAGTGCTGATCCAAGACGCCTTGAGGCTATTGCAGGACGAAGTGGGATGCAACGTCTCCTTTCTATGCCCGATCTCACAACGAAACAGTTAGCGCAGGGATATCACAAAGACATTCCAATTACTGCTGCAATCGAAGAGAGTGCAAGAAGAATTGGAACTGGCATTGCAAATGTGATTACCTTGCTTTCACTTAACTGCGTCGTCCTCGGCGGTGGCCTTATCGAATCGCTTGGCGAGCCTTATGTTGAAACAATTAGAAGTCAATTCACCGATGATGTATTTCCAGATCATTGCAAAGAGTGTGAAATCCGTACAACAAAACTCGGCCCCGACGCCGGACTCCTTGGTGCGTCCAACTTGCCCTTCAACTGATGACGCCACACGTACATACATGTAATTGACTCGCAGTGAATGAAACCGTCGTTTAATTGGAGTTTACGAGCCTAGTTGTAGTAAGGTGTTCTAAGCAGACAGTGTGTGTGGTGGGGTCGATACAGGACAATGAAGCCAGGTGGAGTTGTAGCATGCATAAAGAAAGGGCTCCTGCCGGCCAGGAGCCCAATACTTTGGAAAATCGGAGCTGTAACAGCAACGGGATGTGGAAGCATTTATCCGTTGCACAACCTCTTTCTCAGGTCAGTTACATTCCCTTCACTATTGCACAGAGATAACGTATCTCCGCTCTTTTCAGTGTCGAATCCGACACAACATGTCCGTCCCTTGACACGCCTTCGAATTCGACACACGCTATCTACAAAATAAATAGCGTGTGATCTGTCCAACTACGGGTGTCAATCATAAAGATAACACCTGCGTGGTAAATAACCGGCGGACGGAACATATGTACAGTGCCCTAGTATCAAACCAGTGTCAAGTAAAAATGTCCATTTTTATCAATATTTAGGTATATTTTAGTTGGCTGTGCTGAAAAATTGCTTTTTTGAGGCCTCAACAGCAAATAGGAGTCGGTCAATATCATCTAATTTGGTATACAGTTGAGCACTAATACGAACGACAGTGCAGTCTTGCCATGGGATAATTGGTGCTTCAATTTGATATTGATCATACATCCACGTTCGCATTGCATCGGCAGTTTTTTCAAATATAGGAAATCCTATTGGCAATTGAACGGTAGCCATAGAACCAATCATTGAACCATCTCTTGGCGAAAGTGATTCACTTTTCCACGCATCAATTAGTTTGCTTTGCATAGAAACTGCGAGGGAATGATTGTGATTTCTTATGTTTTTCCAGCCAATTTTTTCCCCCCACTGCACTGCAATTGCAGCACAAAGAATTGAAGTAATGTCTCGTGTTCCTTGCCAATCAAATTCTTTGATGAAGCCTTGTGTATAAAAATGACTTATCGTCATTGGATGGATGTTCTCAAGATGTTCATCGTTTACCCAGAGAAAACCTGCTCCAGGAGGACCGCAAACCCACTTGTGTAAGTTGCCTACATA
>DTSO01000118.1 GCA_012965315.1 Phycisphaerales bacterium | reverse complement strand
AATTCTCCTCAAGATGCTGACCTCGACGAACTTGTTCGATGGTATGACATTTCAATCGATCGTCGAGACCACATAGTTGAGTGCAATCTAGCTTTGGTGCTTGCGATGGCAAAACGAAGTTGGGCAACTGGCGAGTATGCTGATTTAGTCGCAGAAGGCAATGTGGCATTACTTCGGTCCGTTGATCGATTTAATTGTGAACTTGGCTTTAAGTTTTCAACGTATGCATGTAGAGCATTGACAACAGCATTTAATCGCTTTGGAAAGAGACAGTTGAAGCACAAAGACAATGTGCCTTTTGAATTCAATCCAGACCGCGAGCCAGTCCATGTAACGGATAATGAAGAAACTTACGTTAGCCCAGAGCATGTACATGCGATTCGCGAAGCAGTCAGAAGCGACAATGCACAACTGACAGAAGTCGAAAAAGACGTATTGCGGTTTCGATTTGGGTTGTTTGCGGGGCAAAATCCACCAAAATTGACGCTAGAAAAATCTGGAAAATTGCTGGGTATCTCTAAAGAACGTGTCAGGCAAGTGCAACTTCGTGCACTTCGCAAAATCCGCGAAGTCCTCGAACATCGGCTACCTCTTGATTTACTCGTTGGTTAATTAACCATTAATTACCCTCGGCTAATTAAATACTCCAAATTCTTTAATTAACTGAGGGTAATTAATTGTTACAGTAAACAGTGTGATGCAAGAAGTAACCAATAAATCAATTGCGCTGCCAGTGATTCAAAAGAAAAAACACAACCGCAAGCGCTGGCTAGTTCTCATTGCAGTGCAAGTTTTAATTTTTGTCCACATTGCCGTTTGGCTTCTTGGCGAAAAGTTTGGTTGGTTTGGCGGAAAAACACTCACGCCAATTGAGCCTTCTGAAGGAATGGAATTTGTAAGAACAGGTGTGATTAACGCTGGCGCAATTTTCTTTGCCGTTGCATTACTATCAACACTTATATTCGGTCGTTGGTTTTGCGGCTGGGGTTGTCATATTGTTTTGTTGCAAGATGCTTGCCTTTGGATATTACGCAAAATGCACATTCGACCAAAACCGTTTCGCGCACGTTGGCTTATGTGGTTTCCATTTGGTCTTGCTGTTTATATGTTTATCTGGCCACTGTTTTATAGAATTGCCCTCGCGCCTTGGTTGCAACCAGAACTGCGTTGGCCAGAAATTACAGCGCAACTTTTAACTGAAGATTTTTGGGAGTCATTTGTCCCTCCTCTTCTAGCGATTCCGTTTCTATTCATTTGTGGATTTGCAACGGTGTATGTTCTTGGCGCAAAGGGTTTTTGCACGTATGGCTGTCCGTACGGAGGTTTTTTTAAGCCCCTTGATGCAGTTTCTCCAATGCGAGTTCGGGTAAATGATAATTGCCGACAATGTGGCAAATGCACTGCAGTGTGCACTTCGAATGTACGCGTTCACGAAGAAGTACATCTTTACAAAATGGTAGTAGATAGCGGGTGCATGAAGATTATGGATTGTATTGATGCATGCCCAAACGATGCGCTTTCAATTGGATTTGGAAAAATTCCAAAAGTTAAGGAAAAACCATTACGAAAATACGATTTGACGTTAAAGAGTGAAATTGGCGTGACTCTGTTTTTTCTCTTCGGATTCTTCTCGTACCGAGGAATGTATGCGGTTGTTCCAATGTTAATGGCAGTTGGCATGTCGCTCGTCGCTACTTGGTTAGTTTGGAAGGGTATTAAAATCCTTATGACTCCAAATGTAAGTTTTCATAAAACGCAACTTCGTTTTCACGGGAAACTAAGGCCGGCTGGCCGGGTCTTTTTATTGGTGGCGTTCTCTACATTTTTGTTTACCGTTCAAAGTGCCGCAATTCATTCGTGCAATATTCTAGGCGACATGGCTGTGCTAAATAACGACAAAGATTCAGCGATGATGTATTACAAACTTTCAGGACCAATACATGATGGTGGTTTGGGTTTCACCAGTAACCCAAACATCGATTTGGCGATGTCGAGAATTTACGAATCTCAAAGCGAGTTTAGAGAGGCAGAGCGCTTACTTTGGAGGGTAGATTCAAGAGTCGGTGCAGATGAAAATGTGACGATGCTATTAGGTCAAATGATGCAATATCACCAACAAGAACTGAATATCAAATCCTTTTATGAAGATAGATTAAACGAAAACAAACACTGGGAACAAGTTTGGGAAGACTATGTTGGCTGGTTAAAGCGAGACAGTTTTTATGCCTACGCGATTGAAACATCAATGGAATCCGTTCGAGAAAACCCAGATGCAATTCGACTTAATATTCAACTCGTTTTGTTAGAAACAGAGTACGGCAATGTCGAAAATGCAATTGCTCTTGCCACGACTATGACGGAAATATTTCAGAATGATCCAAGGTCGTGGAGATTACTTGCTCGGGCTTTAGATAAGTCGGGCGATTACATTGGCGCCATGAAAGCACAAAGTAAGGCCATTGAAATACAAAGCGCGGCTAATTAAGCGCTTGCTGTATTGAGTGCGTCTTGAAAAAGAGAAAATAAATCGTTCGCATTTTCAGTTGCGTATGCCGACTCCCTGAACGGGCGGTCAACCATCAAGCGACTGATTTTCCCAAGCGCTTGAATATGGTCCGAAGTATTTTCAGTTGGAGAAACAAGAAGGATAATAAGTTCAACAGGGCGCTTGTCGGGACTTGAAAAATCGATTGGCGTGGATGGTCTTCCCATAGCCATAACCATGTTTTCAAGGTGGTCGCAACGTCCGTGTGGAATTGCTAAACCCTCGCCAATTCCAGTAGTTCTTTGTAATTCACGTTCCCATACAGCTTGTTTAATTACTTCACAATTTGTAATACAACCTTCTGAAGCAAGCAAATCAACGAGTTCACTAATTGCACCTTGTCGGTCCTGTGCTTGAAGTGGGACTTGTATAGTATTTTCTTGGATGAGTGTTGCTAGATTCATGTGTTTTCTCAAAGGGGGTAAGAGGAAGATTTTAGCAATTAAAACAACTCTTGCCAAGTGATTTATCTGGCTTGAAGGAGGGCGGCAAATCCACCATCGTGCCAAAGCGTTGGATCTGAGCCAGGATATCCAGATGGCATTGTGCTGCTATCAATAATAAATTCGAGTCGTTGTTGGCTTGTTAGCCATTGAATCTGGGAAGTATTTTCAGCAGGGTCGATGCTACAAGTTGCGTACAAGAGGTGCCCTTTATTATGAACGATAGACCTTGCGTCTTGAAGGATTTCTTGTTGCAATTCGACGAGCGAATCAATGTGTTTTTTGTCATATCGAAATTTTGCCTCTGGTCTTCTCGCAAATACTCCACTGTTAGAGCAGGGCACATCAACTACAACAAGGTCAAATGGCTCTGTAGGGCCATCTGAGTCTGGCGTGTAGACAACAACATCGATGTCAGGTGCAAGTTCTTCTAAATATGCCCTTCGAACATCATTCGGTTCGGTTGCTGCAATCATGGCATCTGGGAAAAGTGCACGAAGTTGCTTTGTTTTTGTGCCTCGCCCTGCACAAACATCCAAAATTCTTTTTGGGTGAAGGTCCTTTACGAGGTCCAGAGAATTCGCAGAGGTTGGGTCTTGAGCACGCAGTGTTGGTTGAGATATGAAGAGGTCAGCTAAATCGACATTTTGTGGCACAACACCAAAACGTGGGTCATCATGCGTAAGAATAGTCTCGGGTAGCGCCTTGCCTTCTGGCATCGTGACGATAATTGGCGCTTCCGCAATGCTGCCTACCGCAATTGTTGTTGCTGTTTTTTCACCAAATTCATGCACAAGCCGAGTCCATGACTTTCGTGAAAATCCTGTTTGAAAGTCGATGCTGTCTTTGAAAACAGGCTCTGTTAATTTCCACGCACTTCCATCACCACGTAAAAAATGATCCGATTCACCGACGATACCGTTGTCTATTATTTCAATTCTTAGTCGAGTAATTTTTCGCAATACAGCGTTTACAAATCCTGTTGCGCGTGGGTGTCCATTTCTACGAACCCAATCGACAGCACAATTGATTACTGCATGATCTGGGATACGGTCAAGCAGCATAAGTTGCGCTGTAGCGACTAAAAGTGTTGCACCAACTGGTGCATCAAGCTTGTGTACAATTCGATTGCTCGCATGTCCGATGAGAGTTGTGAGAGAAATCCATCGGCGGTGGACAGCGTGATCGATTGCACGAGCAAGCGAGGCTTCACGTGCGTCGAGTGACGAAACATCTAAGGGTTTCATTCCAATGTCAGGGAATCGTTTGAATTCAGAACAAATTCGATGCGTGACAACATGCCTTGCGTCAGTCATTGTTATGAAGTCGCAGCGCTACAATTACATGGTTGTCGTAGAACATCTACTTTATCAGTCTTTTCCCATGAAAAGGCACCTTCGCAACATTCATTTGGCGTACGACCGAAGTGACCGTGATATGCAGTGTGTGCATAAATTGGTGAAAGCAAACCAAGTGAACTAATAATTCCACTTGGTGTTAGGTCAAAGTTTTTCTTAACAAGTTCTGAAATTTCAACTTCACTAATTTTCGCTGTGCCTTGGCAATCAACATACACTGAAATTGGTTCTGCAATACCGATGGCGTAACTGAGTTGAACTTCGCAACAGTCTGCAAGATCAGCGGCAACGATATTTTTTGCGATATATCGAGCCATGTACGCAGCGGAGCGATCAACTTTACTTGGATCTTTCCCTGAAAACGCACCTCCACCATGACGACCAATGCCGCCATACGTATCGACAATAATTTTTCGACCTGTTAATCCGCAATCACCTTTTGGTCCACCTATTTCAAAATTGCCGGTTGGATTAACATGAATTGTAATGTCGTCATTCCACCATTCGCCAAGAACTGGTTTCATAATGTGCTCGACAACAGCGTCTTTCAGACCATCTAAATTTCCGGACCAAAGTGGACCGTGTTGAGTTGAAATGACAATTGCCGTAACTCGTTTTGGGGTGTTTCCATCGTACTCAACCGTAACTTGGCTTTTTGCATCAGGTCGAAGTTCTGGAATTGTCCCAGCAGTACGTACTTCTGCTTGCTTTGCAACTAAGAGGTGCGAAAGATAAATCGGAAGTGGCATGTATGAATCGGTATCTTTACAAGCGTATCCAAACATGAGCCCTTGATCGCCAGCTCCTTGAATTTTATGTAAACCAGAATCAGTATCAACGCCTTGACTGATGTCAATAGATTGACGGTCAAGCGTGACCATCACAGCGCAACTGTCTGCGTCAAAACCGAGCGTCGCATCGGTGTATCCGATTCTCCGGATTGTTTCACGTACAATTTTTGGGATATCAACATAGCCATCGCAGGTGACTTCGCCAGCGACTACGACGAGACCAGTTGTGACCAGAGTCTCAACGGCTACTCGGCTTTTGGGGTCAACTTTTAGCATTTCATCGAGAATTGCATCGGATATTTGGTCAGAAACCTTGTCTGGATGACCCATGGAGACAGATTCAGATGTGAAAAGGTGTACTTGGTTAGTCATTTGGAATATTCCTTCATTCGTTAATCCGGATTATAACATATAAGGGTGGCGAGGCTCAGTGAATTGGTGCATTATGATACGTTCAAATGCTCATACAAATGGAACTATCTCGAATATTAATCCGTGAGATTACGGACGCTCAGTTTATTGAACTTAGTGAAATTGGCGGCGAGCGAACATTCCCAATTGTCGTAGGAAAACCAGAAGCATATGCAATTGATAGGCGGCTTAAAGGCATTGAGCCAGAGCGACCACAAACGCATGAACTACTTGCTTCGGTTATTCAACAATTTGGCGGAACATTGCTAAGAATTCACATCGATGATTTGCATGAAGGAACTTTTTATGCAAAATTGTATGTTCAGCAAGGCGACGTTGAACATGTAATTGATAGCCGACCATCCGATGCAATTGCATTAGGCGTTGCGATGCAAGTTCCGATTTTTGTTGAAGAGCACGTACTAGATGCAGTAGAGAAAGATCTACCAGATGAAGAGCCTAATAATTTTGGCTGGCAAGATTAAAAAATATCCAACCGACTTTGTTGTTGAAGAAATACCGTTGTATGAACCCTGTGGCGAAGGGGAGCATCTTTACATTACGGTTCGAAAAACAAACATGTCGCATGATGAATGTTTACGCCAAATTGCAACTTATTTTAAAGTTTCAAAACGCGATGTTGGCTATGCAGGTCGAAAAGATTTTTACGCGGTTACGACGCAGATGTTTTCTATATATTTGCGTGGCAAAAAGCCAGAAGTACCGAAAACAATTGGCTCAATCGAAGTGCTTGATTCTTCGTACCACGCCAATAAATTGCGACTTGGCCATCTTGTTGGGAATACTTTTGTACTTCGATTGCGAGATGTCGATGAATTAGATTTTTCATTACTGCAACAGCGATTGGCAACCCTACATGCAGTCGGTTTACCAAATTTCTTTGGTCCGCAACGATTTGGAAACAATAACAACAATCATCTTTTAGGAATGGCATTAGTAAAAGAAGATTGGGAGTGTCTAATTGCCACCTTACTTGCGGGTGAGGAGCGACATCACAATTTCGCATCAGAGGGAGAATATAAACGCGCATTTGATGCTTGGCCATTTGGTCAGCCCACAGAACGGAATGTTCTTGAAGCCCTCGTCGCAGAAAAAAGTCCTCAGCAGGCATGTAAGACAATTTCAAGACAACTTCAAAAACTATGGGTGAACGCACTGCAATCACATTTGTTTAATGCATTGCTTCAACATCGAATAACGGACGGAACTTGGAATACTCTGATGTTCGGAGATCTCGCGTGGAAACACGATGGTGGCGGGCGCACGTTTGAAGTTACTAAAGAAGAGTTACACTCGGACGATCTTCTAAATCGTGTAGATGCATTTTTACTTTCTCCATCCGGTCCGTTATGGGGTTCAAAAATGCGATTGACAACTGGGGAAGTGCATGAAAAAGAAATAGAAGTTCGCGAGTCGTTTGGGTTGGACGATGGGCACCTAGAGACTATGCGTAAATTTGCTGAAGGTGTTAGAAGACCATTACGTGTTGAGGTACGCGAATCGAAAGCTACAAATGGTACTGACGAGTTTGGAGAGTATGTCCAATTGAAATTTACGTTACCTGCGGGAAGTTATGCCACAGTAGTTGCAAATTATTGTTTATCACCTTCGCCTTGGTTCGAAAAAGTCGCGAAGTAATTGCACGCATTCTTCTTCAAGAACCCCACCAGTTACTTCGCAACGATGATTTAGTCTTGGATCGTCTGCAATTTTGTAGAGCGTTCTGCAGGCACCAGATTTTTGGTCACTTGCACCAAAAATTACACGGTCAAGTCGTGCGTTTACAAGTGCGCCAGCACACATCGGGCAAGGCTCAAGCGTGACCACGAGTGTGCAACCATGCAATCGCCACCGTCCCAATCGTTTTGCAGCATCAGTAATTGCAATTATTTCTGCGTGTGAAGTTGGGTTGAAATCGGTTTCTTTGCGATTAAACCCTTCGCCGACAATTTCACCATCACAATAAATTACAGCGCCGATGGGTACTTCTTCCAATGTTGAAGCAGTTTTCGCAAGGGAAATTGCATGCTTCATCATCGCTTCATCAGTCATCATCTTGTTCACTCACAAATCGTGACA
>DTSO01000117.1 GCA_012965315.1 Phycisphaerales bacterium | reverse complement strand
CTCAGTTTTTTCTGGATGTGTAACGCTGAAGAATAAATGGTCATTACCTTCTTTATGTGAGATTCGTTCGGTCGTCATGTTGACTTCCGTAACACTATTGTGATTTTGACATCAAACATCGGTTCTGACTTGATCAAAGGCGGACAATCATTCGGATTTGGCAAAAAAGAAGAAGTCATGGAATACGATAAACTCAAGAAACAACTTCTCTCTGAAACTGAGAAGTTCTTCCGACCTGAGTTTATTAACCGGCTTGACGATATTGTCGTTTTCCACTCGCTTACTAAAGACGACCTCTATTCAATCATTGACATTGAACTTTCAAAAATCACTTTACGATTGAAAAGCAAGGGTATGTCCATGACTCTTGATCAAGTTGCAAAGGATTTCCTCATCGATAAAGGTTACAACCCGGACTTTGGCGCTCGTCCATTACGACGTGCACTTGGCTCTTATATTGAAGACCCGCTTGCTGAAGCTTTGCTTGGTGGTGAGTACACATCAGGTGATCACATCGACATCTCACATAAAGAAGGTAATGACCATTTATTCTTCAGCGTTACACATCCAGAAAAAACTGAGAAACAAGAGCCAGAACCGGAACCAACTGGCGCAAACAGTTAATCAATACATTGCATTACAAAACGGTACGGAATCGAATAGATTTCGTGCCGTTTTTTTATTAAAAGGGACAATCCACTCGAAACGTTACTTGTTCACCTGAAGCAGGATGTTGAACAGTTAAATCCAACGCATGGAGTTGTAATCGAGAAACCATATCTTGGAGTTCTTGGGGTGCATACAAATCATCGCCAAGAATCGGGTGCCCAAGTTCTCGTAAGTGAATGCGCAACTGGTGCGAACGACCTGTCACTGGTTTTAACTCCAAACGAGTACGGTCACGCCCCCGTTCAAGCACTTTCCAGTGTGTTTGCGATGATTTACCTTTTTCATAATCAACACATTGACGAGGTGGATTATCAAAATCTTTTCGAATTGGAATATCAATTAGTCCTTCATCTTGTTCAATAACCCCACCGACAACAGCGATATATGTTTTTTTAACTTCTCTATCTTGAAACTGCCTGCTCAATTCTCGATGCGTATCGGCATCTCTCGCCATCAAAATTATTCCTGAAGTATCCATATCTAGACGGTGCACTATCCGAGCGCCTTCAATTGCAGAAGCGACTCGAACGGCAAGGCAATCAATCTTATCTGCCCCAATGCCTTTTACGCTGAGTAATCCCGACGGCTTATCTAGTACGACTAAATAATCGTCGTGATAGATGACAGGAACTCCGTGCGGAAAATGCTCTGGAGACGTATGATATGTGGCTCTTTCATTCAAAAGGAATTTCTCAATGACACATTGTATGGCACTATTGGTTTCACTTCTCGTCGGGCAAACAAGCCCTTTGCACCCTGCCGAAACAAACGCGATTGGAACGCCTGTTTTGCTCACAGACCCTGCTGTTTTCCTCAAAGCTGGCGAGTCTTATTTTAACCCCTCAGGAAAACGGATTATTTTTCAAGCGATAGAACATCCCGAGGACGGTCAAACTCCTGACGATGATTATGGAATGTACCTAGGCGATTTGACGTTCAATGAAGAAGGCACTATTGATGGCCTTGAAAATGTCATTCGATTAAGCAATGAAGGATCTGCCAATACGTGCGGTTGGTTTCACCCTAAAAATGATTCGCTTGTCATGTACGCAACGACGACAACACCATTAATAGATGGCGACATCCCTGGTTACCAGCGTGGTTCTGGTAGATACCGATGGGCGTTTCCTCCAAAAATGAATATCGTTTCGCAAAATCTAAATGATGGAAGTACTAAAAAACTTGCCACGGATGACGAGAATTATTTAGCAGAAGGATCGTGGAGCCCAGATGCGCGCCACTTGGTGTATTGCTCTCTCGCCTCAGGGTCTGGTGACATTTACATTACTGACTTACAAACAGGAACCGACCGGCTCATCGTTGGCGATGAAGGATACGATGGCGGGCCATTCTTTTCGCCAGACGGCAAGCGAATTGTGTACCGATCTGACCGGCGCGGTAATGACTTACTGCAGCTCTATGTTGCTGAACTAAAATTTGATGCGACTGGCGCAATTATCGGCATCGAAAAGGAATACCAACTCACGGATAATGAACACGTGAACTGGGGTCCGTTCTGGCACCCAAATAATCGCTTTTTGATCTACGCAACAAGTGAAGTCAGCCATCGTAATTATGAATTATTTGTTTGTGATGCTGACAGTGGCAAAACTGACGGTACCACGAGATACGGTATTCGAAGGCGACGAATTACACATGCGGATGGCTTTGACGGTTTACCTGTGTTTGATGAATCTGGCACATTACTTATGTGGACAAGTAAGCGAGAAACTGGAACAAGTCAACTTTGGGTTGCGCCTTTTATCTTCGACCTTGAAGCTGGACCGCCGACCATGGGTCATTGATGTATAGCAAACAGTACATTTCAAGTGTTACTGCTGCAACTTTTATTCTAGTTGGATGTGCAACTCAAAAAGTTGAATATCGCACAAGACCAACATGGCACAGTTCGATGGGTGGAGATTTACCAAACCAATCCGTTCAAGCAGATGGGACTATTGTCAAATTTACTTCTGCAAAAAAACCGACGAGTGACGCATTCGACCAGTACCTTGCAACAATTAAACTTGTCGAGAAAGATGAGGTGACTGGGAAAACGACACTACGTGCTGTGCTTCCAACGCATGTCTTTACACAAGCGCTTACCTGCTTGCGTGATAGAGATTGGGAACTTTTGTTTGAACAAGTCACAAGTGAATCAAGCAAGGCGTATTACGAATCATTAGATGACGAGCTTGCTACGTTTACTACTTTCTTTGAAGAAAATCGACAAGACCTTGCAAAAACACTGCAACGAATGCTACGCGGAAGTAATTCTGGCGATGTCAAATTAGTTAAAGAAAAAGATAAATCAATGTACTATTTTTCCGAACGTGTCAGAGTAGACTATGTTTTTAACAAAGTGACGTTGATTCAAGAAGGTCAATTTTTAAAATTGCATTCGATTGAATAATTAACTGGCATTTTCTGGACGAAACAACGTTAAGCAAGCAGTATGTCCGTGTAAAAATGAACGTCCACCGATCGGTCCAATTTCACCCGCTGCAAAAAATCCTGCTATTGGAACTTCGCCAAGTCGTTCTCGAATAATTGTTAAATCATAATCTTCTTCATGAAATAAACTTCTACCTCGACCATTGCAAGTAACTAATAGCCCCGCAAATGGCTGAACTCCAAGTTGCTGTGCATCGAGAAGTAGTTGCAAATCTTCCACTGCGGTCTGTGCATCACGAACATGGAATTGGACTGTTTTACCAAGGCGGTAAAACTCGCCTGCTGCAATCCCTTTTCGTTTTCTGTCTATTCCTAAAATCGAACGGACAAGAAAATCGCCGCGACCAAAATAGTTTTTATTTTCGTCAATTACGCCACCAAGAAGAAGCCCGCCTTGTAGAAAATCGCGCTCTTTTGCTCCCACCGAAGTGGCGAGATCGCGCAAAACATCTAAGGCTGGTTTCCCGCCAAGTTCTAAAACAACATTTCCATCCACTTTGGTTACGCGATAGTGTTCGCCAATTGGTCTACAGCCCTGACTAACAATACAATCTAATTCAAGTGGACCTGAAAGCGTTAAACCAATTCCACCGCTCCTAATTGCTTGGTCATCTAAAAACAATCTGTTATATTTTGCTTGGGAAGCACCAGATGCCATTCCACCAATAACTGGAAGTAGATTATCTTCACCCCTGCAGTTAACGAGCGCTGGAAGTAGTCGAGTAATCGGTGTTGAAAAAGGATCTGCAAAGATAAACACTGCCTTCGTGTCATCTTGTAAACCAATCCAGCCAGGAATTTCCTCTGGTCTTGAAAGAGGCACGGGATGTTTTGGTGTTGTTGTCCAAGTCTTAATTGAAATTCCAGGCAACTGCATTGCCAGGGCTGACAATCCAGCAACACCTTCCAATTCTAAATCGCAACCAACAACCGATTCGGTTGTCATGCCAATTATTGTTTTTGGTGCGAGAGTACGTCGAATATCCGCAATTGCAAGCTCAAGTGCCTCACGATGGTGAAAACTTGCGAATACAAAAACTATATCTATCGGGCCAGACATTGCTTGCTCCAACATCAGAGCAACTTCGATAGCCGCAGTGCGGGTATCGAGATGTTCGCTAATTGCCGCAGCACTACGCAATGAATTACACCGTTGTTGCTAAGCTGCTTACAGCAATGCGCGTTCTGTTCAGTAACTCATCCGCATCTGCGATTGTCATAATCAAAGGTAAACGGAAACGCACGGAACGAACTCCACACGGAAGTGCAATCACTGCTGCATCCATAAGTGAAGAAAGCATCGCTGCTCGGTGCTCGGGGCTTGGAACTGTAAACGCTATGAGTGAACCCTTACCGCGAACGCTTGTAAATGCGCCTGACTCATTGGCAATTGCACGCAACCCTGCGATTACGTGGTTTCCTACATTAGTCACTTGCTCAGCAATGTTGTCTCGTTCAATAATTTTTATGAACTGTGTACATCGAACCATATCCACGAGGTTACCACCCCATGTTGAGTTGATTCTACTTGAACGGTTAAATACATTTTCTGAGATTTCATCTACTCGACGATTTGCGTAGATTCCACACGTTTGGGTTTTCTTACCGAAACTTACAACATCTGGTTTGACTGTTGTGTGTTGCCAGAACCAAGGTTTGCCAGAGCCATAAAAACCAGTTTGCACTTCATCAAAAATTAGAAGAGCTTCTCGTTCATCAGCGTACTGACGTAATTTTTCTAGGAATTCATTGCGGAAATGGTTGTCGCCACCTTCGCCTTGCATTGGTTCAATAAGGATGGCTGCAATACGATTGCCATGCTCTTCGAATGCTTTATCAATTTCCGCACAGGTTCTTGCTTCTGAAGCTTCAATGTCATTCACGATATTGCCTTCGTTGTCAAACTCACAGAATGGAGTTGACACTCTTGGCCAATTAAACTTAGGGAATAAACCGACTTTGTCTGGAAGTGTGTTTGTAAGACTCATGGTGTAACCACTTCGTCCGTGGAATGCCTGCTCAAAGTGCAGAATGACTAAGTCGTTCACATCATCTGTGAAATTATTTCTGCCAAGTTTCCGTGCTTTCCAGTCAAATGCTGTCTTTAACGCATTTTCTACTGCAAGAGCTCCGCCTGAAACCCAAAAGTGATGCGGATAGTCATCTGGCGTAACTTTTGTACCAAACGCTTCAACAAATTCGGCAAGTTCAGTTGTGTATAAATCTGAATTTGCAATTTTGTTTCTTGATACTCTTAAAATCCTTTCGTTGAAATCATCTTCCATCAAATCAGGATGGTTAAATCCCAAAGGCCATGAAGCAAAACAAGTAAATGCATCTAGATAATCTTTGCCGCTTGCAGAATCATGAATCCAAACACCATTTGACTTGTTTAGATCCACAACTAAGTCATAGCCATCGGTGAGTTGGAATTGTTTTAGAACTGAATGTACATTTTGTGGGGTAACGGTCATGTTTCTGCCTTTCTACTTCTTCATGCAAATCAACATTTCATTGCTACGAACGTCGTATGATACCAACACGAAGAGCGTTGCATTCTCGTTCAATGAGGTACGATGAGATGACAACGGTTTAGGGGGCTCTAAAACGATATTATTCTCAAGCCCTCTTTTTTTTTATTAATTTTAGGCAAAAATCGCCGTTCCTGGGCTAGAAAATAAGTTCTTCACCAATATGAACTTGACGGGAGAGCTCGAACTATAGACACTGTCCAATCATATCAATGGGTTCTGTGTAACCCACGACTGTTCCGTGTTTGGCAAAAGCCAAATTCGATTATTGGAGAAAATTCTCATGGCTATTCGTAGCGGCGCTGGAACTGGCGTCATCGTATCTTTAGTAGTGTTTGTCCTTACTACTGTCTTTTTACTCGTACTCAGTATTGTTTTTTATGTAGAAAATAGAGAGCAACTCGAGCAAGTACAAAGTGCGGAAGTAGCATTGAATGAGTATGCAACATCCATCGAACGCGCTGGCGACTCGTTACAACAAGTTGTTGCTCAATCAAAAAGTTCTAACCAATCTGTTAGCGGTTACTTCAAAAGTGAACTCTCCGAACGTAACAAATGGCTTAGTGGTAATCCTGAAGCAACACTCGCAGACTTACAATCACTTTATGGGCCAAACATTAACGCAAATAACCCAATCTCTCTGCTCGTTAAAAGTCTTCAAAGCCAAGTTAAATCACGCCAACAAGAGCTAGATGCTCGAGTCGCTGATTTAGCTTCCGCTCACACTACGATTACAACATTAGAAGACGAAATTAAGTCTCAAGCGGATAACAATACTTCTGAAGTTCAACTTGTCAAAAGTGAATGGAAAGATGTTCAAGATGAATCTGAAAATTTAAGCACTAAAGCAAATGCCTATTTCGATGGCAGAGAACAGCGACTAGAGGATGTTCGAGATGAAAACCTTGACCGCATCCAAATGCTCACACAAGATGTTGGCGATTTACGTGTAGAAAATGCCCGCTTAGAGTCCACCATCGCTGACCTTCGTGAAAAATTCGACACTGGCAGAATGAATACCGTTGACCCTGCTTTACTTGTTGATGGAACCGTTCTTGAGGTTGGAACAGGTAGCGAAGTATTTATTGATAGAGGTTCGGATGACCGAATCGTTCTCGGAATGCGGTTTGATATTTATGATTCTTCCTCACAACTTCGAGCAAACAGTGAAGGTGAATTCCCGCGTGGCAAAGCAAGCATCGAAATAGTTAAAGTTGGCAAGACGACTTCAACAGCGAAAATCATCCGCTCTTCGTCAAGCCAGCCGATTGTTCGAGATAATATTATTGTCAATCCAATATACGATCCATCCTACAAGTATTCATTCCTTGTACACGGTAATTACGACGCTGATGGCGACGGAAATGCTGACGCAAGCAATAAGTTTATCGTAGACCTCATTCAAAATTGGGGCGGTGTCATTGTTGAAGACGAAGGATCACTTCCAGGCGATTTAGATTTCCTTGTTCTTGGTATTGCACCAAAGAAACCAATTCATAGACCTGGGAAAAATGCAACCATCGCAATGTACGATGACTATGCTCGCCAACAACGTGCATACAAAGAGTACAACGAATTACTTGAGCAGGCACAAGCAGCAAAAATACCTGTGCTTACTTCAAATCGTTTATACATCCTGACTGGTCAACGAAGGTAACCTCTTCTAGACTTGTCGCTAAAACATGGCGCAAAAAAAATCTAAACTTGTGCAGTGGTCAGAGTACCTCCCTCTGCGAGCATTGGCTGGGCTTGTAAGTTGTTGTCCGATGGAACTCAATATGTACACCGCAAAATACATGGGCGATGTGTTTTATACAATGAGTGCCGCAAGACGCGAACGCGCACTTGGAAATATTCGAAGCAGTTTTCCTGACCTAACTGAAGATGCATGCAATACACTAGCGAAGAAATCGATGGAACATATGTTTCAACTTTTTATTGCTGAAGGCGTAAAAATGCCTTCGCTCATCTCTCCAGAAACACACCATAAATATATTCAATTCAATGGGCTTGAAAAAGTAGCTGATAGGTTAATACAAAACAAACCGATACTTTTTATAACAGGACATTGCGGCAACTGGGAATTACTCGGCTACGCTTTATCTGTTTTAGGATACCCAATCGCGGGGGTTGCTCGACCATTAGACAACCCGCTTATAAACGATTGGGTTCTTGGAGTCCGTGAAAAATATGGTTTACAAATTGTAACTAAATGGGGTGGCGTTCCAATCCTTCAAGATTTACTTGACCAAAACACAAGCATTGGATTTATCGCAGATCAAAATGCCGGTGGACGCGGAATATTCGTTCCGTTTTTTGGTCGGCTTGCTTCCACGTACAAATCAATCGGACTTCTTGCGATGCGGCACAATATTCCCATTGTTGCTGTGCATGCGAAGCGACTATCTAGCAACTTTCAATACGAGGTAAGCGTCACCGATTACATCGAACCAAGTGACTGGCAAGACCAACCTGATCCTCTGTATTATATTTCTGCTCGATACAACCGAGCGATTGAACAGATGATTCGCAATGCTCCGGAACAATATCTTTGGCTCCATCGAAGATGGAAAAGTCGCCCTAAATTTGAACTTGAAGGCAAGCCAATGCCCAAAAAATTGATTCGACAACTTGAATCTTTGCCTTGGATGACAGAAAACGAACTCGCAAGACTCTCGAATGTTACTATTTGAATAATCATGTTAAGACTAGAAAACCACAAGATATTAATTGTCGATGACGACCCGGATATTTTAGAGTCGTTCGACCTCGCCATGCGCGCAGAGGGCGCAACAACCATAACCTCGGAAGATGGTACTGAGGCCGTTTCTGCCGCGCTTAAGCACAACCCTGATGCCGTCATCCTTGACATGATGTTACCGAAGCGATCGGGTTTTCTTGTGCTTGAAGAACTGCTAAGTATGGAAACGCCTCCAATTGTTGTCATGGTGACAGCCAACGAAGGGAAACGCCACATGGCGTATGCAAAAACTCTAGGCGTTGCAGCGTATTTAATTAAACCAGTCGGTCTCGATAGACTAATTGATACAGTATCCTGCTTACTTCAGGAAGACAAGAAAAACAATGAGTAAGCAATTTGTAATTCAATCACGAACCGAAGACCAAGGTGGCCAACGCGCGCCATTGGGAACACGAGAAGAAATTATCAACGAGCTTGCAAAATTTAACACAATGGCAGAAGTCGATGGTGGCAGTATGCTTTGGGGACCCGGCATTCGCATTGAATTGCCTCCAGACGAAGACCCAATAAAACAAATGCTACTTTACATTGTTGAAGAGGAAATCGCTTGGTTGCCACTCGTCCGGCTTGCAAAACAATTTGACTGGTCTGTAATGGATATAGAGACTGGTCGAGAGCTACAACCGTAATTCAAAATCTTTTTATTGATTTGAGGGAAAGTAATACTTCATCCATAGGTGCGTCGAAACGCGATGGCCCATGGTTAAAGCAAACAGAGTTAACGCCTTGAGCGGCAATTGCAGTCATATACATTGAAGCCGCATTTGTAGGCAAGCCAACAACACGAACATTTTCGCAATCTTCGATGATTGATTTCGCAACTTTTAATGCTTCTTCGGAACTAGTAAACACCATTGCGGTTGGTTCTTCATTTTCAAACATTATCCATGGAACGGGGCAGGACCGTTGTCCGCACTGCACAAAATAAAGTGCAGGCATCGCATTTATGTAACTCCAAACTTGTTCGCGAGCTTGGGTTGTTCCAGTGTTTGAACTGTGATGAACAGTCTGGTTAAATGTTCGTTTGTAAATTCTTACCATTATTAGCACTCCAGCTACGATGTTTCGACCGTCTTCCAAGACGAACGCCCCCTGCGTTTCCCCTTATCACCAAACTACTTATGGAGAGAGGACTAGGGGATTGAGATCAGAGAGAAATCCAAATCAGCCCAGTGCTCATTCCAAAAGTCGAATGGCAACGTATATACAACACATACGTGTTAGATTCCCTTTCGGTTCTCGGACCTTTTTTTTATGCAACTTTAAATAGGGTTACGACGACATCAAAATGCCATAATTACTTGTGTTATTGACGCTGAAGGGTTGGAATGCAAGAAAGAAGTTTTTTTGTATATGTGTGCTTCGGATTCTGCAAAACGTCTTCAACAGCACCGTGCTCCACGTGGACCCCTTGCTTCATTACACAAACATCATCTGCGATCGAAGCAACAAGACGAAGGTTGTGCGAAATAAAAAGCATGCCCATTCCACGGCTATTTTTAAGTTCAAAGAGTAGCCCCATAATTTGTCTTGCTGTTGTTGCGTCTAATGCGGTTGTTGGTTCATCTGCAATTAAAATTGTTGGTTTGCAAACAAGTGCCATCGCAATCATAACTCGTTGCCGCATCCCTCCAGAAAATTCGTGTGGATAAGCGCTAAATCTATCTCGAGCAAGACCAACTTCTTCCATTGCATCAAGTGTGCGATTGCGAACTGTTTTTCTCGCAACTTTATGTTGATGCAATTTAATTGCTTCTTCTATCTGTTCTCCGACTGTAAATACCGGGTTCAGCGATGTCATCGGCTCCTGAAAAATCATAGCGATGTTATTACCCCTAATCGATTGAAATACATTTCTAGATGCATTTACAAGTTGTGTTTCTTGAAATAAAATTTCGCCAGTAATTTTTGCTGTTGCTGGAAGAAGTCCCATGATTGCTAATGCAGTAATACTCTTTCCAGAACCAGACTCCCCTACGATCGCTAATGTTTTTCCTTTATTCAAAGAAAAAGAAATCTCATTCACGACACTGACATCGTCAAACGAAATGTTTAATGCATTTACAATAAGTTCAGGTTGTGCCATCGTTACCGTACCGATCTTGGATCTACCCGTTTACGTAAAGTTTGTCCGAACCAATTCATTGCAACGAGCGTTGATGCAATACATAAACTTGGCCACAATAGCAACCACCAACGAGAATGTACGGGGTTTAACTGCCCAAGTCCATCTGCAGCTAAGTTGCCCCAGCTTGGAAGTGGTTCTCTAATTCCTATGCCTAAAAAACTCAGAAATGCTTCGGATAGAATTGCAGTTGGTACAGTTAAGGTTGCATAAACCACAATTGTTCCAAGCAACGCAGGTAACAGGTGGTGCGTAAATGTTCGCATTGGACCGACACCAACAACTCTGCATGCTTCAAACGCTGGCCTTGCTATAAGACTTCGTACTTGACCGCGAATTACTCGAGACACAGTGAGCCAACTCACAATTCCAATTGCAAAAAGAAGCGCAACAACATTTACCATTTCTTGTAACGATGTTGACATTGAATCTGAACGACTTACAAAACTATTTGCCGCAACAGTAATTAACACTACTAACATTATCGATGGTAATCCGTAAAGAATATCCACCATCCGCATCATCACTGTATCAATTCTTCCACCTCGTATACCTGCAATTGTCCCCCATGCGGTCCCAACAAATACAGCAATACAGGCTGCAAACAATCCGACGCAAATACTAATTGCTCCTCCGACAATACATCTTGCAAATAAATCTCTGCCAAGTTGGTCTGTCCCAAAAAATGCAAATGGCTTTTCCTCTTGAGTATCCGTTTGCGGCCACCATGTTGGTGGAATGAGTGCAGCAGATACATTTGTTCGCTCGAAGGTTCTTCCACCCCCGTTATCAGAAATTGCCCAAAAGAAAATCGCTACAAAAAAAATAAGCGTCAAGCAAAGTATAGAAATTAAGATTGTTTTATTTGCAGTACTGCTAACTTGCATGTACGCATGGTAAGAAGTATCACTCTTCTTGAGGAGATTCTACTTTTTTAGTTTTAGAAATACTTCGTAAGAGTTGGTTGAACCGAGTTTCAACAATTTCATCGAATTCCAAAGTAGTGTCTTTAAGTTTTTTGCGAAGAGCTTCGATATGTTTTTCCAAACGACCAATATGTAGCGTTTGCGCACGCAAGGAGATTGCTGTTCTAATACGAACAAGGCCTTTCAATATCCCTACTTTTGCTTGTGATTCTGATGAATCTATGTCTTGACCTCGCAACTCTTCTGTTGCTCTAAAAATTTCAGCGTCTGTTTTCAGTTCGGTGACTTTCACTTCAAATAATTCGGGGTCATCTTCACGCAAACGAATCAAATGCCCAAACCGTCTTCCTTGCTTCATCATAATGGTTCGAAAGGCCTCAGGGTCAGTTTCACATATGACAGAAAGTTGTGAAGCTAATTCTGGATCAATTTCATTTGCAACAGCCATTACATGCTCAATCATGTTGGCGGGCAATTCTCGTTCTCTGCCAAACCCAGAGCCTGCTTTTAGAGAACTTGCTTCAGTTGAAAATTTAGTTGGTCGTTTTTTATCTGGACCATGTGAGCGTTCGAAACCTAATTCTTCGCCAGGCTGAATACAAGTCATCAACAGAGGGCCAAAGCAGGTGGAACTACAACAAGCGCTCTCATTAAATGGAGCCATGCCAAAAGCAAACATTGAAGTGAACAAGGCGCCTACTATTGCTGTGTATTTCATTTTGTATTTCCGTACATTCACAAGAGTATTATTCGGTAAGTAAACCATAGTGCCATAGTTCTACATCGTTACGAAGGCTATTCAAACTTTCTGCAACTTCTGCGTACGCTAACTCGCGTGTGCCAGAAAGATAATCAAATTCTTCTAATTGCAAATCTTCAAAAAGTAGACCTTCTTCTTCAACAGTTAGAACGTCAGCGGCTGCAACGACATGCCCAGTTGAACGGACTTGAGGTGCATGGTTACCAAAGCGAACAGCAATGAGAACTGCGAATAGAACGCATGCGGCCATTGCGACTTGTCGCCAAACAACCGTTTGCCCAATACGACCGACTATAACTTCTGGTTCTTCAAGAGAAGAAACAGAGGCAACAAAAATTCTAGAAGCTAGACCTTCGGGTGTCTCAATTGAAAGAGCGTTGTCAAGTTGGCCTTCAAGCAAAGCATTTACAGAAGCGCTAGCGATTCTATCTGCAAGGCCATCGGGGATTGGTACGTGCATAGCGTTGCCAAGAAGTAAATCGATAGCTCGTTCTTCTTGGTTCAGATTCTGCTCAAATTTGTTGTTTTCATATTCCATATCGGATCCTTAGATTAACGCCCCATCTCGCCATCGATTGCCGTTTTATTACTGTTGTTTTGAAGATAACCGTCACAATCCATAAGGCTTCTCAATTTTCCCAAAGCGCGGTGTTGACGAGCCAAAACCGTGCCTAATGGTTCACCAAGGACGTCTGCTATCTGTTTGTAGCTCATTCCAGCCGAATGTCGCATGTGAATTATGTCCTGATCAGAGCTCGAGAGTTGGCGAACCGCTGTTCTAAGCCTCTGAACCGCTTTAGCCATTTCCTCGTCAGTATGTTCGTCTATGACGCCAGGAGCGAGCACACCAATCATTTCATTCTCCATTGGCACTGCGTGACGCTTCCGACGGCGCATCTCATCGCGCATTCTGTTCATGGCGATTCTAAAAATCCAAGCTTCGAATTTTCCAGTTTCTGTGTACGTTGCCAATTTTTGAGCAATTGTGCAAAAAGTTGATTGCGTGATTTCTTCAGCAAGATCTTCATTACCGCATTTCGAGCGAATCAACGCAAAAACACGGTGTGAATAAGCGTTAACAAGAAAACCCCAAGCAACTTCATCACCACTTGCTGCGGCGAGGATGTTCTCATGTAATTCTTGTTTTTCTTTGCTATTGGTCATATCACATTGGTGAATAAACACCTTGAAGTAGTGTAACGAAATAAAACCCATCAGATTGCGGGACTTTGGATTGTACGTAGTTGCGAAGTGTCCCTACAATTCACCCGTTACCCATGGAATTAATCACATTGGCACAAGAGTGGTTCGCAGTTACCCTTCTCATAGGCATAGCCATGCTCATTTGGGGGGGGAATCTCCTCGTCGAGGGTAGCGTAGCCATTGCGACTAAACTGGGAATTAGCAAATTAGTCATTGGGCTTACAATTGTTGCTTTCAGTACGAGTTCTCCAGAACTAGCACTAAACCTCGTTGCATCAATTAATGGACATAGTGATTTATGTTTAGGGAACATCTTCGGGTCGAACATTGCGAATATTGGTCTTGTTTTGGGCATTGGTGCTTTAATTTGCAAACTACCCGTAACCGGTCGAGTGGTGAAATTTGAGTTTCCATGGTTAATTGCAGCCACGTTCCTTGTAGGTGTAGTAACTTGGTTTGATAGTTTAAATGCCCTGTGGGCAATTGGGTTTTTGCTTTTATTCAGTTTCTTAATGTGGTCGTGGTTCAGAATTGGGAAAGAGGAAACTTCGAAAATTGGAACGCAAAGCAAAGAAGCAACACCAACTGTTCGTGTTTCTATGTTGGGTGCGTGGGCGATGTTATTGTTCGGGTTACTTATGCTTGGTCTTGGCGGAAAGGCGACTGAAATTGGCGCGGTTACAGGCGCGCTAGAACTTGGCATGAGCGAGCTTCTAGTTGGAAGCACCGTTGTTGCCATCGCTACAAGTTTGCCAGAGGTTGTCACAACCATTATCGCTGCAAAAAAGAATCACCCTGACCTAGCTGTAGGTAATGTTATTGGCTCCAACATTTTTAATATTTTGCTTGTACTACCAATCACTATTTTGGTTAGCCCAATATCTGCGTCAAAAGATATTGGAATTTACATCATAATTATGTTTGCCATGACGGTCATTGCTTACATACTGACGCGTATTAATCGTATCAAATTAAAAGATGGTGGTATAATTGACCCAAAAGAAGGCGGAATACTTGTCAGTTTATACATTGCATTCCTTGTTGGAATTTCAATTTGGGCGTTAAGTTAAAAAGCGATGTACTTAAATTGCAAGGTCATCAAAATTATCATTTGAAAACGGGTCATCGCCACTTGGAATTACGGCTGCCATACCAGAACCACTTGGTGGTGTAATATCTGTCCAATCATGGAAACGTGTGCAAGTATTGTCCCAAGTTAATTTGACAGATCCTGTTGGCCCGTTTCTTTGTTTAGCAATTATCAACTCTGCCAAATTTTCTTTTTCTGGGTTTGCTTCTAACCAAGATGGATCACTAATGTGGTAATACGCTTCACGATGCAACATAGCGACAACGTCTGCATCTTGTTCAATCGAGCCAGACTCTCTCAAGTCACTCATGCGAGGACGGTGTCCTTCGCGTTGTTCTGCGGCACGGTTCAATTGACTCAGACAAACAACCGGCACACTTAACTCGCGCGCAAGTGCCTTCACGCCACGGCTAATTTCACTTACCTCTTGTTGTCTTGACTCGGCACGCTTTCCACTTGTCATCAATTGTAAGTAATCAATAATGATGACACCGACGTCGTGCTGTTGTTTTAAGCGTCGTGCCTTCGCGCGTAATTGCGTGATAGATAAACTTGGAGTGTCATCTATATACAAGGGTCGTTTCATTAAGTCGTCTGCTGCTTGAATGATTGCTGCCATATCTCTATCACTCAGCATATTACGGCGAATGTTGTGGCCCGAAACTGAGGCGCGCGAGCTTAGAAGTCGTTGGACAAGCTGTTCTCTACTCATTTCAAGACTGAACAGTGCAACAGGCACATCGCGCATAACCATGTTCTCTGCAATGTTCAATGCAAGCGCAGTTTTACCCATTGATGGGCGAGCTGCAATGATAACCATTTCTCCACTTTGTAGACCGCTTGTTCGTTCATCTAGACTTGAGTATCCAGTCGAAACACCTGTGATTACTCTGCCATCGTTTTCTTCGAGTTGCCTAATTGCATCGTTCAACAAATCATCGAGTTGTTCAGCATGTCGATGTTCGGACTGTTGAGCAATGCTAAAAATTCGGCGTTCAGCGTCGTTTACAATTTCAACGGGTTCTTCAGGATTTGTATACGCATCGTGCAGTATTTCACCAGCAGCAGCAATTAACTGGCGAACTGTTGATTTATCCCGCACTAAACGTGCGTAGTGCGAGGCGCTCGCGGCACTCGGTACGGCGTGGGCGACCTTAATCAAATATTCAACGCCACCAACGGCTTCTAAAACATCTCTATCTTTTGCAACTTGTTGCAGTTGAACAAGATCGACTGTCTCGAACTTGTCGTACAACTCCGCCATTAACGAGTAAATTGTGCCATTTGCCTTCTTAAAAAAGTCATCACTTCCACGAAGAATCAGTTGAACATCATTCAATACCGATGGCTCAATAACAATTGCACCGAGCAAACTTTCTTCTGCTTCAAGTGCGTGTGGTGGCATAGCATCCATCAAACGAGTAATTGATTGAGGTTTAGCACCTTGCATTCCGTGAGTTGATTGTGTTGTTTCGTTGCCCATCCTTGAGCAGTACCTTACTATTATTTTTTACGGCGTGAGAATTAACGACAAGTCATCCACCATGTATTACCAATTTAGACAGTGACTGGCTCTTTAGCTTTAGTTACAACTGTTGAGGTTTCAACTACAGGCATTTCCGTGGTTTTTGAAGCACCCTGGTTACCAACCGCGGACTGCTCAACTTTGAATTTCATTACTTTGCCCGGTTTGAATTTAACGACGCGTTTCGCTGGCACTTGAACAGGCTCAAGCGTTTTTGGGTTTTGTGCTTTTCTAGATGCTCGCATCGTACTTTCAAAAACACCAAAGTTACGAAGTTCAATCCTATTCCCTTTTCCAAGTTCTATTACAATCGAGTCTAATACAAGATTCATTATCTTACCAACGTCTGCTTTTTTATATTTTGTGTTCGCCGAAATTAAATCTATAAGCACTTTCTTGGTAATTGTTTTCATCATCCAAACTTTCTGTTCTTGCGAACGTGTCTTGGAGTTTGACTACTAATGCTGGTTTCTCCCTCCAGCAAATGTCATTCTCTTCTCTCATATTCTAACAGGCCGAATTTTCTCAAGAAACGACCCTCCCTAATGTAAACTCAAAGTGGCACAATAGTTTGTACCTGCGCAAAACTAATTGGCGCATCAATCAGTATGGTAAGTTTGAGGGCAATCGTCAAGAACCTTTTCCGTACTCTATAAATAAATCCTGTTGAAATCGATCAGAGCTAGGTCCCAACCCGTTGCCTGCATACTTCCAAACATTCAATGTGCACAAACTTAGATGCCCTTTTTTAGATTGATAATGGCTATTTTTTATATAATTAAGGTAATTTTCTTGGTTTTTTGTGTTTTGATAGTATCATTCCCGCCCAACCATTTGGGATGATGAATGGAGGAATACCCATGAACATAATTATTTGTGGCGCCAGCAAAACTGGCACCCACGCAGCAGAAATCCTAGCCGCCGATGGCGCAAATGTAACCGTGATTGACGAAAGTCAGTCAGCGCTAGACGTGCTTGCAGACTCTCTCGATGTTGCAACACTTTTAGGTGAACCAGGAACTGCGAAGGATTTAGTAACCGCTGGCATCGAAGATGCTGATGTCGTTATCGCTGCAACCGGAGTGGATGAAGTGAATTTATTATGTGCGTCGACCGCAGCGTATTTAGGTGCTGACCGTACGTTTGCAATGGTTACGCACAGCACGTATCTCAACAGAGATATCCTTGATTATTCAAAAATATTTTCAATCGACAGTTTAATCTGCCCTGCTTTTTCCACGGCAAGGGCGATTGCTTCCCACCTTCGAAATCCTGCTGCTATGAAAGTTGAACGACTTGTTGGGCACACAATCGAGGTACAACAATTTGAAGTTACAAAAGGAGCTCCTGGAATTGGGAGACACCTTTCAGATGTCAAATTGCCCGGCGGTGCTCGGCTTGCTGCAATCACACGAGAAGGAATGACGTATTTGCCAAGTGGCATAAGCACTGTGGACGTTGGGGACGAAATACTTCTCGTTGCAAACACCGATGTGTTTCACGACGCGCGCCTAGTATTCAGGACAAAAGATTCTGGCCGAAGAAGCGTTGTCATCATGGGTGGTTCCCCTGTCGCAGTTTGGCTTTGCCGAGCATTAGAAAACCGTGGCTTTTCGATTCGTTTATTTGAAACTGATGATGAACGAGCGAACGAGCTTGCTGAAAAATTACCATGGGTTACTGTGATTCAAGCTGACCCAACTGATCCAAATGTCTTTACTGATGAACACATAGAAAACGCAGATGCATTTGTCGCTCTAACGAATGACGAACATAATATTCTTAGTTGTGCTTGGGCGGCAGGTCTTGGGGTTAAAGAAACCTACCCTGTGGTTTCTCGTAAAGATTATGCCCCATTTGTTAAAGCAATGGGTCTTACACACACTTTTAGCCCCAGTGAATTGGCAGTAGAAGAGATTCAAAAGCGCCTTCGTCGAAAACCGTTGTCGAAAATTGCCTCGCTAAAAGGCGACGAAATGGCCATCTATCGTGTCCGAGTAGGTAAGAATGCCCCTGTTATTGGAAAGCCACTTTCAGAACTAGAACTAATGCCAAATTGTATGGTTATCGTTTTAGAACACGATGAGCACACCGGCGCTGTGCCAAGCGCACAGGAAATTTTACAGGAGCGCGATGTTGTCTTCGTTGTTGTCCGAGAAGAATTTTTGGATGAACTTCGAACTCTCTTCGCTGTGAAATAGCAGATGAATTACCGATTGATAGTTCGACAACTTGGATTGCTTGTATTAGTTCTCAGCGCGGTATTACTTTGCATTTGGGCATGGTCGGGTTTTGCAATTAGTTTTGTAGATAAATCTGTTTTTTCATTACTTTGGTCAACTGCAATTTGTGTTTTCCTTGGATTAGTTTTATTTATCTTTGGTAGCAAGAGCAAGAACCAACAAGGAACTGGATCTATGGGCAGGCGGGAGGCGTTGCTTCTCGTCTCGACTAGCTGGCTTGTTGGCGCAGTTGTATCCGCCCTTCCGTTTCTTATTTGGGCCAGATCATCAAGCGACGAAAACCATCCATTTAGATCCATCGTGAATTGCTTCTTTGAAGCAATGAGTGGATTAACAACTACAGGCGCAACCATACTGACTGACATTTCTACTCTTCCTGCTCCACTTTTATTCTGGAGAGCAATGATTCAATGGCTTGGCGGTTTAGGCATTGTTGTGTTGTTTGTTGCCGTTCTTCCAAGTCTTGGTGCTGGGGGTAAGAAACTTTTCAAAATTGAAGCCCCTGGCCCAGAACCAAAGGGCGTCAGGCCACACATTCGAGAAACAGCGCGGTTTCTATGGTTGATCTATGTGTCCTTAACCCTTATTCAAATCATCGCATACAAGTTTGCTGGTTTGCCATGGTTCGATGCCAGTTGTCATGCACTCAGTACCCTGGCAACAGGAGGATTTAGTACACAGAATGGAAACATCGGCGGATATGACTCAAGACTTGTAAGCATAATCACAATCGTATTCATGGTCATTGCTAGCATGAACTTTGGTCTAATCTATGCCGCGACACGCGGTCGCCTTCGCATAATCTGGGAGGATTCAGAGTTCCGATGCTACCTATTTCTCCTTGCAATCGGCTCAGTAGTGATCGTCTGCTCACTGCTAAGCGCTGACAGCGGCATAACAACAACGACTGGAACAATACAACCCGCAACAATCCCAAACGTGCTAACTCAAGGCGTATTTACCGCGGTCTCAATCCAAACTAACACTGGATTTACTACCGCAAATTACAACACGTGGCCCTTTGTCGCCAAAGCTGTCATCGTGATGATGATGCTCATTGGGGGATGTGCTGGCTCCACTGCTGGTGGGATCAAAATTATTCGGGTCTGGCTCGCATTTCGCATCATGCTCAGTGAGCTTGAACGAGCCTTCCGTCCAAATGTTGTGCGACCACTGAAGGTTGGAAAAAGTAACATCGATCCCGAGCTAAAGCTTGCAACAATTGCATATGTTCTGGGTGTGCTTGTTCTGTTCTCGATCGGAGCAGGAACGCTGATGGTGCTTGAATCTGGAAATCCGAAATGTAATATTGCGACAGCAGCGACCGCTTCGATTGCAACAATCTGCACGGTTGGCCCAGGGTTTGCGAACGTTGGTGCCATCGAAAATTATGGTTGGTTTAGTGATGCATCTAAACTTTTCCTTTGCTTATTAATGGCGATTGGACGACTTGAAGTATTTGCAGTGCTCGTCTTGATAACACCCCGCTTTTGGCGGAGTACATGAATAATAAATTCTTTTCGTCGTTAACAATCTACATAGGTGGCATATTGCTGATTATTGGATGTGTGTACGATTTCATCTTCGTGCTTTTTGCCTCTGGGAGTATTTTGATTTTTTGCGCACTGCAATTTCCATTTCGACTCGAGGAGGGTTGGGAATGCAGTTGCGGATATGACCTTTCATTTATGAATACAAACTCAGATAAATGTCCGGAATGCGGCCAACTCGTTGTATTCGAATGGACTCAAAACCCAAATGATTTTTCTAGAAAGACTACAAAACGATTACATTTAACCGTGTGTATGTTCGCCCTCGCTGTTATTTTGTTTTTGGTGTACATCACAAGCGTTGTACTTGAAGCGTATGCGCTTATTTAAATTACATGGGTTTATCTTCGATCGTTTTATCATAAACCGTTAACAACTGTTCTTTATCAAAAATCATTTCTTCGCGAGTCAGGCCAACAATTTCATAACGTGGGGTTAACTCGATTGCATCGCATGGACACGCATCTTCGCACATCCCGCAAAAAATACACTTCAACTCATCAATGGTAAATGTAACTGGAAATTTCTCTCGGTCATCCCACGGTGCTTCGCCAGCAACAATCTCGATACAGTTCGCTGGGCAAGCTGTTGAACACATAAAGCATGCAACGCATTTCACTCGGCCTTCAATATCACGATTCAATCGGTGTACGCCGCGGAATGTAGATCTTTCTTGCCCGCCTTCTAAAACATCGCGATCATCCCGTTTTTGTTCTGGATATTGAACAACCCATATATTCTTTTTATTTGAACCACCGCGACCCATATTGCCTAGGCAATGACGTAATGTAGTTCCAAGCCCTCGTAACACTGCAGGCACGAAGAAATAGTCGGAACTGCTAAGTGGTTTGGGGGTTACGTCAATGATGTAATCTTTGCCTTGAGCCATAGCCAGATAATTATACATAAGGGTCTGCCCTCATGGGGTCTGACACCAATCTGTAACACTTGGGACTGTCCCCATTTTGGACTGTCCCGTACAATGTGTCGATGGCAAACGAAACACAATCTCGTCGTCTTTGGCGACTTTCAGCAATGGGTTTTACCTTTGTATCGATGATTATTGCTGGAGGACTGATTGGCTGGTTACTTTCTTGGATTTTTGGGCAAAGTGAAAATGAAAAACTATTTATCGTTTCTGGGGCAGTCTTTGGAATCGTTTACGGAATGGTTGAATTTATACGAAATGCGCTCAAAGCAGTTCGCAAGGATGAACAGCAGTGATAAAACCGGAAATATCCCTCTCCTTTCGCCGATTAGCCAGAGCCCAATGCGGGGCATCAATAGTAGCCGCTACCCTTTGGTGGATTGGGGCAACAGTTGGTGGGTTTGGGATGAAAATCGCTGTCATAGGTGCTGCTGAATCGGGCGTCCTTTGTATTGTTTCTTTAGCCATGCTCGTGCTGTTTTTACCAAGTAAAAAACGCCCAATTGCGACAGTTGCAACCCTCTGGTCAGCATCGTCGTTTATACGGTTTCTAGTTGCACTTATTGCCTCGACTTTGCTATACTACGTGGCTCAATTTGGGCTTCGCCCATTGATGTTTTCGTTTCTTTTAACAGCTGTATTCCTGCTCATAGCAGAGACAAAAGTTCTCGCAAATTCGCTTGCAGAATACAGTAAATCAACTAACGTTTAAGAGTTTATATGTTTCCTTTACTAGCAAGTAACAACCCAATTCACCATATCCTCGATAAGCCTATTTCGGGTACAGAGCACCTCACGTTCTTAGGAAAACCAGCATTTACAATGCACATGGCTTCGCTCTTACTAGCGGCAGTTGTTGCATTTATCGTGTTGAGAATTGCCGCAAAACAAATATCCATCGGCAAAGCATCACTTGGTACAGATCGTTACCTCACAAAAGGTCGACTTTCACAGATAATCGAAGTAATCACTTTGTATATGCGAGATACTGTTATCAAGCCAGTTCTTGGTGATAACACACAAAAATTCCTCCCTTACTTACTAACTCTGTTTTTCTTTATTCTCGCATGCAACGTTTTAGGAATGGTTCCATTCGCAGATGTCCAGTACGTAGTGGGAAATAAAGCGTTTGGATTAAGTAGTGAATTTGACTGGGCGGTCTTTGGTGGAACAGCAACGAGTAACCTTGCTGTCACTGCAGGGCTCGCAATCGTTTCATTCTTTGTAATTCAAGTTCACGCATTTAAATCACTTGGTATTGGCGGTTGGGCGCAGCATTTAACTGGTGGAGCACCACTGTACTTATTGCCAATCATGCTCCCAATTGAGTTGATGGGCATTTTCATTAAGCCTGCTGCTCTTGCTATTCGTTTATTCGCAAACATGGTCGCTGGCCACACAATGCTAGCTGTACTTACGATGTTCGGTATGATTGCTTTCCAATCAACTGAAAGTTGGTTGATGACCGGCTCGATCGAAGCAGTTTCAATTGTTGCAGCCGTTTGTATTAGTTTCCTCGAATTATTCGTCGCTTTCCTTCAAGCGTTTATCTTCATGTTCTTAACCACGGTATTTATTGGACAAATGTCCCATCATGGTGAACACGAAGAGCACGCTGAAACAGTGACGAGTTAGATATAGAATTTTGGTTCACGTGGGATGGACCTTGAATGTTTTTTTACTGAAGTGCTCCCACGGCACTTGCAAAATAGTCACTTTTTGACGAACTGGATAAACTTATGAAAAAGCTTGTTGCTTTCACTTCTCTGGCCACGCTCGGCCTCATGATTGTTGTTGACCCTGCCGCTGCTCAAGATGCTGCACACGGTGCTGCTGAAGGTGCAGATGCTGCAACTCTAGCGCATGATCGTGCTGTTGAACTTGCGGTTGCTACTGGCAAAGGTGTCAAGGGTATTGGTGGCGGTATTGCTGCTGGTGTTGGTGCACTTGGTGCTGGCGTTGGCATTGGCCAAATTGGTAGTGGTGCTGTTCAAGCAATCGCACGACAACCAGAAATGGCTGGCTCAATCGGTACCAACATGATTATTACTGCTGCACTTGTTGAAGGCGTTGCCCTCTTCGCAGTTGTTGTTGGTCTGCTCGCAATCCTCTAAGTTTGGTTTTATGTCCAACGAGCTTATGCAAATAAGCTCGTTGGATTTTCCAAGCTTTCCCTCACGGAAGGAAAATCCCATGATGATCCCTTTCATCGCCTCAGATGCTGGTGGCTCGCCTACCGATGTGCAGTTACTCACACTAGGAACAACTATTGTTGTTTTCATTATCTTTTTCGTGCTTGCTGCGAAATTTGTGTGGCCGCAGATTCTCAAAGGTCTCGACGAACGCGATCAAAAATTGCGCGATGACCTAGATTCCGCAGAAGAAGCTCG
>DTSO01000116.1:2534-7731 GCA_012965315.1 Phycisphaerales bacterium | reverse complement strand
TAGACTTTTTGCTATAAATCTATATATCCAAAAAAACACCCCTTAATCGCGATTAAGGGGTGTTTTTTTGGATATATAGATTTATAGCAAAAAGTCTATATATTATTGAAACTTCCGATTGACTCTGGCGAATATACCGTTATATTCCTATAGTTCTACACCATATTTAATGAGAGGGTTTCACATGTTTAGAATAACAACAATTGCAGTACTACTTACTAGTTCATCACTTACCGCGGATCTTGTCCAAATTAATATGGACCAATCCATAAGCACGCACCCTATTTTGACAGGGACTGAAACAACCACATGGCGGTATACAGGCCAAGTGATGCAAGGTCCAGCGAGTGCGCTGACAGTAATCCCAAACAGTTACCTTGGTCCAATCATCCATGTAAATACTGGTGATGAAGTAAGAATTCATATGCAAAACAACCTTGCGTATGAATCAACAACGCATTGGCACGGCCTTGATATTCCAGATGCGGTAGACGGTCACCCTAAAGACGCTATGCCTGCTGGTGGTTCCTACGATTATGATTTCATCGTAAGAAACAGAGCAGCAACGTATTGGTACCACCCCCACCCTGACATGATGACTGGCGAACAAGTGTATCGCGGTCTTGCAAGTTTCTTTATAGTAAGTGATGCAGCCGAACAGGCACTTGATTTACCACGCGGCGAATTTGACCTTCCGCTCTGCATTCAAGATGCAACTTTCAGTGCATCAAATCAATTGGATTACGGAAACCAAACGATGTCAGGATTTTTCGGAGACACAACATTAGTCAATGGAAATGTAAATTACAATTACTCCGCAGCTACGAGAATATACCGATTAAGACTTCTTAATGGAAGTCAATCGCGAATTCTTAAACTTGCTTTTAGCGATGGAACGCCAATGGTTGTAATCGGCGTTGACGGAGGTCTTCTTGAAGCACCTGAAGAATATCCATATCTCATAATGGGTCCAGGCGAACGCCTTGAAGTTTGGGCAGATTTTAGTAACAAAAATGTTGGTGACGTACTATCACTAAATACACTTGCATTCTCTGACAATACTGGTCCTGGCCAAGGTGTTGCTAAATCCCTTATGACATTTACAATTGATCGTGCTGAGAGTGAAACTTTGGTCCTTCCAACTACGCTTGTACCAATGGGAGAAGTTTTTAATGCAGCAGATATCCAAGGTCAAAAAACTTGGGCAATCAATTTCTCCTTTGGGAATTTCTTCATTAATGGTGGTCCATTTTCAATGTTCTACGCTGCTTCTAATGAACAATCACCAGGTGATGCACTAGAAATGGTGACGATTACAAATACTTCAGGCATGCTTAAATACGCACACCCTATGCACTTTCACGGACGACAGTTCCAAATCTATAGTCGTTCTATTACATCACAAGGTGCCACAGGATATAACACAGTCAAAGACGGTCTAGTTGATAGCGGTTGGCAAGACACATTTGTCATCATGCCGTACGAAACTGTCAAATACCTCGTGCGATGGAGTCGTCACCCTGGACTATTTATGTATCACTGCCATAATCTTCCACACGAAGATATGGGAATGATGCGAAACTTCCACGTTCTTGATACAACATGCCCCAGCGATTTAACACACGACGCAATGGTCGATGTCTCTGATTTCCTTGAAGTTATTGCCAATTGGGGCACACCGTTTGGTGATGTTACTGGCGACGATTTGACAAATGTAAATGACGTCCTTGCGACAATTAGTGATTGGGGAATTTGCAACGCTGGCTTCCGCGATATTCCAAATACAAACAAGCCAACTATCTCACTCCCTTCTAAGAAATAATGTGCTCCCTCCCTTCTTGTAGGTTTCTACAAGATATAAAACCCCGACTGTCGCTTCGAGCCACAGCGGGGTTTTTCCTTGCACGCTCGTACTTTACGATTGGCACTAGAATACGTGTATGAGAATTAAAACAAATCCAGAACAATTAGCAAAAGCGTTTGAATCGCTAGAGCATAATGAAAGTTTCCAAGAAATAAACGCAATCTTGAAACAAGGCGGCACTGCCATAATCTTCCGCACGAAGACATGGGCATGATGCGTAACTTCGAACTATCAGCACCAACCTGCCCAGCAGATTTGACGCATGATGGTGTTGTTGACGTTTCTGACTTCTTACAAATCATTGCAAATTGGGATTCCCCTTTCGGCGATGTTACTGGCGATGACAGGACTGATGTTTCAGATATTCTTACGACAATCGCAAATTGGGGCGTTTGTAGCGCTGGCTTCCGCGAACTTCCAAGACGACCTGCGCCTTCTAAACCAAAACACAAATCGCCTTCCAAGCCAACACCCAGAAAATAACAACCTGCTCGTCAACTTCTTCTAACGCAACTAACACCAGTTCTTATTTTCACCCTAAAATGCATGGGTGCTTGTAACTAAAAACTGACAACTTCCGTCTGCTGAGGTAACCTACTCCCAACATGGATGTTGAAATCCTTAGCAGGTTACAGTTCGCTCTAACAATTATGTTCCACTATTTGTTCCCTCCCCTCACGATAGGGCTGGGCATGGTCATGGTCATTATCGAATTGATGTGGTTGCGATCAGGTGACATTACTTGGAAACATGCCGCACGCTTTTGGACAAGAATTTTCGCAATCAATTTCGCCCTTGGTGTTGCAACGGGTATTGTCATGGAATTCGAATTCGGCACAAATTGGGCGGCATACTCCACGTTCGTCGGAGACGTTTTCGGTTCCGCGCTCGCGGCTGAAGGCATTTTTGCATTCTTTCTTGAATCGGGGTTCCTTGCAGTCCTTGTCTTTGGCTGGGATCGCGTTGGACCAAAGTTTCACTGCTTCAGCACGCTCATGGTATTCCTTGGAAGTTGCTTCAGCGCTGTGTGGATTGTTGTTGCAAATTCATGGCAACAAACGCCAGCTGGATACCAGATTGTTGAAACAGTTGTAGGTGGCGTGCCAATGTTACGCGCAGAAATTACTGACTTTTGGGAGATGGTCTTTAACCCTTCAAGCACGATTCGTCTGTCTCATACGCTTATTGGCTGCATGATCATGGGCGGTTTTGCTGCGTGTTCTGTTAGCGCCTTCTACTTACTTAAAGGTATCCATGAAAAATTTGCAAAAAGATGTTTTGTCATCGGCTTTGTCATTGCAACAATTTTTAGTTTAACGGCATTGGGTACTGGGCATTTTCAAGCGAAAAAAGTTGCCTTTACACAACCGGCAAAATTAGCCGCGTTTGAAGCGCATTACGAAACAGAACCCGCAGGTATTCACCTTTGGGGATGGCCCAACAGTGAAACGAAAACTGTAGAAGGTGGTCTTGAAATTCCAGGCTTACTTAGTTTGCTTGTCCATGGAAATACAACAACACCTGTAACAGGTCTTGACGCTTTCCCAGAAGAGGATAGGCCAAACGTTTGGCTTCCATTCCAAGCCTTTCACATTATGGTGGGATTTTGCTTCATATTTATACTGTTGACACTTGGTTCACTGTTTTATATGAAGGGCGGAAAGATATTTAAAACGCGCTGGCTCCTTTGGATATACACATTCATGTTTCTGGGTGCAATCATCACAAACCAAGCAGGTTGGATCGCTGCAGAAACAGGAAGACAGCCTTGGGTTGTATACCCAAGCGTGCAACATGGTGTCTCTATGGCTGGGCTTAGAACGAGCGATGGACTCAGTGATGTTGTAGTTGCAAGCCAAGTTGCTTGGTCAATTGCTTTGTTCGCTCTTATCTATGGACTTTTATTCTGCATTTGGATATATGTCATCAAACGCATTATTCAAGATGGACCAATTGAAGATGGTGTTGATATAAGTCGCGCATCTTTCTTTAATCCATCTGGACAAAGAGGCGCATCAAAAGATGTTTGATCACACAACACTTTCAATGATTTGGTTTGTGATTACAGGTATGCTTCTTTTGGCATACTTGGTGCTTGATGGTTTTGATCTTGGCGTTGGCATTCTTCACCCAGTTGCAAGAACTGAAAAAGACAGGCAGATCATGATGAATGCCATCGGGCCATTTTGGAATGGTAATGAAGTGTGGCTCGTCACATTTGCAGGCGTTCTATTTGGCGCATTCCCAGTTGCCTACTCTGCATTGCTAAGTGGTTTTTATATTTTGTTCATGCTCATCCTTTTCTGCCTCATCTTTAGAGCAGTAAGCCTTGAATTTCGCTCTCAAGTTTCAACCAAACTCTGGCGATTCTTCTGGGATTGGTGCTTTTGGTTTTCGAGCGTCCTTGTCACCCTGATCTTTGGCATCATTATTGGCAATTCAATTCTCGGCGTTCCGCTTTCACCAAACCAAACGTTTATGCAAAGTATCGGTGATCAACTAAACTTGTATTCGATTTTGATTGGTGTTTGTTTCACAAGTTTGTTTGCCTTGCATGGTTCAATGTTCTTGTTTCTAAAAACTGAAGGCGATTTAAAGAAACACATCCACACGTGGACTAAAAGATCGTTCGCCCTATTCCTTGTGCTCTTTCTTATCACTCTTTTTGTAACAAGTTATATTGCGCCAAGAATTTCCGCGCAAGTATCGACTCACCCATGGATTTTGTTTTTGGTCTTACTTTGCGGTGTTGCGATTGTGAGCATGTTTGTCTCGTTACTTCGCGCTCATCCTACGTGTGCATTTTTAAGTTCATCGTGCACCGTTGGAGCAATCTCTCTCCTCTTTTGCGCGGTGATGTATCCAACACTAATCTACTCCAGCATTGATCCTGCTTTGGATCTCACAATTTACAATGCGAGTTCAGGCGAAAAATCGTTAAACATCATGTTTATTTTTGCGCTAATTGGATTCCCGTTAATTATGACCTATACATTTGTAATTTACCGAGTTTTTTGGAAGAGTAAGCCAAACGCAAACGGAGAATATTAAGAACTAGCATTTTTACTCACCCATTTTTCTCACCAATGGCGATAAGATTTGAACCATGATGACACTTCTGTTTATTTTATTCGGAACCTCTATGTGGATTGGTTGGCACGGCAAACGAAAGCCTGCAATCTTCCTATTTCTTATCACGATCGCACTTTGCGCTTTTTGGTTTAAACACCACGCCAGTAGCCAATTGAATATTGATCTATAAACCATGACACCAACATTTGCAAGAAAACTGAATATCCTCTTTCTCATCATGATTTGTGTTCCATTGATTGG
>DTSO01000116.1:0-2446 GCA_012965315.1 Phycisphaerales bacterium | reverse complement strand
CGGGCTTCGCACTATGGCATGTGCATGATTAGTGCTGTGCTTGGAGCATGTATCTCTACAAGACAAATATTGCTGCACATTGTTCCAGAACCTGGAAACACCGGATATGGTTCAGCAGTCATGGGGATGCATCTTTACACTTGGGCGTTGCTCATCTTTATGGCAACCATTCTTATTCTGGGCGTTGTCTTTTTATTCGACAGTCAATTTGAATCTAAAGAAGCAACTGCTAAAACACGGTCAGTACCTGCCCTTGGAACAGCTGCATTTTGGCTTGCCTTTGGCGTCACCGCTGCCAATGTTTGCACAACCTTTCTTGAGTGTGGGTTCAAACAATGTCCAGATAACCCCACCAGTTATTTAATGCTTTAATTGCTCAAAGTCAAAGTTCCAAACATGAAGTCGCATACTTTTTTGAAGTGACTTATAGTAGTTACCACATGAGAATAAAAACAAACCCAGAACAACTCGCAAAAGCATTTGAATCGCTAGAGCATAATGAAAGTTTCCAAGAAATAAACGCAATCTTGAAACAAGGCGGCACTGCACATGACATGGTGAAGACAATGGCGATGTATCCACCTCTTCTTGAAGCAATGGAGGCACTGGGTGATGCGGTCTATCCCGGCGGATCACTACCTCGTGAATTAAAAGAGCTTATTATTCTGCAATCGTCAATTAACAACCGTTGCCAGTTTTGCACGAACAGTCACATCGATATTGCGAAGGGCTTGGGGATTAGCGAAGATCCCGTCAAGATGCTCGAAGATGTTGAACAATTAAAGCCGGAGTATGCAGTTGCGCTTGAGTATCTGCAAGCAATTTTTACTGATTCAAATCGGATTTCAGAATCGATGTTTGAAAAACTTCGCGAGCATTTCACCGAAGGCGAAATCGTCGAGCTCACTTTCATGATTGGGTACATTAATATGTTGAATTGGTTCAATAATGCCCTTCAAGTAGAATACAGAGGCGAATTATCAAGCGATTAATTAACCCTCGGCTAATTAATTTATGGTAAACTTCTCAACCACAGTAGTCGATGATTACTGTCCTAACAACACCTTTGCGGGTGTAGCTCAGTGGTAGAGCGTCACGTTGCCAACGTGAATGTCGGGCGTTCGAATCGCCTCACCCGCTTTTGAAAGCAACCTCTTGTTATGCAAGGGGTTATATTTTTGAAAAGACAGATTTCTACCCACCGTTTTTTTGAAAACCAGACACTATCAGTTTCTGCTTCCGCCCAAGAAGCATTTGGCTGTGATGTTTATATTATGGGATTCTCAATGGCTATCTTTGAGTTATAGAAAACCCAAAAACTTCCGCAGGGTGCTGACCAATCAGGCTGTTTATTATTTTTCCCTTTACTGCTATCGCCATTTTTCCTATCGATTTGCATTCTTACCCTTATTTATTTTTCATAGGGTATAAAGGTAGGCTCTTTGTCATAAAAGCCAATCAATTCTAAAGCGACATATTCTTTTGCGCCAAGTTCATATATCTGCTTATCATCGCTTGTTAATTGCGTTGTGCCTTTGTGCATAGTCTTTATGATTGGTTTAACGAGTAGATATGAATAATCAACACCAGAACCGCCAGTGTTCGATGCAAAGAATAGGAGATGTGCGCCATCATCTTGAATATGCATTTTTCTATAAAGAAGATACCCCGCGCACTCTTCACTGCAGTGGCAATCTGTACCTCCACAATTAAAAATCACATAATGCTCTTCATAGATTTCAGCCTCTATCCCATGGCAAGTATTAATTCTATTCAAATAGCAAGAGATATCGCTTAGATTAACGGTGGTTACAGGATTTCCGCCGCATTTCCATATATCAGGGTAAAACTCATGCAAGACGCCTGGATGAATAGGTTCGCCATCCATCATAAAGTCTTCAGAGACCTCTTTGAACAGCCGTTCTGTTTGAGTTAGTTGTTCGGCTTGGATTTCAGTGTTCGGAGATTTATCTGAATTCTTTTGGTTTATGGATTGTGTAGATGATGCTGCGGCAACAGACAGGAGTGTCAGTGTGATTAGTTTCATATGTATAAATCGACGCTTAATTCGAATGTCTGTAATTAATACTTACCTTGTTACAAGCGTTCGCAGTGTTTTGCACCGTTTCGTGCAGGGTTTGGGTACAGTTTCGGGTACAGTCGTCCGTGCCAGTTGCAAAGTATTTTGCCAACCATCAACGACATTTAAATTAAAAAGAGCCCCGACTTTCGTCAGAGCTCTTTTTGTAATTCGATTGGATCGAATTCCGAGAAATTAAATTTAATGCTCGTCTTTCCGAGGTGTTGCTTCGTTGCACTTAATAGCGCGGCCATCAAGTTCAACACCACTGCATTCTTCCATTGCTTTTTTTGCTTCTGATTCATCATCCATTGTTACGAAGCCAAAACCTCGTGAACGACCGCTTTCGCGATCAGTGATGACGAT
>DTSO01000115.1 GCA_012965315.1 Phycisphaerales bacterium | reverse complement strand
AAATCGCAAAAATCTTTTAGAACAACATTTTGATGAGCTTGCACAAATGATTGTTACCGAGCATGGCAAATCTATGGCAGAAGCTCGTGGCGATGTCCGCCGTGGTATTGATTGCGTTGAATACGCTTGTGGCGCACCATCTTTGATGATGGGTCGAACCCTGCCGAGAATTGCAGTATCAAGTTCTTTTAGCAGAGAACGCGAAGAAGGCATTCCTCTGGACAGTTCCCTAGAGCGAGTACCAATTGGCGTTTGCGTTGGTATTACACCGTTTAATTTTCCAATAATGGTTCCACTTTGGATGTGGCCAATGGCTGTTGCTTGTGGAAATACTTTTGTATTAAAACCATCTGAGAAAGTCTCGTTGTGTGCGCTCCGCGAAGTGGAACTTGCAAGCGAAGCGGGTTTACCTCCAGGAGTTTTGAACATGGTAACTGGTGGGCCTGAAGTGGTAAACCATTTACTAACCAATGAAAGTGTAAAAGCAGTTTCTTTTGTTGGTTCAACTGCAGTTGCTAAGCACATCTATAAAACTGCTTCTGCCGCTGGTAAACGCGTGCAATGCATGGCTGGCGCAAAAAATACAATGATTATTATGCCAGATGCGAATCAAGATGCTGCCATTGATGGCGTGATTGGTTCTTCTATGGGTAACGCAGGGCAGAGATGCCTTGCCGGATCGGTAGCTGTTCTAGTTGGCGATGTTCCCGAATGGTTTATCCCAAGAATTGTAGACGCGGCAAAGAAAATAAAAGTTTCACAAGGAAATGAAAGCGGTTGTGGAATGGGTCCTCTAATTGATGAGGCAAGTGTTAATCGAGTAACAAAAGCAATTGAAGCAGGAATTGAAGCAGGTGCAGATTTACTCCTGGATGGGCGAAATTGCGATCAAAAAGTTGGCTGTTTTGTAGGTCCAACTATTTTTGACAATGTTCCACACGATAGCGCACTCGCGATGGAAGAAATATTTGGCCCCGTGCTGTCAATCTTACGAGTTGAGACACTAGAAGATGCAATTGAAGTTACACGTCGTTCGCCGTATGGAAATATGGCTGTTATGTTTACCGACAGCGGATACGCAGCAAACAAATTTAAAGATACTGCAGGCGCAGGTATGATTGGAATTAATGTTGGCGTTCCAGCACCGATGGCTGTCTTCCCATTTTGCGGTTGGAAAGATTCTTTCTTTGGGACGCTACACTCTAACGGCGAAGATTCCGTTCGTTTTTACACTGAAGGCAGAATCCTAGTTAGCAGATGGTTTTAGGAAAGGACTAATATGGCACGAATTACAAGAGCAGCACTAATCCAAGCATCAAATGACGCTCCAATTGAGGCATCTATTTCTGAAACAAAGAAACAGATGATCGATAAACATATCGAACTCATCAAACAAGCAGCGGACAAAGGTGCGCAAGTAACTTGTTTGCAAGAGATTTTTTACGGACCATATTTTTGTGCAGAACAAGATACTCGTTGGTATGAAATCGCTGAACAAATTCCAGATGGACCAACTATAAAATTAATGCAACAAATTGCAAAACAACACAAGATGATTCTTGTTGTGCCGATTTATGAAGTAGACATGACCGGGGTGTACTACAACACTGCTGCTGTCATTGATGAGCATGGTGAATACCTTGGAAAATATCGTAAAAATCACATTCCGCATTGCAATCCTGGTTTTTGGGAAAAGTTTTATTTTAAGCCAGGTAATCTTGGTTATCCAGTTTTCGAAACAAGCGCAGGAAAAATTGGGGTGTACATTTGTTACGACCGACATTTCCCGGAAGGGGCTCGCGAGCTAGGGTTAAACGGTGCTGAAATTGTGTTTAATCCTTCAGCAACTGTTGCTGGTTTGAGTGAATATCTATGGAAATTAGAGCAACCCGCACATGCTGTTGCAAATCAATTTTACGTTGGTGCGATAAATCGAGTCGGCAAAGAAGAACCGTGGGGAATCGGTGAGTTTTACGGTCAAAGTTATTTCTGTAATCCTCGCGGTCAACTTATGGTGGAGGGATCGCGCGATAAAGATGAAGTAATTATTGCTGACCTCGACCTTGACATGATTGAAGAAGTTCGCAACACATGGCAATTCTTTCGTGATCGTAGACCAGAGAGTTACACGCAAATAACAAAGCCATGACAAACCCGCTTATCAATTCTGACCTTGCTCCAACTCCTATCGAACAAAGAGTCTGGAGTAAATGGCACCTTGCTGCTCTATGGATAGGCATGTCTGTTTGTATTCCAACGTATATGCTCGCTGCATCCATGATTCAAGCGGGGATGACATGGTGGCAGTCTGTGTTGACAGTTCTGCTTGGGAATTTAATCGTTCTGGTGCCTATGATTTTAATGGGACATGCAGGGACAAAGTTTGGAATTCCATTTCCAGTTTTAGCTCGTGCAAGTTTCGGCACGGTAGGCGCGCACATTCCTGCTATTGCACGTTCACTTGTAGCGTGTGGTTGGTTTGGTATTCAAACATGGATTGGCGGTTTTGCAATTTACCAGGCGCTTGGAGCACTTGGTTGGATAAACCTAAGTACAGATATAACAGTGGTTCCATTTCTTGGTATTACTGCTCTTCAGTTTCTTTGCTTTCTTGCATTTTGGGTATTGAATTTTGTGATTGTGTTGCGAGGCATTGAATGTATTAAATGGCTCGAGTCATGGGCTGCGCCATTCTTAATTGCAATGGGTTTAGCAATGTTGATTTGGGCTGTAGTAAAAGTTGGAGGCATTACGCAAATGTTTCCAGAACCGCCGGAAAATCCAGCGCCATTTTGGCCAATGTTTTTTCCGCAGTTGACAGCAATGGTTGGTTTTTGGGCTACGCTTAGTTTGAACATTCCAGACTTTACAAGGTACTGTAAATCGCAAAAAGACCAAGCGCTTGGTCAACTCATCGGTTTGCCGACTACGATGACGTTGTTTTCATTTATTGGCATTGCAGTTACTTCTGCAACAATAGTTATCTATGGAAGTGCAATTTGGGATCCAATCGAACTGGTTGGGAAACTTGGTTCAACTACAGCGGTAGTGATTTCTTTAATTGCGTTAACCGTTGCAACGCTTTCTACGAACATTGCAGCCAATGTTGTTAGTCCAGCAAATGGTTTTGCGAATATTAGCCCACGAAACATCTCATTTAGAACCGGTGGAATAATTACTTGTGTCATCGGGATTTTGATAATGCCATGGCGTTTGTATAACGACTTAGGCGATTATATTTTTACATGGTTGATAGGGTATAGCGCACTACTTGGACCGATTGCTGGGATTATGATTTGCGATTACTTTTTGATACGTCGTATGAAACTTAACAGCGATGCTCTTTACGATTCAAACGGAGTGTACGGTGGAATTCGCTGGAGTACCTTGTTTGTATTAGTAATTGCAGTTGTTCCGAATCTGCCTGGCTTTATTAACGCTGCATTTAAAACAGAGATGTTTCCAGAAATATATAATTCAATTTATAGTTACGCGTGGTTTGTAGGTATCACAATTGCTTTTGTGTTGTACTGGTTAATCAACATAGGGAAAAGAACTAATGGCTGAGCTTCCAAAATGCGAATATATTCCAAGTGCATATGAAGGTCCTTCTAAAGAGGAAGTTCTTAAACTTCGGAAAGAGTTTTTAACACCTGCCTTGGTGACGTATTACAAAAGCCCCATCATGATTGTTGATGGGCATATGCAATATTTGTTTGATGAAACTGGAAAGCGGTATCTCGATGGTTTTGCTGGAATCGTTTCTGTCGGTGCTGGCCACTGTCACCCTCGAGTTATTGAAGCGGTGAATAAGCAAAATGCTCGGCTGCAACATACAACAACAATTTATTTACATCCGAATATCGCATTGTTTGCAGAAAAGTTAACAAGCACATTACCAGAAGGATTGGACGTCGTTTATTTTGTTAACTCAGGTTCCGAAGCGAATGATTTAGCAATTCTAATGGCACGTGCATACACAAAAAATTATGATGTGATTGCTCTTCGGAATGGGTATCACGGAGGGTCGCAAGGTGCGATGGGATTAACTTCACACAGCACATGGAAATTCTCTGTACCTCATGGTTTCGGTGTACATCACACAGTAGTGCCCGATAGATATCGCGGGCAATTCGGATATGACGCACCAAACGCCGGTGAAATGTATGCTAAAGATGTTGAAGATGTTATTCAGAGAGGAAGTTCTGGTGCAATCGCTGCGTTTATTGCAGAACCAATTCAAGGCGTGGGAGGTGTTGTTGAAATGCCCCCCGGATATTTGAAGAGTGCGTATGAATTTGTCCGAAGTTCTGGCGGTATTTGTATTTCTGACGAAGTGCAAACAGGTTTTGGGCGTACTGGGGAAAATTTTTGGGGTTTTGAAAGTAACGGTGTTGTTCCAGATATGGTCGTAATGGCAAAAGGAATAGGAAATGGTTGTCCTCTTGCTGCGGTTGTAACTACAAAGAAAATTGCACAAGCAATGACGGAAGCGATACATTTCAACACGTTTGGGGGCAATCCAGTTTCTTGTGCTCAGGGATTGGCTTCACTTGAAGTAATTCTTGACGATGATATGCAAGGTAACTCTAAAAGATTGGGTGCTACGTTGCTTTCTGGTTTACATGCTCTGCAAGAAAAATATGTATGTATTGGTGACGTACGCGGGAAGGGCTTGATGATTGGTATTGAACTAATCGAAGATGAAAATAAAACTCCAGCCACCGAACTTACAACTGCAATCTTTGAAACCTGCAAAGATATGGGTTTAATAATTGGCAAAGGTGGTTATTTTGGGAACGTACTTCGCATTAAACCACCAATGTGCATCAATGAAGAGGATGTGGAGTTTGTGTTGCAAGTTTTTGACGAGGCATTTGCAAAGGAAACTAACTAATGTTTGACACTGTAATTAAAGGTGGAACAATTTATTCTCCAGAGGGTATTTTTGTTGGCGACATCGGAATTACTGGAGAAACAATACAAGAAATAAATGAAGGCGGGAATTTAGAAGGCACAACAATAATTGATGCAACTGGCAAGTGTGTGTTCCCAGGATTTATAGACCCGCATGTGCATATACATCTTCCGTTTATGGGAACAAATGCAATTGATGATCATGCGTCTGCGACAAAAGCAGCACTTGTTGGTGGCACAACAACCATCATTGAAATGATTTGTCCGGGGCCAGATGATGAACCAGCAGACGCATTTGCAGAGTGGAAAACACTTGCTGAAGAGGGTGCATGTTCCGATTATTCGTTTCATCTTGCAGTTGTGAGATTCGACGACATAGCCAAAAAACAACTTCGAGAATTAGTTTCGAATGAAGGTGTGCAATCTTTTAAAATATTCTTGGCGTATAAAGGCGCCCTCGATATAGGTGATGAGAATTTATTTGAATTGATGCAACTTTGCGTTGAATTAGGAGTCGTGTTAACTGCGCATTGCGAAAATGCAGAAGCAATTGACTTAATGCAGAAAAAATTACTTGCAGAGGGCAAAACTGGTCCAGAATGGCACGAGCCATCGCGACCAATTTGTGTAGAAGCAGATGGCGTTAATCACTTATGTGCATTTGCGGAATTAACAGGCGCTTCGATTTATATAGTGCATACATCGTGCGGGATAGCAATTGACCGTGCAATTGAAGCAAGGAGTAGAGGTGTTGACGTAACTGTTGAAGCTGTCGCTCCGCATCTTGTGCTGGATAAGACATACGCCGAACGTGCTGATTTTGAGGGCGCGAAGTTTGTGATGTCACCACCACTTCGCGACAAAGTGGAGCACGATGCACTTTGGAATGGTTTAGCAAGTGGCGCAGTTTCGACAATAGGAACAGATCACGCACCGTTTTCTTTCCGTGAACAAAAAACAATGGGCACCGATGCTTTCACTCTCATACCAAATGGAATTCCATCTATTCAAGAGCGAATTGATTTAGTGCACACTTTTGGGGTTTGTACTGGAAAAATAGATTTGCAAACAATGGTAGATACCTGTAGTTCAAATGTCGCAAAGAATTTTTCAATGTATCCAAGAAAGGGCGCACTAGCAGTTGGTAGCGACGCAGATGTCGTGGTGTACGACACCGAATTTGTTGGAATTTTTAAACATGAAGATGGACTGTCGAATATAGATTATTCAGGGTTTGAAGGCCTGGAACGAAGAGGGCGCGCAGACACAGTATTGCTTCGGGGTAAAATCGTTGCCGAGCAAGGCATGTTCGTCGGTAGAGCAGGTGCTGGTAATTATATTTCGAGGTAATCAATCGTCGTTCGAAACGAGTTTGTCTGACTGTTCCACAAAATCATCACCCGACCACTGAGCGTCTTTTTGTACCATTCCTTCACGGCGAGCTTTCGCCTCTGCTTTAGCTTTCGCTTGACGTTCAACTAAATCAGCATGTGTGCTGAAGAAGGGGAGCGAAGCACCGCGAAAATCGTCAAGAGTTTCGAATGAATGTTTTTCCATAAACGAAAGCAAACTTTCACTCATCTCTTTAACCATGCTGTATCCGTTAATCATAACTCCAGTACAAACTTGAACAGTGTGTGCGCCAAGCAAAATGAATTGTGCTGCATCCTCGCCAGTTTCAATTCCGCCAATGCCTGAAATGGTACATTTGTCAAAACCATCCTCCATCATTCTTGCAAGTTCCATCACCATTCGCAGGGCAATCGGTCTCACCGCTTTGCATGAATAGCCACCAGGAACGCTGTACCCTTCGACGGTAGGTTGTGGTCTAAGTGTTTCAAGATCAACGCCCATCACGCTTAGAATTGTATTAATCGCAGCAAGCCCATTTGCGCCAGATTCTAATGCGCGTTTTCCTGGGTCAGCAATATGCGTTATGTTTGGAGTCATCTTCGCCCAGACAGGAATGGTTGCGGCTTCCATTACCCAACTTGTAACTTCACCAACTATATTTGGATCCTCGCCCATCGCCGCGCCCATTTTCCTCTCAGGCAAACCGTGTGGGCAAGAAAAATTTAATTCGAAAGCATCGATGCCGACTTCTTGGCACCGTTGAATCATTTCAATCCAACGTTCTTTCGAATATTCTTCCATTACCGATGCAATAAGTATTCCATCTGGGTGAGATTGTTTAACACTGTCAAATTCTTCCAACCAAGTTTCAAAAGGGCGGTCGCTAATAAGTTCAATATTTTCCCAACCGAAAACTTCTTTAGATCCTGTTGCCCTCATGCGTGCATAACGCGGAGCTACGTTCGTAACTTTTGAAGCATCCATACTAATAGTCTTTGCGACAACACCACCCCAACCTTCGTCGAAAGCTTTTCGGATGACATTCGCGTTTGTTCCTGGAGGACCGCTTCCTATTACAAAAGGATTTTTGAATTTAAGACCATTTACAGTCGTTTCTAGTGTTGCCATGTACAACATCATAGGACTTTCAAGTGTTACTATCTACATCAATGGCACAACTTTTGACACTGGGAGAAAATTGGAAAGCCAAACATCAGGTGCTTTATGAAGCTAAATCACATGATGCGATTCGTCTTCGGATGCACAGGGCATTCTCTTGGATGCGCAAAGCGGAAACATTTGCTTTGCCTGACGATGCTGACGCGCGTCTTATATTTTCATGGGTGGCTATGAATACACTTTACGCAAAGTGGGATAGCGATAGAGCGAATCGGGATTCAGAGTGGCAAGTTCGCGAAGAATTTCTAACGAGAATGGTAAAGGGAGATGGCGAAGGCCGAATTCAGACTATTCTTTTAGAAAATAGAAAACTGTGCGATAGACTTTTATCAGAAGAGCATTTAATAAATTCATACTGGGGAAACCCGAGTGAAGACGAGGCCCGCAAGGCGCGTTCTAAGCCGAGAAGAATTGGCAAACATTATCATGTAGCAGATGAAGTGATAAAAGTATTATTGCCACTTATGAATTGCATCACAATGCTTCGTTCGCAACTTGTACATGGGATGTCTACGTATGGAAGTAGCGCGAACAGAGCGGTTGTTGAAGCTGGTGCCGTTGTAGTGTTTGAATTAAATCTTGCAATGTTGCAGATAATTTCAGAAGATGGTTTGTGGGAAGACAATCCATCCTGGATGCCTGTTCCGTATCCGCCAATGAAACCACACTTTAGGCGTGATACGTAATGCAAACTTCACTCATTCATGATTATAAATTAGGTGCGATTGTCGATGTTGAAACGACTGGCATGAACCCACGCAATGGGGATGAAGTTGTTGAGATTGGTATTATTTTATTTCGATATAACGCCATCAATCATGACGGTGTTGAAATTGTCGAAACTTACCAAGGTTTACGCGAGCCAACCGACCCGATTCCTTACGGTGTGATTCGTGTGCATGGGATAACAGACGACATGGTTCGCGGTAAAACGCTCGATTACAATAAAATGGAATCTATTTTTGATAGGGCTGACTTTGTTGTAGCGCACAACAAGGGGTTCGATTACAAATTTCTTGAGGTGTTAGTCCCAATGAGTATTGATCGCCCATGGAAGTGTAGTTGTTTTGGAATTAAGTGGGTGAAAAAGCATGGCTTAAAAAACAGGCGGCTTGGTACTCTTCGCGATTATTTTGGAATTGCACATGATGAAGCACACCGAGCACTTGCAGACTGTGAAGTTGTCCTTGAAGCGCTTAAACGCCCGAGGTATTTAGAAGAACTTCTAAAGTGAGATTTACGTGACGTTAACAGTCAATATTTCACTGTTATTGAAGATGGAGTTGGGCACGTAGAGCGTGTCGCCATTTTCTGTTTCTAAGTACGTCGCATACAAACCAATGCGCATCACCTTGCCATCGATTTTTCCAGAAACGATATGGTCACCAATTTTGAATGGCCGGTTGAGCATCACTACAATCCCACCAAAAAAATTTGCAACAACGTCTTTTGAAGCGAAGGCGATACCTGCGCCACCGATACCGCCGATGGTAATGACGGCATTCATGTTGAAACCTAGTGATTGAAGAGTCACAATAAATCCGACAACCCAGGTAATGACAACACCTACAGAAGCAAGTGCTTGAATTGCTGTCGTGTCGAGTTCAATAGTATCTTTGCTGTGGTGCCAGTTGTTCAGGATACTTGAGAATGCACGAACACCCCTCGCAACAAACCACGTCGTAATGATAACGAGCAATCCCGTGCGAATCATCGAAATCAGAATGTCAATCGTAATGACGCTTTCACCTTCGGAAGATTCAAGATCAATTGGACTCCACGCGAAATGTTCAACTAGTTTTTGTGCAATGAGCGTACTTGCAATGACCCAAATCGCGACGCCAAGTGGAGTTGGCAGGGATGCGCCAATGGCACTGCGAATATCTCCAAGTGTGCCTTCACCACCTTTGCCGAAAAGTTTCGTAATCCCAAAAAGCAGAAGGTGAAGAGCCAATGCCAAACCGATTGTAATAACGATAAATGTTAACATGGGTTGCATAGTAGCAAAGACAAATCACTTACTAAACCTCAATTAGACACGAAAAAAACATAAATACGCCTCTGCACTACTAATTATTAAATAATAAGATTAATTACGTTTACTCTTGGAAATTATTACTGTAAGATAAAGTGGAAAGAAGGAGAGACAAAATGGTAATTCAAAAAACTTTTGCAATTTGCGGTGCGTTCGCAGCGTGCCTATTAACAGCGGCATCCAATGCTGAATTTCAAATATTGAGTTCGGAATTAACGCTTGACGGTACTGAAGGGGCTGGGTACTACAATGGCCCTTTAACAGATGCAGCTATGTGGGGCAGTGACGGGTACGCGGGATACTATGATTGGTCAGGAACTGGTGGGCAATATGTTTCGTTTGAAGGAGGTGGTGGAGATTACTATGGAGTCCAAGACTCAGGCGATAACAGTGGATCTGATTATTGGGAAGAATTTTTTGGTTCGTATGTTGAAATGACAATGACATTTAGCATTACTGAATCAATCCAACTTATTGGTTGGGGCAATCTGGGATTTTCATTGGTAGATGAAAATGGAGTGAGTGCCGATGGTGCATTAAGTGGGACGGCAGCAGGCATGGTGCTTAGTGCTGGAGTTTACACATTATCAGTCGGTGATTATGGTTATGGAGTTGCCACTGGTGATTCGAATAATTATTATTATGAAGATGAATTTGGCTATTTTTCATATGATTATTCATGGTGGACACAGTATGATTATTCTGGCGGATTCGAATTCGCAGCTGTCCCTGCACCAGGAATAATTTCACTATTTGCGATTGCTGGTATTCGTCGTCGACGTAGAAAATAAAACGTACTAGTGTAATCCGCGAATAACTCGTACCATCTCTATCGATAGGTTTTCGACTTGTTGTTGCAGTTTTTCATCTGTAATCTGTTCATCGTTTTGCAAGTTGGTTGTGCTGTTGCCAACCGCAAGGTGATTTGGTAAAACAAATGTACCAATACCTGCGAGAATCGTACGAAGGTGATGCAAGCCACGGATTCCTCCTAAGCCACCGGGGGATGCAGATAACAAACCTGCAATTTTTCCATTCCAGCACGCCATTCTTTCTTCGCCATCAGCCTTAATTGTCGCCCAATCAATCGCATTTTTTAGAGTACCTGTCAGTGAGCCATTGTATTCTGGACTTGAAATAAGAAAGCCATTGTGGTTTTTTAACATTTCTTTGAATGCAATCACGCCATCAGGCATGCCGTGCTCAGCAAGTAAGTCCTCGCTGTAAAGGGGCATGTTGTAGTCATGCAAGTCAATGAACGTTGTTTCTGCACCTGCTTTGTCTGCAGCAAGGATTGCAATCTTGGCTAAACGTTTATTCACGGAGTCTTTTCGAGTGCTGCCTGCGAAGGCAAGTATTTTTGGAGTATTCATAATTGGATTATATCATTGCAGTTTACTATAGTTTTTAACAGAATTAAGTACGATCTTGGCAACATCAATAATTTGTATTGCGTAATGATGACAATTAATCTTTTGCAAACGTAACTACCTCTATCGAAATGAGTTTGTCCGTGCCGTCTCTTCCCAGAATAGTATCCTTGAAAGTATTGCTATTTATTTCGTACTCTTCTCTTTTGCCTTGAAAAATCACTGTGTCGTTACCTTCTCCACCATCTATCGTGTTATTCCCACTATTTCCTTTGAAGGTATTGTCAGCATCGTTACCAAGCAGATTGTTGTTATGTTTGCCGGTAAGTGTTGCATCAACGTAATATTGCGATTTGTGGGTATATGGCAGTTCTTTATTAAATTGTAGGGAGAACGTTCCGCGAAAGTTCGGATCGATGAGCGATTCGTAACCAACCATCATGGGTGGCAAGAATGATTCAAGCAAAGCAAACCCAGTTGGATCTTTCTCTTTCAGTTCGTCTCGAGTTTTTGCAATGTAGATGCCCCACATACCACCTGGATTACCATCAAATGCTGCCCAGAGTCCGTAATACGAATCAATCACAGATGCGATGTATTCCTGAGCAAGAGAATTTTCTTGTCGAAGTTCTTCTATCCACTCTTTGACATGGGGGTCAACGGCAATTCCCCAGCGACCATCTTTAAGTGATTGTATTGCTTCTGCTTTTAGTAATTTTTGATATTCAGGAAGTGCTCCGGGATAGTCAGTGCCAATTCCAGTGTCGTGCACTAAATGGAAAATTTCTTCAAACGCCGCGTCGCGATGATCCCAATCGTTTCGGATATACCATCGTGATCCGTCAACAGGTGTTTCGTATTCGTATTGTGGCTGAGCATGTATGTGTGGTTCTTGACCTTCACGGTGCGCGCCTTCTGGCATCATAAGCATCGCGTGATTATTCGCCATGGCGTTTGCAACGGCGGATTTGTCATTGCCAAATTTTGTTCCAGATACATTTGTTAAGTAAAACTTGAGTAGGTTTCGACATCGTGCAACTGCAATGTCTCGAACGCCTTTTTGCGCGATAATGGGAATGGGTTTTCCATTTTGCGCAATGACTTCGACGTATTTTGTAAATCCCTCATCGCGGTAGAGCGAATCTTCAGGAAGTGGTTGCAATCCGAATTCAAGCGGTACTGTCAGGCAAAGAGTGATGAGTGGAATCATTGTTGTATTTCCTCTGCAGTGCAGGATACACGCTAACCATTGTAAAGAGAAAGAGCGCGAAGCCACTTAGCACACAAATAAAGTGATGTTCGTGTACGAGCATGGTAGAAACAGATACTGCAACTGCCCACGTCATAGTACCTAACATTGCTGTTGCGCCGTAGCGTTTGCCGGCGAACCATGCGATTGTAAATACATAAGAAACATGGAGCGATGGTGCGTGGTTCCATCTCGATAAGTTTTCGATGCCGAAATAATCGTAAAAATATGGCGCCCAAACGCCGGTTGTTTCGTAGCCTGGTTCTATTGGAAGGGCTACAAAAAAGACTGCTGCGATTGCGGTTTGGATGAGCAGTGTTCCAACAGGCGCAATGGCATCTTGCCATGTGCGGAAGAAGAAGGGAAATAAAATTACTACGATGTCAAGTGAAAAGTAAAGTGGCAACGCCCAGCTTTGGAAATGTATTTCTGTTTCCCATGCGAAGTAAAGTGGATAGCGTATGGCACGCATTGCACTAAGTTCATGCGACAGCGACCATAAGAAAAGGAAACCTATGTAGTACCCAAGTGCTACCCAGGCGACACTTACTCGAGATGATTTCGTCACGCAGTAACTGTTGTCATTGAAATGTCTTCGACAGGGCGGTCGCCTGTACCAGTTTTTGTTGTGCCGATTTCACGAACAACTTCAATGCCATCAGTTACTTTGCCAAAGGCGGTGTATTGTCCGTCAAGATGTGGGCACCGATCAAGGCAGACGAAGAATTGGCTGCCTGCTGAATTTGGGTCTTGTGAACGAGCCATTGAAAGCACACCTTCGTGGTGTTCGCGGTCGTTGAATTCAGCGTTGACTGTCCAGCCAGGGTTACCCATGCCGCTGCCATCTGGGCAACCACCTTGGATCATGAACCCCTTGATGACTCGGTGAAAAATGAGATCATTATAAAACCCGCTTTTAGCCAATTTTTGGAAGTTTTCTGTGTGTTTCGGCGCTACATCGTCCCAAAGTTCGATGGTAATAGTGCCCTTGCTTGTTTTAATAGTCGCTGTTGGATATGTCATGTTGTGAAGAATACCACATTCGGGATCTGGTACAGGTGTACCAGACCCTCCGCCGATTCGTTAGGGTTATGTTAGGATACGGAAATGGTGGAAGAATTGAGATTGCCGTTGGTTGGTGGAAGGGTAGAAGCAGGGTTCCCCTCGCCAGCCGATGATTTTATTGAATGCTCGCTTGACTTGAACGAGCAACTTGTTGCAAACCCAATCGCAACATTCTTTGTGCGGGCAAGCGGCAATTCAATGGATGGCGCAGGTATTCATGACGGAGATTTACTTGTCGTCGATCGCTCTGTTTCGCCAGCCCATGGCAGCATTGTTGTTGCCATAGTCGATGGCGGTCTTACTGTGAAACGATTGACAAAGCGCGGGGCTCGTATGTCTTTAACTCCTGAACCAAATAAACTTGATCAGGGCAGGTATGCGCCAATCGAAGTCGGGAAAAATACAGACGCAACTATTTGGGGCGTTGTGACATGGTCACTTCATAGGTTGCAATGTACGCGTTAGCTGACTGTAATAATTTTTATGCATCGTGTGAACGCGTCTTTGAACCTCATCTTGAAGGAAGGCCTGTCATCGTTCTTTCTAATAACGATGGATGTGTCATTGCACGTTCGCAAGAGGCAAAGTTGCTTGGCTTTAAAGTTGGCGATCCTATATTTAAATTTAAGGATGTAGTCAAACAACATAAAGTTATTGTCCGTTCATCTAATTTTGCGTTGTATGGAGACATGTCGCGTCGTGTCATGCAAACGATGCGCCTGTTTTCTCCTGATGTCGAGGTGTACTCTATCGATGAAGCGTTTATTAAACTCGATGGTCTGAAAGGTAGAAATTATGAAGAAGTGATGCGGCAAATGCGCGAGGCAATATTGCAGTGGACAGGAATTCCCGTTTCAATCGGTATTGGAAAAACAAAAACACTGGCAAAACTTGCGAACCATTATGCAAAAAGAACCCCCGAAGTTGGTGGGGTTGCAAAAGTACCTCAAAAACCAGATGAAATGCTCAAAACAGTCGAAATCGAAGACGTTTGGGGTATTGGCAGGCAGTGGTCAAAAAAACTACGAAATATTGGTGTAAGCACGGCATTCGATTTAGTGTCGGTAGAACCAGAATCAATTCGTCGTTCTTTTAATATTGTCGCAATGAAAACAGTAATGGAACTGCGTGGTTGTACATATTTTAAATTTGAACAATCGCCAGAACAACGAAAAACATTGCTCCGGTCCCGTTCATTTGCGAATCCCGTTACTTCGTGGCAAAAATTGTCGGAGGCAATCGCATCACATGCGACGCGCGCATCCGAAAAACTTCGCAACGAAGATCTTGTTGCAAAGGTGCTTCGAGTTTTCTTTCACACAAGTTTATACAATCGAACTGACCCGAGAAACTCTGCACACGCAACGGTTGAGCTTATACCGCCAACGAATGTAACGCACACAATTATAAAAGCAGCGCTTGGTGCAGCCAAACCAATTTGGAAAGAAGGGTTTAAATATAAACGTGCTGGCGTGCAATTGCTTGATTTGTCGAGCGGTCCAGTACAGTGCAGTTTGTTTGATTCGCAAGAAGGACAAGACCGTGACAAACGCATGATGGTGCTTCTTGACGCAGTAAATGCCAGCATGGGAGCAGGAACACTTCATTTCGCAGCGACTGGGTTTACTAATGTTATGCAAATGAGGCAGTTGCGGCGTTCGCCAAGATATACAACACACTGGGACGAGTTGCCAAAGTGTTTGTGCGGGTTGGACTAACTGTGCGGTAGAATGAACCGAATATACCGTAAGGACGAAACACTAGTTGCAATGACAGTTAAGTTAATGCCAAAACATGGCGAGTAACAAATACCTATAACTTAAGGAGCGAACTATGCAAACGTTCATTTTAATTTCGTCAGTAAGCACTATGGCTATTATGCTTGCAGTAACAAACCCGCCACCACCGAACACAATTGAATTAACAGGAACTGTTCGCGATTTCAAAGAGAGAACAGAAAACGATGGTCACACCGACTTTGAAGTATATCCATCAAAAGGGTATGGCCAATACTGTAAAAACATATCAACGCAACTTGGCGCAGACGGTAAGCCAGTATTTGTAGGTAACGGGAAAAAAGTAAAATGGCAATGCACCGATAGTAATTGGGATCCAATTTGCTGGACGATGTACGACGCGTCACTTGGCGACCATAGCATCCGATACCGAAGTGGCACCTCCACAGGTGGGATTGAATCCTCGAGTTCCTTTAACCAGTGGTATAACGATGTTGAAGATGTAAATATTCAAATTCCGTTGACCTTGACGCTTGTTCTCCAACAAGATGGAAGTTACGTGTTTGATGACCAACTTGATGCAAACTATCAACAACTCGGCGGATTCTTTCCAATAGAGAATCAGGGTTGGGGTAATCCAGGCGGTTCGCCAGATCGAAATTTTCACTTCACATTTGAATTACACACCGAATTTACGTATCAAGATAACGGCTCGCAATACTTTCAGTTTATTGGTGACGATGATGTCTGGGTATTTATTGACGGTCAACTCGTAATTGATTTAGGCGGCATTCACGGAGCGACTGAACAGTATGTAGATATATCTCGCCTAGAATTAGAAGATGGCGAATCATATACACTGGATTTTTTCTTCGCAGAACGTCACCGCACGCAATCTAATTTTAGATTTCAAACAAACTTGCTTCTTGAAGATGCGGCATTACCAGATGGCGGTGGGTACGATTAATAGTTTGGTTTCATTTCATGAATTGGAATGCTAACAACACGTACTTGCGTAAATTGTCGGTGACCATCTCGTCCACTGTGGTAACCATAACCTGATTGGCATGCGCCAACCCAAGGCGTACCCTCAGAACCACCGCAACCCTTATTAATGCCAACCATTCCAGGCGTTAGTTGGCGAGCAACATTCATTGCATGTTGTGTTTCACCATACACCGCGCCACCAAGTCCGTATGGAGTTTCATTCGCAAGCGCGACCGCTTCCTCGTCACCTGTAAATCGTTGTATGCAACATATTGGACCAAATGTTTCGTCATGCATGATTTGCATGTCGTGTGAACAGCCAGTTAAAACGGTTGGTTCAATATAGTTGTCCTTCGTTTCACCTCCACAACGAAGCACAGCACCATCTTTCAGTGCTTGCTTAAGTTGCGCAAGAACAATATCTCGTTGCATGCTTGAAACCATTGGCCCGATTTTTACAGTTTCATCTGTTGGGTCGCCTTGTTTCCATTCTTTTGTTTTTTCTACGACAAGGTTCTCAAAATCATCTGCAATAGAATCTTCAACATAAATGCGTTCAGTACTTACGCATACTTGACCAGAGTTTCTAAAACTGTTTTGCAAACTTGCTGCTGCGTCGATATCTGCATCTTCAAGAACAATGAGCGCATCTTTTCCTCCAAGCTCAAGCACCACTCGTTTCAAGTCTGGCCCGCATGCAGTTAATATTTTTGCACCGACTTCGCGAGAGCCAGTGAACGCTACAAGATTAATGTCGCTTGCAACAAGTGCCTTTCCTTGGTCGTCTGCGCCGTGGACTATTTGCAACACGCCCTCCGGCAAAAATTCGTTGAGTACATCAGCGTATGCTTGGCCTACAAGTGGAGTTTCTTCTGATGGTTTAAAAATAACGCAGTTGCCTGCCATAAGTGAGGGCAAGATACATTGTTGTGGCATGAGCATAGGGAAGTTCCATGGTGTAATCGCAGCGCTTACTCCTAAAGCATCTCGATACAAAATGGACCGTGTGTGTTCATCAGCCATTTCTTCTGGTTGAAATGCTTCAAATGCACTGACAAGTTCACTTTCAAACTTGGATGCACCGTACGTTGCTTCACCTTGCGCTTCAGGTGTGCTCTTTCCCATTTCAGAAGTAATTAACCTTCCAATTTCGGGTGCAACTTCGATGAGGCGATCTGCGATTGGTCGCATAAGCCTAAGGCGACCCTCAAGGCCTAGGGCGTTCCAATCGTGCTGCGCAACTGTTGCTTTTGAAACAATTGCTGAAATTTCATCTGCAGGAGTTAGTGGTACGGTTCCAACGACTTCTCCAGTTGCTGGATTGATGGATTCAAGTGTATTTGTTGCTATTGCGGTCATGTATCATTCCTTTATTAAGACCGTACATTATAAGCAATTATTAAACTCTATTCATTCGCAAATTCCCCAAGCGCCAATGAGAACAAGAAGGTCATCAACAGCGACTTTTCCGTCACCATTAAAGTCTGAAGCACAACCCTCGCAAACTCCCCAATCGGCGATAAGCGAAAGTACATCGGCTACATTCACTACTTGGTCTCCATTTAAGTCGCCAATGCAATTCATATCAAAATCAACAAGTAATGCACCTGAAACAAAGTTTGAGCCCAATCCATTCGGGGTTGGAGCAACACGTATGAGAACAGTAGTGCCTGCGGATACTTGGAGTTCAGCGCCACCGTGTACACCATCACAAAGCATACTGCCACAACCACCTGCCATCTCATTGCAATTGGTGTACATAGTAACGGATGTTTCAGAATCAGCGTTTCCACCAAAATCTGGACATGTTGTTGCTTTGACGAGTCCAGTTTCGATTGCTGTATAACTAAACCAAGCCGATCGATTTGATTGGACAGTTCCATCACACAACATTGCGGCATCCCCTTCTGCGCCAGAAGTATTAAAAGACCATAGCCCAAGATCGATTGGTTGTGCTGTCGTGCATTTGCTATTCAAAGTTGGGTCTGGAATACTGGTGTAATCTAAGCGGAAATTTCCAAATGTCGCATCAAGCCCAGCAACACGGATGAGGTACGAGGTGTTCGCTGCAGCATTCCAACCAAATGTTGCCCCGTATCCAGAAGGGCAGTTGCCTTCGTATACGGTGTTACATCCAATCAAAGGCAATTGAATTGTTGACTTGTGTACTGAAATGACATGCGGAAAATTTGTATCGGGTGAACAAGTTGTCACTTCAAGAAATCCAGACACATCAGCGTGTAATTCAAACCACATACCTTTCGACGAGGAATCTGTGCAAGGTAAACCAAATGGAACATCAGGCATAAATTCATTTGTACGCGGTCTTGATTCACTCAACTCAATTGGATAGTTTGGGTGTGATCCTTGCAATGCAGTTGGTTTTACTAATGCTTGATACCAGCCAGCGGTTGGCGAATTTCCTTGCCCACCAATGCGAAGTTGATACGACTTACCAGCAAAAACTTGTGCAACTGCTGGACCATTTATATCTGTTGAACAAGAGAGACCCAACAGTTCGGTTGGTTGACCGTTGGCGCTCAGTTCATAGATTGCAACACTGTCAGTAATACCAAAATTACCTGTGAGACCCTCACCACCCGTACTTGGCTCTGCTACGCCTACCTCAAGTGTGCCGTCATCTTCAATATCAAATCGCCAAAAGAGACTTGGTCCCATTGGTGGAATCCCTGGGCAATAGGGTGGTTCTGGGTCATCGCCAGCACCCGTAGTGTCCACCCAAAATGGATATGGGGTAAACGGGAATATATCTAATAGCATCATCACCATATCGTTAAAAGGACCATCTCCTTCGGTTACGGTTAGTTGATCTGCAACCCATGTTGTATTGTTTGAACTCCAGTCGTCGTAGTCGTAACTTGAACCACCTGTTGTGAGCATCATGCCTACGTAATACGTATCTGGATCTACTGTGTAGCCAACTGTTCTTGTAATATCGCCGAGCCAGTCGCTATCAAATGCGAACGTACTGAAATTCGTATAGGTACCTAATAATGTATCGTGTGTCGTGATGGTTCTGTTCGTTGATAAGTACACACGAAGGCGAACTCCTGATACAGAACTGTTAGACATATTTTCTACAAAAGCATTTTGGATTGTAAATGAATCACCTTGTTGTATGGTCATCGGAGAAAGTGTTGAATTTACAATGCTACCATCCGCGTAGTATGATTCAACGCCCATGTCTTGAATGCTCTCCCTTGTGCCTTGGTCGCTATAAAGAAGGTTTAGAACCTTCGAGTCTCTTCTGTGAAGTCCAACGGTTTCCTCAACATGATATGTTTGGTTATTGAACATGATTGTTGGGCGATTGAACTGGTACGTTTCTGCGCCGCATGAGCCCCGTTCGAAACCGATTGCATGCCCCATTTCGTGAATCATGGATTTCTGGTAGTGCCATTGGTCGCTTGTGCCAAACGAATCGTCAAAATCGTATACAAATGTTTTGTCAGGGTTAAAGAAAATATCTGCTTCACTAATTGTACTACAGCTACTGGAACTCCATGTAACGCACATCGCTCTACCGCCTGTGGGCCAACGAAAACTAGCATCAAAAACACTTTCAAGTGTGTCACTATCAATCCAACCACAGATTTCAGATTCACCGTTAGGTGCATTCCATCCACCATCATCATCCGAATATCTGTTGACATCAAAATAGTGATTAAATCGAGCCATCAAGTTATCGTTGTGCGAATAACTTGTCCATGAACTTGGCACTTGTTCAAAGACATTGTATAAATCGACGGCTCCGCAATAACACAAAGTTAATCCACGACTGAGAACAGGTGGTAATGTTGAGCAAGGTTCTAAGCGCACTTCTGGCTGTTTGTTTTCACCACGATGAATATGTATCATTTCAAGCATTTCATCGAGCGTCCATGCAGGAACACTTGTTGAGGGAATTGCATCTACTGTTCCACCACGAAAACTTGTATCAGTTGGTTCAACTTGAGCAAATGCCTCGCGGTACAGTGAAGCGACACCTTGGTTTAGGTTTGTTGCACGTACGCTTGCTCGAAGATACCCATTTTTTAAACCAGTAATTGGTCGATAGCCCCAAGCGAGTGGGTACGTTATTCCATCTTCGCCTTCTACAATATGGAATACACCATCTAGTGCTCCAAGTGTTGCGGAAGTAAATAGAACATCTGGGTCTTCAGCAAAGACAAGATAGCGTTCGCCAAGTTCCCACTTTGGTTGACAGCAAACACTAATGGTTTCATCTCCGATGGTCCCACCAAGTTGCTGAAGCAGCACTTGTTTTGAAAACTTTTCATCACCATATACAAGATAATCAATTTCAAAGTGTACTTGTGTGATGATAAAATCAGTGGAGGTTCTTCTTGGCGTTAACTGAATAACACGGCCAATAAAAGCGGTTTTTGGAACCGTCGAAAGTTCGTGGAACGTTGGCGTTTCGGAATCTGCATTTGTAGTTTGCACTGTTGAAAGGCAACAAACAGAAGCAACCAAAAGGACGCAGAAGTTTTTACAAGTATTAATCATGTCTCTCTCTCCATAATGTAGACAAGTGTTGTTCAAGAAATACGCAGTTTATTCGAATCTTTTAAAATTAAGTATGGCGAATTATTCAATACAAAGCAAGGAGAAAGTATCTATAAGCGTGGTTTTATTACGTAATTGTCTACGAAATACTTACTAATAGCCTCTATTATGATGCTTCAGTGAAAATGTAAGCAAAGTACTTTGGAACCAAATTTGCAAAAACAAAGTACCTACAGAAGTCAGTTGGTGCCAACAAATGCCATCGTTATCTCTTTCACTGATCAAGGAATTGGGTGGACCTGCATCGAATGTGCTTGATATCGGGGCGGGTGCAACTTCTCTTATATATAGTTTACTTGAAAATACAAACTCAAAATCAAGCTACGAAGTTGGACTGGTCGACATCACAAGCTCCGCTTTTGTACACACACACACACACACACACAAACACCTATCAGAACGCGCTTCTACAGTATTTTTATTGAGGCAGATGTTACAAAGGCAATCATTGGTATTGAGGAGAACTGGGCGGATGTTTGGCGCGACTGGGCAGTCTTTGATTTAGATGCTATCTCTGCTAAACTATATGGTGCATATTTATGAAATATACAAAAGTAGAAATCTTACTTGCTACCATTGCTAAATGGAGAAATGCATGAACGAATTACTCGTTGCTACTTTTTATAAATTCACGAAACTAGATGAGCTTGCTTCGTTGCAGAAATCAATCGAAACTCGTTGTATAGAAAACAATGTGAGAGGTATTGTTCTTATCGCAAACGAGGGTATTAACGCAACTATTGCAGGTTCGCGTGATGAAGTATTAGGGGTATTGCATTTTCTTTTAGAAGACCCTCGACTTGATGGTCTAGCATGGAAAGAATCGACGGTGAAAAAACAGCCGTTTAGAAAACTTCGAGTGAGATTGAAGAAAGAAATTGTAACTATGGGAGTAGAGGGGATTGACCCAGAACGATTGACGGGTAGCTATGTTAAACCCGAAGAGTGGAATGCTTTAATTAGCGACCCAAACGTCATTCTGGTTGATACTAGAAATGACTACGAAGTCGAAATTGGGTCATTTAAAAATTCAATCAACCCAAACATAGTGTCATTTGGCGAATTGCCTCAATGGCTAGAAGACAATATCGATGTAAATGAGCAACCACGCGTTGCGATGTTCTGCACTGGTGGTATCCGGTGCGAAAAATCTACTGCGTATCTAAAAGAATCCAATTTTGAAAATGTTTTTCATCTTGAAGGTGGAATTTTAAAATACCTCGAGCAAATTCCAGAAGACCAAAGTCTTTGGGAAGGTCAATGTTTCGTTTTTGACGAAAGAGTCTCTGTTGGTCACGGACTTGAAGCCGGCGAATATGAACTATGCCGTGCTTGTAGAACTCCAATTGGTGAAGTTGAAAAAGCCGCTTCCTCTTTTCGAGAAGGAGTTAGTTGCCCGCGTTGTTATGACAAAACAACAGACGAGCAAAAGGCAAGATTTGCTGAACGTCAAAAACAAATCGATCTTGCAAAAGGTCGTGGCACAAAACATTTGGTTGAATAGATGAATCCTCGACCAAAGATACAACCGCCTCGTAAGTTTTTGGACAGATTGTTCGGGGCAGTTGCAATTGTGACTGTTCTTTATGGAATATTTTTAGTTTTACAATCGTGGTCAAGTTTGCCGGCAACAATACCAACGCATTTCAATGCAAAAGGCGACGCAGATGGTTGGGGTTCAAAAGGAATGATCTGGTTGTTGCCATCCATTGCTATAATTATGGTTCCAATGATGTTACTTCTTCGAAAGTTTCCGTGGCTATCAAATGTTCCAATTAAAATCAATGAAGAAAACGCAGAGTTCCAATATGGCCTTATAGTCCGCTTGTTGAGTGTACTCGCTTGTGCAGTTTCAATTCTTTTTACTGTACTAGTCTATGACACCATTTCGATTGCGGGCGGAGGAACATCCCTACTTGGGTGGATGTTCCTGCCAATCATTCTCTTTGCTACAATTGCACCAATTATTTGGTATTTCATTGCTGCATTTAGGGGGCGATAAAATCTAATCGGGGGTAAAATGGTGGGTCTATGTCAATTACACCAAAAATCGTATACACCCACACGGATGAAGCTCCAGCCCTTGCGACTTATTCGTTTTTGCCAGTAATTAAGGCATTTACTGCTTCTTCAGGTATTGAATTTGAGTTAAAAGATATTTCTTTATCTGGCAGAATCCTCGCGCATTTTCCCGAATGCCTTAGCAAAAATCAACGAGTAGAAGACGCGCTTGCAGAACTCGGCGAACTAGTTAAACAACCAACTGCAAACGTAATAAAACTACCAAATATTAGCGCTTCTGTTCCGCAGTTAAAATCAGCAATCGCAGAATTGCAAGCTAAAGGGTTCGCGATTCCAGACTATCTAGAAGAACCAACAACAGACGAACAGCGTGCAATTCAAGATACCTATAACAAAGTAAAAGGCAGTGCGGTAAACCCTGTGCTTCGCGAGGGTAACTCAGATAGACGTGCGCCAAAAGCGGTGAAAGAATATGCTCGGCAGAATCCTCACAGAATGGGAGCATGGTCGTCCGAAAGCAGTACAAGTGTTTCTTGCATGCAAGTCGGGGACTTTTATGCAAACGAACAATCAGTCACTATTGAAAATGATACGACAGTGCAAATTGTTCTTGAAACTTCAAATGGAAAAATCGTCTTAAAGGATACTCTTGCGTTGCAACAAGGAGAAATTCTTGACGGAACATTCATGAGTAAGAAAGCGTTAGTAGAATTTTTAGAAGAACAAGTTGCTTCTGCAAAAACAGCGGGAGTTCTATTTTCGTTGCATTTAAAAGCAACGATG
>DTSO01000114.1 GCA_012965315.1 Phycisphaerales bacterium | reverse complement strand
AACCAACCAAATGTTAGAGACCAAAATGTAATCGAACCGACAATTCGCGCTCTATCTTTACAAACCCATAAACCCGCGAGCCCTGCCAATCCAACTCCGGCAAGCAATGCCAATATTCCTTGCTGGACTGCACCGTTCAATGAAATTCTTTTAACAAGCGTTGCAGCAATTCCTTGAAATCGATCGTTATTGTTTACATAATCAATATCACCTGATGGAACAACAAGATCGGGCATCGCACTCAGGACAAGAAGCACACCAATACAAAAAGAAATGATGAGAAAGAGTCTGGATTTTGCAATACGCCATCCCTCAATTGCAAACACTCCAACAAACGGAACCATCGCCCCGGCAAGATACGACAAACTCTCTAATCGAAAACCAAGTCCGTGCAAAGTTTGGTATTCAGGACTTACGAGACCACCCCACCGCATCCATAATGGAATGCGTAGAAGACCTGCCAAAACACTAGCTACCCACCATGGCCAACTTCGTAAACCAAGAAGCGCAAACGCTGTGAAGCAAATACCACCCGTCAAAGCAACGACATGTATCCTGCTATGCAACGCAACTGAAACCGCAACGCAATAGAGCAACGGAGCAACAAAACGGCGATACTTTGGTGCGTTCTCTTCGATTCCCCAAATAAAGGCAACTACTGCAAACAAGGAGAGAAGCAAAAATGAAACTTCTCCCATCACAATTTCACTAAATACGAGGTTGTACGGAATAAGCAACCAGCCGATTGCTATGTAATACAGATTTTTTCGATACACCGCACTTCGAACTGCAACCCAAGTCAACAGAACTAAACACAGCAACGAACTCCAGACACTAATTAATCGCAGATCGTTTAACGTGCCACCAAGCATTTTTCCAAAAAAAGCATACTGCCAAATCATCGCAGGTCCTTTTGTCTCCTGAAAATCAATTGCAGTTTCTACCGTCCAACCTTTAGTAATAATGTCGTTTATTGGAACGGTAATATATTTCTCATCGAGAACAGGCCCCTTGTTCATTATGCCTGACGACCAACGGACACCAAATAAAACAACTGCAACGAAAATTGCAGCACTGGTTATCCAAGTAACATTTCGATTCATGTCATTCATCACGACCACACAAAATATTCACATACGAATCATGTGGGCACGCTCGCAGTATTTCGTCTGCTGATGCAGCACTAATAGCACCCGTAGCATCATCGACAATAGTAAAGTTGAACCCGAATTCTTCCAACCATGCCAACAGTTCCGAAGCACTAGAGCCAGCATCTTCTAATTGCGCTGGGGACAGTTCCCAAATAACTTTTACCGAATGATTGTCTTGAAGGACTCGTCGCATACCACGGAACGCAGCCGCTTCCGCACCTTGCACATCCATCTTAATGACATCTACTTTTTCACCTGCTGAAAAATAGGCATCTAAAGTTGTACATTGCACTTCGATAGTATTTCTGCTTCCTTGATGAAAAAGTTGATGATCACCGGTATTGAACGTAGACATATGTAAATGCACAGTAGCTGTTACGTCCGAAACTGCAGACTGGTTCGCATCAATAATCGATGTCAACTCATTTGCGTTGCTATTTTGTTGCAACATGGCAAAGTTATCTGGATGTGGCTCAAAGGCAACAACTCTACCGTTTGGTCCAACCCAATTTGCTGCTGGAAGCGCAAATAAACCAACGTGCGCACCAACATCGACGAATGTCATTCCCTCTTGGAGTAACGTTTGAATTAGGTCCGTAGTTACTGGCTCATATTCGCCAGTTGATTCTGCTTCAAGCGTGACACCAAAATCACCACTTGGAAGGGAGAAATCCATACCGCAACGATGCAACTTGCCCGCTTGTTTAATCTTTAAAAGACGGACCGCAAAATACCGAACAGGTGGAATTTTCTCAAGCACTGGGCGGATAAAGGGCGCTAATCGGCGACGCAAATTTCCAAATGTTTTCGAAGTACTCATTAGTTAAGTCTGTCCTGTCGTTCCATTTTATGAATCTACTTGGGTAAGAAATTCACTTATGACACTATCGGCAAAATGCAATCCTTTAACCGTTAAAGCAAGGTGATTTTTTTTCCATTCGAGCAATCCAGAGTCGCAATTTCGGTCAATTACTACTTGCCTCCATTGATTCGCTGACTGCAAAACGAGAGATTCAACCCAAGAACGCTCCATGCCTCTAAGTAACCGAAGCCCCATCATAAATGCTTCCCCTGCTTGTGTGTCTTTTGGAAGAAGTTCGACATCTTCAACCAAGGGCAACGGCGTGTGCACAAAGTAATCACGTAAACGTGGCGCGTTACGCCAACGTCTTCCGTCAATATGACCAGCAGCGGCAGGACCAAATGGCCACCAGTTATTATTGTTCCAATACATCAAATTGTGCTTGCAAGTAAAGCCCTCTTTTGCGTAATTGCTAATTTCATATTGCGCATATCCATTTGACTCGAGTTCCTCAGTCACAATGTCAAACATGTCTGCTTCAAGATCGTGATCTACCCGCGTAATTGCACCCGTATGCAAGCGTTGCAACAATGGCGTATTCAATTCATACGTCAAAGCGTAACAACTCATGTGCGTCGGACTAAGCGCCATCGCTTGGTTCAAATCGAAGCGCACTTGCTCTTTTGTTTGCGTTGGTATTGAATAAATAATGTCAAGGTTTACATTTTGTATTCCGGCCTCGTGCACAAAATCTACGGCACGATTCACACTGCTTGGTTCATGCCACCGCTCAAGAACTTTTAGCAATTCAAGATTAAATGATTGTGCCCCGATACTTACACGGTTGATGCCGTGCTCAACCATGCTTATCGCTTTTTGTGCCGTTACCGTTTCAGGATTCGCCTCAATTGAAAATTCGACATTACTCGACATTGGTATGCTTGAATGAATCCCTGCAAGCATTCGATCAAATAAAGATTCTTCAAGAAGCGTTGGAGTTCCACCTCCAATAAATATAGTTTCCAACTCTGGCAATAGTTGCCCAACTTCTTTGAGCTCAACAAGTAACCGGTCAACAAATTGCTCGTGCTGATCTTCCTTCCCAGCGATGCTAAAGAAGTCACAATAATGACATTTATGAAAACAAAACGGAACATGGATATAGGCACCAGTTGCTGAAGAAGCGGTATTTTGCCACTCATTTGCGGTTAAATCTGCCCTAGGAGCTCCAGAATTTGGTTGAAATGAACCAGACAAAATGGTAAACTGGGGAAGTTGATTGGATGAAGATTCAGTCACGAAAGTCATTTTACCCGCAGGAGGCGTATAGCGATGGCAATTCAGCTCATCATGACATATGAAGATGGAACAAAGCGTTTTTTCGACCTACATCAAGATCGAACAACGATTGGTAGCCGTCGATCTTGTGATTTGCACGTTTCAATTCCAACTATAGCGCCAGTTCATTGCGAAATTACCATTAAAGATGGTCTCGCAGAAATTCTAAATTGCGACCCAGATTCTGACACTTTCCGTAACAATCAGGCAATTTCGTCTGCAACATTAGAAGATGAGGATATCGTTCGTATCGGTCCTGTCGAGTTCACTGTAAAAATGAATAACGACGAAACCATAATTCGCCGACTCTAATTCTCGTTAGAATACACATATGAATACAGGGCAAAATACCGCTATCGTTGGACTTCAATGGGGCGATGAAGGCAAAGGAAAAATTGTCGATTTACTCACTGCAAAACATGATGTAATCGTTCGATATAACGGCGGCGCAAACGCTGGACACACCGTCGTCGTTGGCGATGAAAAGTATGCGTTGCATTTAATTCCATCTGGTATTTTGTACGAAGATAAACAATGCGTCATTGGCAATGGTGTAGTTGTGGACCCTGTTCAACTGATTAAAGAAATTGATACTTTGCGTGACCGAGGTATTGAAGTTGGTGACAATTTAAAAGTTTCGAACCGCGCACACGTAGTAATGCCATATCACAAAGAACATGACGCAGCGCTTGAACGCAAACTTACACAAATTGCAAATAAGGGCGACCAGTCCATCGGAACAACCAAACGTGGCATTGGACCTGCGTACGCTGACAAAGTACACCGTGCAACTGCTATTCGCATGGGTGATTTACTCGACCATGCGACACTTCTTGACAAACTTACAGTTACATGCGCCATTCGATGCGCCGAACTCACCGCCCTTGGCGTAGACGCACCACCGCTAGATGCAATTGCATTAGCGGATGAGTACGCTGGCTATGGCAAACGATTAGCACCGCATATCATTGATACAGTTTATGCATTACATGATTGCGTAAATGAAGGCAAAACCGTTCTGTTTGAAGGCGCTAACGCATGCCTTCTCGATATCGACCATGGAACATTCCCATACGTCACAAGCTCAAACTGCTCTGCGCTCGGTATCCCAGCTGGCACCGGGTTGCCTGGCAAATACATCAACGATGTTGTCGGAATCATGAAAGCCTATTCAACTCGTGTTGGCGGAGGACCGTTCCCAAGCGAAGAACTGGGCGAAATTGGTGAAGCAATTCGAGACCGAGGCAACGAGTACGGAACGACAACCGGTCGCCCACGCCGTTGTGGCTGGCTCGATTTAGTTGCGGTAAAATATTCAGCAATGATTTGCGGAACAACTTCCGTTGCCTGCATGCTTCTTGATGTTCTAAGCGGGTTTGACGAACTTAAAGTTTGTGTTGCGTATGAACTTGCTGATGGTTCTCGAAGCGACCGCTTTATTCCAGACGCGCTCCAACTTACAACCGTGAAGCCAATTTTTGAAACACTCGAAGGATGGCCTGAAGAAATTGACCACATTACTTCCCCCGAAGATCTTCCTGCAAATGCAAAAGCATATCTTGACTTCATCTCGTCGTATTTAGATTTGCCGATTTCAATTGTTAGTGTCGGACCGAAGCGTTCACAAACAGTTATTTAACTGAACCGAATTTCCGAGTTCGACCTGCGAAATTTTCTATTGCTTCATCGAGTGAATCGGCATCAAAATCTGGCCAACATTGCTCTGTGACATATATTTCTGAGTATGCAATCTGCCAAAGCAAAAAATTCGAAACTCGAAACTCGCCAGCTGTACGGATTAACAAATCAGGGTCTGGCACACCAGCGGTATACAACCGTTGCTCTAGATTCTCATGAGAAACCGCTACGCCATCATCAACTATCTTCTGCATTGCATACAGCAACTCACTTCGCCCAGAGTAATCGAGAGCTAAACCAACGGTGAGTTTTTCTCCACCCACGGTTTCTGCATCTGCTTTGTCGAGCGCATCGAGCACTTCCTTTGAAAACTTTTCTCTTGAACCATAATGGACAAGCCGTATATTTTGTTCTGCTAGCTCTGGGACTTCACTTGCTAACTTAAGCAACAATAAATCCATCAGTGCAGTTATTTCTGTTTCAGGCCGTGTCCAATTTTCAGTCGAAAATGAATAGAGTGTTAAATATTCAACGCCAAGTTCGACACAACGCGTAACAATTTTTTTTACACTCTTCGCACCTGCAACATGGCCTTCTGTGCGAGTCAATCCACGAGCCTCTGCCCACCTGCCATTACCATCCATAATAATAGCAATGTGCTTTGGAACGTTGGGTTTGTCCATTTTGGTTTCAGCCATATGAATATTCTACACCACAATTTCTTTAGATTCTTAGTATCACTGCATAATTGAAAAACCCGCCCCGCACGTCATTTTGCGGATGAGCGTGGCGAGACGGGCAAAAATGTAACTTTAATTAATTCGGCAATTTCTCAAAGTATAAAATCTTAGGTTTGTCCAATGGCACATTTACACCAGAACGGTCAAGCAACATCACGTAACGGCTGTCATCTACGATGTAATCTAAATCCGTAGCGTCCCAAATACCTGTCACCGGATTTCGTTTGAAAGTTCTAATTCGCATATGCACAGTAAACATATCACTCGTAGTTGAAATCAAGTTAGAAATACCCGCTTGAAGTAAGTTAACTTCTTCGGCATCACTGGTAACACGGTCACCACTTCTTGTATCTTCGCCGTAGTAGTCTGCAAAGTTCACTTCAGTACTGAGCATGGCACCAGCATCCACTAATTCATCTGTAGTACCATAATTGATTGTTCCAAATGGATCCATTGCTGCAAAATCAATTCGCCATGCATCTCTATCTCGAATTGCATTGTGCTGATTGTCTAAGTTCCATGGCTCTATAACACCATCAACTACTGCTGATTGTTGCAACATGCCAATTTCAGCTGGCGATGAGAAACCACGCGTATCTTTTGGTCCACTACCGTATGCATTTGCATCAATTCCAATTGCAACGGTTCGATTTTCATAATTTGGTCCACCTGTATACCCTGAACCTATAAGAAGATTAGGATTGCCGTTGGATGATTCACGCCATTGCACAATTGATTCTGGTAGCAGTGAACGCGGATTACGGTCTGCAGTATCAAGGACTCCAGTTTCACTTGCGGGCGTTGCATGGACAACTTTATACATATGAGGCAACATGCGAAGCGTTTCTACGGTTGCAGTATTAATATTAATAATGCCAGGGGTCGCTTTGCCTGAATAACCATTTGCATTGTAGAACGAGTGCGTGGATGGGCGTTGCTGAAGATTACCCGTTGGATAGAGCGCATCACCGATTCCATCACCTGTAATATCAGGCCTGCCCGGCCCGTCGCAAATGAAGGAATCAAGAACGCGAGCTGCAATCGACAATCTTGGCCATGCATGATTTAATGCTTGTGCTTGGAAGCCATCAAATTCATTTCTGCCAGCCATCATCAATGGTAAATTCGCATCACCCTCAGATAAGAAACGCAGTCTGTTCACATTTTCGTTTAACACAACTTCATCATTTATAATTGTGCCAACCCATGGCGCCCACCACTCTTCAAATGTTGCATCCCAACGTGGGTACATAAACTCACTAAAGGTAGTGACTGTCCCTGCATCTACCGCAGTTCCAGCAACATCGTCTAGCGGACTAACCGGAAGAACAAGGTATGCATTTTCTTCTAACTCCAAGTGCGTGCCTTCAAGCATATGCCCGAATAGCCACAAGTACATCAACTCTCCAACTTGTTCAAAGTCATTGTCTTTCTGCAACATTTGCATTGAAAAGTCTAGTGACATATCAGTTTCATCAATAATATCATCCGCATCAGTATCTTCAAAAGCTGGCGTGTCAGAAGTCGTGCCATCACCATCAACGTCCGTTCGCTGTCCGTACCACCCCTTATCTGGATAGGACCACTTACCATTAATCGCAAACTGAGGATCTTGCAAATGGTTCATATCGAAAGAGGTTGGCTTGTGTGTGTACAAACCACCAACAACTTCACCCGGATTAACAGCGCCTTGGCGTAATGCTCCAGCACGTGGTGTCCAAGATTCAACAACAAACCAAGGGTCAAGATAATCTGGAAGCAGGTCATCATCGGCAGCAGTGTCAGGATTCCCATCGCCATCCATATCATCTGGGTCGTTGAACTCAGTCCAATGGAAACCGGAAGTAAATTCAATTTCACTTACCGGCGGCGTGGATTGCGGATTTGCAACAGGACGCAACTCGACACTTCGAGTCAAATCGTGTGCAGCGAATACATATCTTGGATTTCGTTCCCATGGATCTATCCGATCATTTTGCCAACCAGAAACATCCGGAGCATCTACAGCCCAAGCTCTAGTTACACGATCCCACTGAACAAGCATTGCCGAGGTGTTCGGTAAAGACTCGATCTTATTGCCGTCTCGGTCGGTGACGGTTACATAGCCGTCAGTACCGAGTTTCAGCCATTCATCTGCTAAATCTTCAACAACTCTTTGATTAAAATTAACAAGAGAATTCGGAGCGTCAACGCGATCGATTAATACTCGTTGCCTATCAACGCCATCAATGCCGTCAAATTTATACAATGCGACACTATTTTGTTCGTTAACATTTAGTGCGTCGTAATACGTTCGGTCTGTACTCCATATCACATTTGGTACGCCGACAAAGATTGTGCTCTCATCAATAGTTGGAGTAGCAATATCATCAATTGGATGATCTGCAACTTCAATATCAAGGAAGTCGCGCCATTCAGAATTAAAATCATGCAATCCAGACGGATCAATAATAGTTGAGACTTCTGGCAAAGCGTACAAAATCAAAGTCGAAGGATTTTCAGGAGTTGCAGGTGGCAATACTACGTTCAATCCTTCTAATTTTAAATCTTGGCCAAAAAATTCAACTGCAAAATCGTTCAAGTCAATAGCCCTGTCAAATGGATTCGCTAATTGGACAACCGCAACAGTTTCTTGTGGGCATTCTGCTAAGTCAGTCGTCACTAGGAAGTATCCAACGCACGTTGAATCTGCACATAGCACTCCTGCTCCTTGCCACACTCCACCGAGTGAATTTTCGCAAACAGTTTCTGTATTTTCTAAACAACTTCCACTATCAAAACAACATGCTCCTTCTAGACATGGGCTGTCAGCACAAAGAACACCACCACCTTGCCATTCGCCAGCCATTGCTAAACAAGTTGCTTGAGGAAGATTTTCGCAACCTCCAGAACCGTAACAACATGCACCTTCGCACGGTGTGTCTCCGCAATTTTCACCGATGTAATACGTACCACCGAGAACCTCTTCGCAATAAAATACAAAGCCATCAGGGGCAGTCTCTGCATTTTCAACGTCCATAATGTTTACACATGAACCACTTGGCAGACAACATTTTCCTTCTGGGGTACAAGGAACCCCTGTGCAAATTGTTCCAAACCCATTAAAGAATCCCGGTGGGTCGTCTGTTTCCCAGTTAAATTGACCATCTGGGTCCCACAGTTTTTCACACGTATGTTTCGAGAGTATTTCGCAACCACCGTTCCACAAACAACACGCACCTTCGCAAGGATCTGTATCACAAGTAGCACCAATTAAGAGCGAACCTCCTAGAACATCGCAAGAAGTTTGGAACGTTTCAAGACACTCGCCATTCTCAAGGCAACACGCGCCTTCAACGCATGGTGCTGACAAGCAAAGTGTGCCGGACCCGAGGTACGTGCCGCCCATTTCAATACAAGAGATTGGCGACGCTGATTCACAGCCAAGAGGATCCAAACAACAAGCGCCTTCGCAAGGACGAGTAGAACAAACTGTACTAAAGCCCATAAAAGAACCACCGTTGAATTCACACGAAGGCATTACCATGACATCTAAACAACTTCCACTAGCAAGGCAACAAGCTCCTCGACACGGATTCGTTTCACATGAAGAACCCAATCCCATGAATGTGCCAGCAAGCGAATCGCAATTTGCTTGCGTGTCATTAACGCACGTGCCACTTGTCAGACAACATGCGCCTACACAAGTGCTCGATTCGCAAGCAGTGCCACGCCCCTGATACACACCGCCAAGAGCAAGACAGATTGCTTCTGAACTTGTATCAGCGCAAATACCATCACCCAGACAACATGATCCACCAAGTAGAACATTACATGGGTTTGATTCACAGAACACTCCGTCTTGATAGACGCCGCCGAGTGCGTCGCAATTTATTTCGGAAACTACATCTGCACAAATATCTCCAGCGACACAACATGATCCTGCTGATTGGCTTGGGAAACAATCTACAAGTTCGCACAGTGTATTGTTACCTGCATAAATACCGCCGATAGTTTCACAATCCTCGTTTAAAAGTTGGGAACAAGCATCGCCGTCATTAATACAACAAGCGCCATACGAATTTAGATAGAAACATCCAACAGCTTCGCAAACAGAATTTTCGCCTTGGAATGTACCGCCAATTGCTAAACATACAATTTCAACTTGTTCTGTACATGCATTACCTGCCGACATACAACAAGCGCCAGGGAGTCCAACAACGCACGGGTCTGTCGCGCAACTTGTTCCATTTCCTTGGAAAACACCCCCCATAATTCCTACGCATGATGAGCCAGAAACATTTTCACAAACGTCTGATGCACCATCGGCATCGCTATCAATACAACAAGCACCAACACATGGTCGAGAACCACAAGTAGTGCCTTGCATAAACTCTCCGCCAATTGCTAGACACTGCGATGCATTTAACGCATTCGTACAAGCTGCATCTGCACCCACACAACAAGCGCCGATACATGGCTGCTCGCTACAAGTTTGTCCTAGATTAAAAGTTCCACCCATCTCTGTACATGAAGTTTCATCAAGATCTAAACAAGATGAACTGTCAAGGCAACATGAGCCACCTGTCAGACAGGGGTCGTCAACACAGGAAACAAGGTCGCCTTGGTACACACCATTGAGTTCATGGCATGTTGCTGAATCGATATCATCACATTCACCTGTGTCAAAACAACACGAGCCACGAATGACTGCAGAACCGCAAGGAACTGATCCACACTGTGAGCCCTCGCCTTGGTATGTGCCACCGAGCAGACCACAAGCCGTTTCAGAAACATTAATACATACTTCAGATTCAATAACTTCTTCTAGCAACTGACCTGCATTTACAGAGCCAGATGACAAGAGCATCACAGACCATTCAAAGTCTGAAAAATAAGAACCCGTTCCGAACAATCCAATTGATGAATCTGCTGGAGCGGCGACTTGTGTTTCTGGAACTAAGTCTGATGTTTCACCAAGTGCTGGACCATCCGTTGCGATGAAGACGCCTTCATAACTTAGGAATTGGTTTGGTACTAACACGCCATTGACTGAAATTGCGAGACCGTCAGGTCCATCTTGCAATGCAGCAATCGTTGAGTACACCGTCATTCCGCCCTGGGTATCTCCAGCCACAAAGTCCGAACCGTTCAGCGTGCCGTACACAGCGCCAGTGTCACCATCGTAAAGTGATACTTGTACCGTTGCGATTGCAACGGAGTTGTCAAGGACGATTTCGATAGTTTCTTTAGTTGGGTCAACTGTGTCGTATTGGAATTCGTTCAACCAAACTTCATCTGCAATATATTCAAGACAACAAGCCCCTTCAACACCACAAGCTTCTATATCACATGACGTTCCATACCCCATAAATGTTGCATCAAAATTACTTTCGCATGATTCTTGCGATAAATTTTCGCAACCACCAGTTGCAAAACAACAAGAACCAATACAACCATTTTCAGCACAAGAAACACCTTGGTTGAATATGCCACCAAGGTTTTCACAGGTATCAAATGAAACCTCTTCACATATTTTTGTGTTCAAGCAACATGAACTTAAACAAGGATTTGGACCAACAGCAATTTTTATTGTTAATCGTGGTTGGAATTCCTTAATAGTTTCTCTACTTGCATACGAAGATTGACTTTGCACTCCGTCTGGCAAATCTTTATACACAATAAGAGATAGTTTTCCAGCGTGGTTTTCAACTGCATCCGCAACTAAATCAACAATGAATAATTTAACATTACCGAGCGAACCTACGAGGAAGTTATATTCTTGGGTTACTGGGTCAACATCACCGCCGGCACCAGAACCACCGGGCCATACATTCGTTCCGTCGTACGTATTCCAATCCGCAGTCTCGCTTACCCAGTCTTCCCCTAAGCCAAGATTCTGAACATTTAATCTTGCCAAAGATACAACTGAGGACACTCCTGCTAATTCTTCAAAATCAAGAACGAGAATCGCGGAAGAAATTTGTGTCGGATCAATACTTGGATCCAATTGAAATTCAAGAAGGATATGCTGGCGTGCAGAAGTTGCGTTTTCGCCTGCAAGAAGCGTGACATCTGAGCCATGCGCAGTTACAGGATTTGCTTCATCAATCCAAGTATCAGCCGTCGGCATTTCAATAATTGTTATTTGCGATTCAAAACACGATGTGCCTGCTAAGTAAACACCGCCGTCTGATAAACAAGCAGATGGTGACATGACATCAACGCAAGTTCCACTGCCAAAGCAACACGAACCTATTGTTGTACAGGGTGTAATTTCACAAGATGTTCCAACTCCTAAGTACGTACCGCTTAGCAAATTGATGCAAGTAGTTTCAGATGCATCAACACAAGATGCGTAATCAGAAGAAAGACAACACGCGCCAGTGACACAAGTATCATCAAAACAAAAAACGCCTGGGTTGTATGTTCCAAATAGCGATAAGCATTGGTTTTCATTTAACACATCCATACAAGATGCACTTGAGAAACAACAAGAACCAAGTGGAATACATGCTTGCGTTGCACAAGCAGTATCAACGCCTGCAAAAAATCCACCAATTTCACCACAACTAGCAGCAGATACATCTAAACATTCTCCAACTAATGGACCAGCAAGGTCTGGCTGATTCACCCCATCAACGCAACATGCACCAACACAAGCAGTATCGCTACAACTTACGCCAAGTCCTAGAAATTCCCCGCCTCGATCAATGCAGACAGTTTCGTACGTATAAATGCAACCACCCTCAGCAAAACAACAAGCACCTAAATCTGTACAGGGGCCGTCATCAGTTCCGGGATCGCCATCAGGATCGCACACTTGACCATCGAAATACGTTCCTCCAAGTAATCCTTCACATGTTTCTTTTGAAACTTCAACACAAGTGCCCGTTGCTAAACAGCAAGCCCATGGATCACCACCAGCTTTTGCTTGGTGTGCATGCGCAATAAATGTTTCCAAAATGAAGGGTTGCAATTCCATACCAAGCATTTCTACTGCATCTTCATTTGGACCGGCAATGCTTGTTTCAGTAAAAGGTACATAACTTCCCCAAGTTGGGTCTTCCCCATCGTTCACTTGTCGACCAATGACTGGAGGAGTTACCGCCTGGCTCAACGGCAAGTTATACATCGCAGTCGTACCATCATACGTGTGTGGCAATGTTGATTGCTCACGCCAAGTGGAATCTTGATCCCGATATGTCAATAAGTTTGATGCTAGACCAGCAGCACTAATTCGTGCTTGTTGGTAATAATTTGTCGCAAGGTTATCCCAATTTGCATCGGGATCAGGCGTTGAGTACGTTCCCAACGGTGCGTGCGCGTCCCGCTTGAGTGAATCATAATTTGCGCCACTGGGGTCGAGGTATTCTAAATTTTCAATTCCACTTTCTTGCGAATCAGTTAGCGCAAGCAATATTTGTAACGGTGCTCGCTCTGCGAGTGACAATCGACCATCGGTGTTTGACTCAAACCAAATATCAAAATAGAAATCGTTACTAGCAGGGTAATACTCACGCAAGTCCACTTTACCTCTGGCTTGGTCACGCCAATTCAGCACAGCATTTTCCAATGCAAGTTGCGGATCGTCACCATTTTGCGAAGCAACAATCGCAGCGTTCACGCCTTCAATAGCAACTTTCGTTGGGAATGTTGACCCAAAAACGCCAGTTCGCGCTGCAGCAGGAACGCCTGCTGCTTCATAGGCAGCAATGTCAAACGCATCGTATCCCAGAGGAATATTCATATTTTCTGGGTCGTGGCGATTCCAAAATCTATCTTCCCACCGAAGCCACGGCGGAAGCAAATCATTTCGAACACCTGAGAACATAGTTAATTTTCGACGGTTATCAAATACAAGTTGTGCATTGTCGAGTTGATCGCGGTATTCACTTGCCTCGTGGCTGTGTTGATAATCACTTCTTAAAAATTGGTTTTGAACATCGCCACCACTAATGAATCCAATAATGTCATTTACACTTCGTTCAAATCGAGAACCGACAAACTGATAATTATTTCCGTCTGCTATACGCAATTCTAACTCGTCTGCGATTGTGAATGGACGCAAACCATTCGTAGCGTTAAATGGATCGCGACCTGCTAATTGAAAATACCAAAGTCGACCATATCGAGATGAAATATCATCTGTAATACTCAGCGCATGATTACCCGTAGGGTCAACAAAAACCGGATTGGTTGTATTTTGATTTACTTCAATTCCAAGTTCATCTAGCAAACTTGCATTCTCGCGCGAGTTCCATTGGTCTGTATTCCAATCAACATTTACAGCGTAGCCATTAGGTCCAATTTGATTGTAAGAGATCCATGGTGTAGAAAATAATGCATTGCCTGGAAGGTTTGCGAGGTTATCCATAAACCCAACTCGCCATGGGTATACATTGCCAAAACTAGTACTGTTTTGGCCAATAATTGCTAGGTCCGCTGGTGTGTGGCCCCGTGTTGCTTCACCAACTTTATCGCGAGCAGTGTCATTGCTATTCCAATCACCGTAATCTTTACGGTGGTATGCAGTCGCAACGTTCATGTTTCCCCTGCCACTGTTGTCCGTTACTGAAACTGCAACAATTTGCCGCGTGTCTGGACCAAGTGTTTGAGGATAGAGATGCCAAAATGCATCGGTAAATCCATCACCATCTGTGTCCGTTAACATTCGTTCTACGAACCAACGGTCGGTACCATTTATAAATGCATCAAGCGGGCGCTCGCCAACCGTTGGGTCGTTATGAATACCGTCGCCGTTTAGGTCACTTAAATCTAAAAAGTTCTGTGGTAACAGTTGCGGATTTAGTTGCGCTGCAGCCCAACCATTGAGCGTTGTCCAATTAAGCCATAAGTTAAAGTTTGCTTGACCACCATTTACTAAGGACGGGTATTGGGTTGAAGCATTTAGTGCTAAACCTTGCCAGCCACTTGATCGTTGCGGTCTTGCAATTGGCCATTGTTCAAAGGGAACATCAAGGTCTGTGATTAAGTTCCATGTTACATCACTGATATCTGGCACGACGCGCCATGCATTTCCACTTCGAGATAAATTCGTAAGATGCCGCCAATGCGTGAAGGTATCTGGCGTACCGTCAGAAACGGACCAACCAGGAAAACCTTGACCAATGAGGTCCTGAACATCAGCTCGTTGTGGTTCTAAATCACGCAACCATCGCGTGTCACCAAACGATGGGCCGCCTATTGGGTTCATTGGTCCAAGCGATGGAATCCCGTTAATCGTATTATCTGGTGGGTTCGTCCAAGGAATAACTTCATATGGCGCATAGTTAAACGGGTATGTCGAATCGTGACTATACCGTAATGCATTTGAAGGCGGTTCACCCCGCCGTGTATTCGCGCTTGATGCTGAAATTTGATTGGTAACGACAATTGGCTTAGCAAAAAGAGACAATGCCGTTTCTTCTGCAACCTGTGTTGCAATGGTGCGTGCTCTATCATTTATCTTTGATACATCTCGTTGTGCAATAGCGGTTGCTCGACCACTTTGCGTTCGAGTAATAAATGCCGTTGCAACTAGAACCAAAAGAACAAGAATTCCAACAACAAGGATGAGAGCATTGCCAAAACGAGGGCGTATAGAATGTGTTCGTTGTTTCATCATTAATTTCGTTCCGGTAGGTCAACTACAAATTGGTATGTCCACCCTGCTCCTAAGCGGTTGTTTCTATCAAGCAAATGTAATGTGATGCGTAAAGCACTTGGCCACGGTGTATAGCGCCACGTGGGATCACCGAATGTTCCATTTAGAAAATCAAGGTCATTTTCCATAAATGGATCACTTCCGTTGTATCCAAATATTGCCCAATACTCATTCGTTCTGGTTCCTGAACCGTAAATAGTTGGAACTAGAACTGCACCTGCAGTATCGGTATTGTTAAACACTGGTTCAATCAAACTTGGATTAATTGAAGCGGGAACAACATCATTAGTCACTCCGTTTATTGCGTCATAGGTAAAATCTGTTAGCGTTTTAAAACCAATATTGTATTCATCACTTTGCCCGCCAATTGAATACGTATACGAACTTCCCCACCATGGGCTTACTACTAAATCGTCAAAATGATATCCTGAATACCAAACATGATTGGCGTCCGTCGCTTCGCCTACACCTTCATCGTATGTCCACTCAACTTGGAAAGAGACGCAACCCTCTGCAATTGCAGACATCATAAGTGCCTGGTCGTACCGCACTGCCGTTGGCGGATATGGCTCAACTCTTGGCCAATAAAAGAGAGAAGCAATTAACTCTTGTTGATCCGTTCCACTATCAGCAACCCCGCCTCGCCATTGCCGATTTGAAGAACCAAATTCAACTTCTTGTAAAACACTTTGGCGAATGTCATCCAACTGCGTTGCTGCGATATCAACTCTGCCGTGCAATACATGGGGGTAAGTAGCGTTCCCGCCAATTCTAGGATCCCATGGAAAAATAGTGTGCGAAGAAATTCCTCTACCTAAATAGACCGTTTTACGCGTACTGTTCGGATTTTCTTGATCATCATCTCCAAGAATAATCGCTTGCCTGCAGAGCGTCCACTCACTTGGTTGGTTCTGCGTTCCGTTTGCATAATACGAAGTACCAACTACATCAAATCGTTGGGCTTGGCCCTCGGTATACATTCTTGTTTCAACTTCAATCGCGCCCTCATACCAAGGTGTTTTTACTTGAGGAATAGTCGAACCAAAATACATCGGGTCATCAGACTGTTCAAAGTTGTTTACGCCTTGGAGGATGCCATCTAATTGGGGAAAACGAATACCGTGACCGTAGTACACTCTTGTCGCAAGACCTTGCCCAGCAAAATCAGTGCTTCCTGTATTTAACATTGGCGTTGCAACACCGTCGGTGAAAAAGATAAGTTGGTCGCACCTTATAATTTCATCTGCTGGAAGCGAATCATCTATAAGCATGAACTCACCCTTCACATTATTTGGAACTGCCACAGAATGGATACCAACGAAACCTTCCCGCGAAATATTCGCAATATCTTCACGTAACTGTTGCTCAATAGCAACGCCTTGCTGCAGTGTTTCTGCAATTGCCTTGCCTGAAGAAGAGATATCACTTGTTGTACTGAAAATTCGACCAACTGCAACCATCACGGCAAGAAGGACAACTACTGCCACCATGAGTTCAATTAAAGTGAATGCCCGTCGATTAGTTTTTGAAATTATTCGACTAATCATAACGCTTCCACCATTGCGTAGACTGGATACAATTTTCTACCCTTACTATCACTTGTTGGTACAAACCAGATATCCGTTACTACGCCGTTATATTGAATTCCACTCTGTTGTGGTACATATGTCTGGTCCCACCAATTGACATTAATCGAAGGTGAACCAAAACTTGAACCAGTCACAAATACTTGTAACGGTGACGGCGGAGCTGTAAGCCGAACTGGTTCCGTATCATTCATGCGCCTTCTTCCATTTTGAACGTTGTGCACATTTCCATTCTGGTCAACTAGCCACTGACCAGGGTACTGCCATTGACTTGCTTGCAATGACGGGTCGTCTAATTGTGAATCATTGAGTATTTCACTACCTTGATTTGCGTTCCAAGAACCCGTTGAAGATTCTGATTCAAGATTGACTCGAAGTGGTAAGTTTGGCGTTTGGTACTGCCTTGTGTCAACTGTGTACGCACCCGTCTGCGATGGGTCAATCACGCGGTACACAAAAATCGCAACAAGAATTCGCCCCTCATATCTTCGGAACATGCAGTCCCAGTAATATTGGGCTTTTGGTCTATCTTCTGGCAAGCCATCCCACATTGGATATTGTCGTTCGCTAGCCATAATCCTCATAACAGGAGGGTTAATGTCAACAAAATTTCCTTCATCGTAAATGTCGGGGTATTTATTTTTGTTGTATGGAATACCAGGCAATCCTTCTGTATCTGTCCAATACTCCGTTAATGGCGAACCCTGCCCATCGATTACCTCAAAGCCGGGTGTTGCAAAAATATCAATTGCACCTCGAACTGTTTGTGCGTTTATATCTTGATCTTCACCATACGATTCATCAACAATGCCAGGCCTTCTCCACATCCAATCACCGCAAATAGTTGGCCACGGATTAATACTTGCTTGGGTTAAAGAGAATTCGCAAAGAAACGGCGACCAGTCTGGCTCAAAATCCTCTGCGCCAGCAAAATCTTGTTGGTCGAGTTTCGAACGCAAAAGCGTCATTGCATTTCGTGCAACAATTGGACCAATAACATCGTCTGTTGTCTTCTGTTGCTGGGCAATACCTGCTGGAAAAAGTGTGGCGATGCTAATAATGCCAATGCCTAATATGAAAATTGCAAGCAATAATTCAATAAGAGAAAAACCATACTGTTTTCGATGTTGATTCATTTTAATACTGCTCCGCTGTAACGATTGAATTGAATGCGGTCTGCATTTGCATCAATAAATGTTGTGTAATCACGTTCTCGACTATTCGAGTCACTCCACGCTGTTGGGTCATACGCTTTTCGACATGCTTCTTCATTGAAGACGGCAAGAATGGGGGTCATACTTACAAATGGCTCGCTTGCTTGTATTTCGATGTCAAAGTAGGAACCAATATTCGGCGTAGCAGGACTTAACCATGGGGAAGTTACAACGTTCGCATCATCCCACACTATTTGTGTAGTTGCGTTGATAGTTTGAATCCAGTCACGATTGTAATCAACCCAAATTCTGTCGGAACCAGATTCTGCATTTCGTACGACCACTCTACCTTCTGGACTATAGAGCACACCAATAAGAGAACCAAACGGTTCGTTCGTAGCGGGCAAATACGAGCACGCCCACCATACAGTATCGTCCCCTGTTCCATACCCAGGTCCCGCAACATTTACACCACCAGAAATTGTTCGCACAAGCACCTTCGGTACAGGAACAAATCGATCGTACGTCCATATATCTCCATCGCCCCGATTAGCAGAAGCCGAATCTCCATTCCACTCTGCAATTACTAGTTCGATATATTGCGTAGTACCGTCATCATCTAATTTTGGTCGGAACACCGTAATGACATATCGATTATGTTTAATTGCGATTGCTCGAGCATTATCAAGTGCTGCTGTAACAGTATTTACCGCCGCTGACATTTGCATATCTGCTGCAATACCGCGATACGCAATTGCACTAAGTCCCGCGAGGATCGCCATGACGACCATGACGACAATTAACTCAAGCAACGTAAAACCGCGCGTGTACATTAAATTGGTTCGTTTGCGAATCAACGCGCCCCCTCAACTATATATGGTTTATAGGAATAAATATTATCAAGAGTTGCATTCCATAATGCCATGCTTGCTGGATCAGAAGAAATTGGTCCATCACCTGCTTGGAAACGATATCCCCACAATCCATCAGGTCCTGCGGAAACAAAATAGGGACGTTGATTTATGCAAGAACCTAGTCCATCTTCTACATCATCTCGGACTGTCAAATCACCAGAACTATCTTGCGCAAACATATTTCCAGATGGAAAAACATCTGCAAAATATTTTCCAGGGAATACTATCCCAAGAGGATTGCCCCATGGGTCGATGACAAACATGCCCGAGGTATCTTTGGATAGCAAATCTGTTTCTATTTTTGCCAAAACATTTTTTGAACTTTCAACATCAGACAAGACATCAACCAATGTTACATTTCGCACTTTCATTTCTTGTGCCATGATGTCATTTTCAACACCTTGGCCTCCAAAGCCAGGGTACCCGATGCTTCCGCCAGACATATCGATGTCATACATTCCGAAATCTGTTTCATCTAGAACACCCTTAAAAGTAACCGAGCGACCCATCTCAAGTTCCCATTCTTGCATCGCCATGGAGAGTACTTTTAATGCATTTTCAGTCTGTCGAATTTCACTATTTCGCATAACACTGCTTGAAATACCAAGCGTAAGCGCAGCGAGTAATCCGATGATACTTATAACAATCAACATCTCTATCAACGTAAACGCTTGTCGTAAGGTTGGTTTTTTATTCATATTTTTCATCTATGGTCCAATCTCCACAATGTTGTCTTCATTAACTTCCTGGGTCGCGTCCGAGGCACTATTTCCAGGTAACCCGAACATATCTGCTCGAATTAAATCATTCGTTTTTTGATCTGGCCCCGCAGAAAAATACGCAAACTGCCCTGCCTGCAATTCAATGGTCGTAGACCTATCTCCACCTACATCGTTTAACCCGTTCATGTAATCTGGATGCGAGCCGTCGATAACTTTATCTGGTTGAAATTCGAATGGGCGTAGTACAAAGAAATCGCTTAGCGTTGGACGATTGTAATTATTCGATTGGGGATAGACTCTAGAAATGCCCGTCAACGGAAGAGATGGATCTGATGCAACTGGATACAAAGGTCTGTAATAGCGAATAGGAGAACCCCATGTGTCAACAATAACCATCGGAAGTGATTGGCGCTCTGTCATCGTAAAAGTTTCAAGCTCAGGGTCACCAGGATAAAACACTTTCACTTGACCAGTCACCGGATCAACCAGTGGTTCGCCAGTTGTGCTGTCTAGAATTAGTCGCCCGTACATCTGGTCATTTTCAACTTCAAGGTACGGCCCAATTAAATCGCCACGAGCGGCAGGCGCTCTATCTGTGAGCAATCCTTGACCAGTTGATGCCCAAATATCAGTTGCACGCCATACACCGTCCATACTAGGGTGACGGATTCCAAAGCGAGGCATTTCTTCATAGTCTGCATCACCAGATTGCGAGCCAACATTTCGACCATACCCATCTTCGATTCTATTTCCATATCCAATAAAGAATTCTGCCGGCGATGTAATGGAGTACCAATCTTGCGCTTGATACCTGTACATCTGTTGAGGCGAACCTGATGTTGGACTTGGGAATACAGGAAAAAAAGACAGGTTTCGCTGCGGGCTTAAAACAGCAGGCAAATAACCAACGTCATCTTTAAAACGAATAGTTGCATTCTTCAACGCAGTCAATCTGGATTGTGTTTCTGCAACTTGAGCTGCTGTCCGCGCTGAAGTAAGTGCTAGTGCGAGCGTAGAAACAAGTACAACAATTATTGAAATTGTTACGAGCAATTCAATAATGGTGAATCCATATCTATTGGTTGTGTTTCGTTTACATTTCAACGTAGATTATCCAGCATCTGAAACAGATTCAATCATTTTCACCAACGGCAAGAATAACGCAAGAACAATTGTCCCGACGATTCCACCTAGAACAACAACGAGCATTGGCTCAAGCAAACTCAAAAGAGCAGTAACTGCAACATCAACTTCTTCATCATAGTTGTCAGCAATTTTCATAAGCATGACGTCAAGGTCACCCGTTTCTTCACCGACTTCAATCATATTTACAACAATAGAATCACAAACTTTTGCTTCCCGCAATGGTGCCGCTACCGACTCGCCTTCACGAATGGAGTCGTGCACGCCCGTGAGCGCTTTTTCGTATACATGGTTGCCCGAAGTGTCACGAGTAATAAGAACTGCTTCAAGAATTGGCACACCAGCTGCAATTAATGTTCCAAGTGTTCTTGTAAACCGAGCAACAGATGTTTTCTCAACTAAGTTACCAAGCACAGGAATTTTCATCAAAATAATATCTGTTGATGCCCTGCCTGGACCAGTTTTACGAATCAATTTAAAGAAGAAGAAGATAATAAATGGGCTCGCCATTATCCAAACAAAGCCTGGTATTGCTTGATCCCCTTGCTCGGGAGTTCCAGCAATCCACAAACTTGCATCAATTAACCAAAGTGTTAGCCCCGGAAGCGTTACATCAAAATCATCAAAGATGTCTTTAAATTTCGGAATAACAAAATACATAATGCCTGTAACAATGCCAACAGCAACGACAATAACACAGATTGGATAAATCATTGCGCCTTTGACGCGCGATTTTAGCCGTTCTGCTTTTTCCATAAAGTTTGCGAGCCGTTGCAAAATAACGTCAAGCACACCACCAATTTCACCTGCCGCCACCATTTTTGCGTACAAACGGTCAAATGCTTTTGGATGTTTACCCATGGCATCGGACAGACTTGTGCCTGATTCAACATCTTCAACAACTTCACCAATAATGGTTTTTAGTTTGCCTGGCTTTTGCTGTTGCTCAAGAATTTGCAGAGAACGAAGAAGTGGCAAGCCTGCATCTTGCAACGTAGAAAGTTGGCGTGTGAATTGAGTTAATATTTTTGTTTTAACTCCACCAATGGAAAAGTTAATCCCACCACCTTTTTTCTTGGCTTTTTTCTTTGTCTCAGTCTTTACCTTGTCGGCTTTTGATGCGCCTTTTATTTTTTCTTCGCGCACCGAAGTTGGAAAGAAACCGTTCAGGCGTACTGCTGCGATTGCTGCATCACTGCTGTCAGCTTCGATTCGTCCTTTTTCAGGTTTTCCAGCAGCATTTAGAGCTTCATATATATAAGTAGGCATTCAGTTGGTCTCCAACGCGAGTCATACGCTCGCGAAATAAATTAGTCATCAAGCATGGTTTCTCGAACAACTTCATCAATAGTCGTTTGTCCGTCATAAATCGAAAGCAATCCGCTTTCACGCAAACTTCGCATCCCACGTTTTTGTGCTTCAATCCGCAAAATTGCAGTTGATGTTTGAGCGAGAATCAATTCACGAAGTGTGTCATCAAATTCCATAATTTCAAAAAGAGCAAGTCGGCCTTTGTAACCACTATGATTGCAGGCCTCGCACCCCTTCCCTCTAAAGAAGGTTCGTGTACTAACGTCTTCTTTATGAAGTTTAAGTTCCATTAGTTCTTCATCAGATGGCGAATATTCTTCTTTGCAACTATTGCAAATACGTCTAACCAATCGTTGGGCAACAATCGCCTCAACGGTTGCTGTAATAAGGAATGCTTCAACACCTAGGTCAACCATCCGAAGAATTGTTGACGGTGCATCATTCGTATGCAAAGTAGTAAACACTAAGTGACCAGTAAGAGATGCCTGCACAGCAATCTGCGCAGTTTCCAAGTCACGAATTTCGCCAACAAGAATTATATCGGGGTCTTGCCGCAAGAATGAACGAAGCAATTTTCCGAACGTTAATTCTTGATCTGTATTTACTTGGCATTGCACTAGACCATCAATGTCATATTCAACAGGGTCTTCAGCAGTTAGAATTTTTGTTTGTGGGTCATTCAATTCAGATAATGCTGCATATAAAGTTGTAGTTTTACCCGAACCTGTCGGCCCTGTAACGACAACAATTCCGTTTGGACGACGAATAATGTCTGTCATTTTTTCATAATCTGAAGCACGAAGACCAATTTTATCCATGTTCAACTGAACATTTGAACGGTCAAGAACCCGCATAACAACTGACTCGCCAAACATTGTTGGAAGAATAGAAACACGAAGGTCGACAGGTGAACCAGCAACGGTAAGTTCAATCCGACCATCTTGAGGTAATCGCCTTTCTGAAATGTCCAAATTCGCCATAATTTTCACACGCGAAACAATTGGCAACGCCAAGTGCATCGGCGGTGGAACCATCTCATACAAAACGCCGTCAATTCGATATCGCATTTTGAACTCATCTTCAAACGGTTCAAAGTGAATATCTGAAGCCTTATCTTTAATCGCTTGTAACAAGACAAGATTAATTAATCGAACAATTTTATTATCCGAAGCAGCAGATGCAAGTTTTGACAAATCAGTTGAAACATCGGACTGCGATGACCCAAAATCGATCCCTTTT
>DTSO01000113.1 GCA_012965315.1 Phycisphaerales bacterium | reverse complement strand
AGGAGTTGGATTGGCAGGGCTCGCGGGTTTATGGGTTTGTAAAGATAGAGCGCGAATTGTCGGTTCGATTACATTTTGGTCTCTAACATTTGGTTGGTTACTCTATGCGATGACTCGAGGATTCGTCTTTGATCGATTCCTGTTGACATGGGCATTTTTACTTCCAATAGTGTGGTTTAAAATACTGCCGAAAAGGCTACTCATCCCGCAGTATGTGCTGTTGACAGTAATTGCCGCTTGGCTTTCAGTCACATGGCTATAAAAATTAAGCAGTCGGGTCGATGATTCCACTAGGCGTTTGAGCAGCAGGTGCTTGTGCGCCTTCTTGCATCTGAGCGGCAACGAGTTGTGCAATCTGAACAAAACGATTCTGCAATTCTTGAGTGAGTTGTTTAAGCTCTGTTGATTCCTCTTCTGAGAGATTTCCTTGTGTTTTTTCAACAAGCATTTCAAGAAGGTCGATTGTGAATTTTGATCCTTCTAAATCGACCATAACTCCATTGCCTGAAGGGTCTTGGTGCATGCCAAGGCCCATGAGTGCCTGGGAAGCAAGTGTGCCGAGAAGACCACGGAAGTTAGCTTCTGGTATTTCCCGTGTTTCGGCTTTTTCATCTGCTTTTTCTTCTGCAGCAATGAGACGGTCTTTTTCTGCTTGCGCTTCTGCCTTCCAATCACTATCGACTTGGATTTCAGGTGTTGTTGGTTTTGGTGTGGGATCAGTGGTCATGGTATCTCCAAAAAAGTAGCAAGAGAAAGTTCGTAATTGGTCAGTATACGCCACTTCTGCTCGTACAATGCGCATCACATGCTTCGAAGAGTTGTAATTATTGGAGTTTCTTTCTTGGCTGGCTGTACAAGCCAGTTGGAGGTGTTGACGGAGGAATCTAACGTCATTCAAGTTGCCGATTTTGCAAATCACACTGCTATTGAAATAATCATCGACGAAGACGCCATAAAGGTTGATGCTGAAAATGCAACTGAACAAGATGCACTTCCTATTGCTGAAGTTGCAATTGTAGAAGAAGTTTTGATAGAAGATTTTGTTACTGAAGAAGCAGCGAATGAATTTATGCCTGAAACAGTTGGTGTTCCAATAACAGTCGAAGCACTCGTTGGGCAAGTTAACGGTAGACCTGTTTACGCAAATAACGTGTTGGCTCCGATGGCAGATCAATTAAGAGCAGAGTCTGTAAAGATGAATCGTTCAGAATTCGCTGATTCGATTCGTAAATTACTTTTTTTTGAAACAGAAAGCATGGGTGGCACTATTCGTGGTGGCCGAATTTACGAATTAGTCATTACTGAATTATTGCTTTCAGAAGCTCTTGGGAATATGTCCAAAGAACAATCGTACGGCGTGTTTTCTTTGCTCGCTCAAATGCGAGACAACTTGGCATCAACGCAAGGCGGAAGTCGTACACAATTAAGGCAGAGTATTGAGGATGAAGCGGGTGTAACAACCGAAGAGTTTTTGGGTATGCAACGTGATCAAATTTTGATTGACGCATTGCAACGTCAAAAAATTTGGCCAAAAGTAAATGTAACTTGGCGCGATATTCAGCGTGAATTTGAAAAACTTTCAAGCAATACTTCGGTGCCAACAAAAGAAATGGATAACGCGCGGACGGAAGAAATTCTAAAAAGTATGCAAGTCGGTACACCTTTGAAAGATATTACTGCTGCAAAAGGCGCTATTACTCTTGGTAAAATACGTTTGTCAAAAGAAGATGATCGAATTGAATATGTTACAGAGGCACTTGCGAGTGGTATGCCGTTTCAGGAGGTAGCAGATTCTGTAGATGTTTCTGAAAGCGGAGTATGGGACTCATTTGAATTAGGCAGAGGTGGGATAGATGGTATTGGGATTAACGAAGTTTTTATTAAGAAGTTAAAAAGCGTTTCGTATGGCGAAGTTGTTCCTGCTTTTGAGTTTGGTTCGGGTGTCTTCTGGATTACTGTTTTAGACGTTCAAGAACCAGTTTCGCTTTACAACCGAAGTATTCAGATAGCGCTGCGAAACGTATTGCGATGGGTTCAATTTAATAAAGAAAAGGGAAGATTCGTAGAGTCTCTCTGGGGGAAAGGTAGTCTTGAAGAAGTTAAAGCAATGGCTGACCGCGTTACAAATATTGCTGTTCGAAGATATCAACAGTAAAAAACATTCGCCTTCGTATAGGAAAAAGTTAATAGGAAAACGAGGGGAAAAAGTTGCTCATTCTTACTTGAGGAAAGCTGGTTGGCGTTGCATTGCAAAGAATGTTCGTTTTGGAAAAGATGAACTTGATATTTTGGCAATGACTCCCGACGAACGTACTCTGGTCATCGTCGAGGTGCGTTCCACAGCAATTGAACATAAAAAACCAGAGCATACAATTGACCGAGCAAAGCGTACAACTATGTTGCGAATCGCAAAACAATTGAGGGGGCATGCAAGACATCATTCGTGTTTGTTGCGAGTGGATCTAGTAACAGTTTGTATTGCTCAGAAGAAGCCCAAAATAGAGCATTTTCGTGGTATATTGCAACTTTCACAATCAAGGTCTTTTTCATAATTTGTTAAATAAAAGCAATAAATAACTAATCTTGGTCGTTTTCTTACTAATACATAAGGAGTATTTTATGTTTACTAAATCGTTTACAACAGTGTTTATCTCGCAAGTAGTTGCCCTGACACTAGTTACGGCTTCTTCATTTGCCCAACCATCTAGTAGAGGTGGCGGCTTTTCTAACATGATGGGTGGTGGAGGAATGACCCCAGATTACATGCTTCGTGATATTCAGAAATTCAGTGAAGCATTTGATCTTTCAGGAGATCAGTTAGTTATTGTTGAGCAAATTCTTCGCGATTACGACGAGTCGTTCCGTGAAGCGAGTGATGCAAGCCAGGAGGGTATCGGTAGTTCGTTTAGGTCTATGCGTGGCAGTGACGACGATCCAGAACGCCAGCGAAGAAACGAACTTCGTACGCAGTCAAGAGAGTTACGCGATAAATTAGATTCAGCAAAGAAACTTGGCTCAGATACTGATACAACACAACTGCAAAAAGAACTTTCTGAAAAGATAGATTCTATTCGCGAAGCAATACAGCAGCAACGAACAGACTCTTGGCAATCGCCAGAGCGGCAAGCAGCAATGGAAGAAGTTGCATTACTCATGCAAGACCAACTTCGGTTGAAGCATCAAATGAAAGTAGAACTTGAGGGTGACTTAGTCGCAATTTTAACTGAAGAGCAACTAGCCCTTTGGCCTGCACTTGAGCGACAACTTATCAGAGACCGGTTACTACAACTTGGTCGATTAAGCGGTGAATCAGTAGACATCATTGGCTTGGTTGAACAACAAAATTATGAAGATGCCGTTCTTATTGGTATTCTTCCTGCGATTGAAGAGTGGGACGTAAATGTTTCTGCTGCGCTTGAAGCTCGTGACTTACATATGATTGAAACCCAGGGAACACTTATGTCATCAATGCAATCGAGTGGCACAAGCGCTACCGAGGGCGTACTAAAAGCACAAAGTGAACTTGCAGAAGCAGTTCGTGATATCAATGACAACGCAGTCGAATCAATATCACTTTTGCTTCCAGCAGACAAGTCAACTTTGTTTAACAATGAAGCAAAACTTAAAGGGTACCCAAGGATTTATAGAACTACAAGGGTTGAGCGTGCTTACACAGCAGCCCAAGAACTTGAGGATCTTGAAGTAGATATTCTGCAAGCCATTGTTGATTTAGAAGAAGCGATGCTAATTGAATTGACATACTCAAATGAACAAATTTATTCAGAAACTCACCGCTGGGAATCGCAAGAGCGAATCGAACGCCTTAATCGATGGACGCAACGAATGTCAGGTGGTTCTTCTGAACGAACCGAGAGCCCAATTCGAGTAGCAGGTGATGCTAAGACTGCAGTTGAAGATAACTATATTACTCAATTGAAGATGTTGCTTACAGAAGAACAAATTAAAGCGCTAGGTGGTTTAGAAACAAACGAAGAACGCAATGAAGCTCGCAGTCGCGAAGCTCGTGACTCAGGTCGCGGTAATCGTGACAGAGGTTCGGGCGGATTCCAAGGGCGTGAAGATTTCATGCAGCGTTTTGACCAAGACGGCAATGGCGAAATCAGCGATTCTGAGCGAGAAGCAATCCGAGAGCATTTCCGAAGTATGCGAGAACAAAATGGTGGCCAAGGTTTTAGCAATCGTGGTGGTGGCGAAAATATGGGAGACCTACCTCATTAATTGAATTAGCCTTCGGCTAATTAATAGATTACGTACATTTCATTAACCCTCGGCTAATGTAACGACTATAAAAGTCTTATTAGCCGAGGGTTAATTTTTTATTTATGGGTTACTTGTTGCCAAGTTGACCACATGCAGCCATGACATCTCTTCCGAGTGTAATTCGACGCCGGACAAATTGGCCAGTGGATTTAGCAATTTTGACAAATCTATCGATAGACTCTTCAGTTGGGGCAGGCCATGGACTGTTATCTCGTGGGTTGTACGGAATAACATTCAAGCCACAACCTATTGGTTTTAAGTATTGGCAAATTTCAAGGGCATGTTCATCCGAATCGTTTACACCTGGAATAAGGACATACTCTGCTAATACTCCGCCGCAATCATGTCGTGGATAATGCATAATCGCTTCACGCAATTCTTCCATCGAAACGGCCCGTGCTAGTGGCATTATTTTCTTACGAACCGTGTCATTAGGAGCATTAATTGAAAAGGCAAGCGAGAGTCGTTTATAACCATTTGTTCTCGCCATTGCAGCGAGTATTTTGATGCCATCGATTCTTCCCACAGTAGAAACACAAATTCGAGAACTCGCAATGCAAGGACCATTACGGTCAGCAAGGATTTCAATTGCAGGCAGAACGGCATCTAAATTCTCGAGCGGTTCACCCATCCCCATAAAAACGATGTTGTCAATTTTCGTTTCAAGGGCATGGTTGGCAGCATGCCACTGTGCAATAATTTCTGCAGTTGTTAGATTTCTCAGCAGCCCCATCTGCGCTGTTTGGCAAAAATCACATCCCATTGCACAGCCAACTTGCGAAGAAAGGCAAAGTGTGTGCCTTTTTTTCTTAAAACCATCAATTGGCAGTATTACGGACTCTGTTTCAAGCCCATCATTCATTTTGAGTAAGAATTTCTTCGTGCCAAAGTCATCAATGACCTTGCAGGGGGTGACAGAGGTTTCTGCTAATTCTGGGAATGAAGCATCGCGGTAAAACGCTCTCCATGTATCAATAGAACTGTTCTTGCTTTGAATGCCTAACATTCTGTACAAGATACTAGAATACACGGATGGAGCAAAGCAATTTAGGTGAACGTAGGCAACCCGCGGTATTTATTACTGGCGCAGGTGGTGAAGTTGGGCATGGATTGATTACAGCCCTAAGCGGTGAACATTGTCCAGATATCGTCGCGACAGATTTGCGAGAATTGGATACAGAATTACGAAAGCAATGCGCATCGACCTATTTAGCAGATGTATGTGATCGAGACGCACTTGACCGGTTGCTCGCGATGTACCAAGTGAAGGAAATCTATCATTTGGCAGCAATGCTAAGCACGCGTGCTGAAATTACACCTGAAGTTGCACATCAAGTAAATGTAAATGGAACCGTAAACATTCTTCACATTGCAGCTGAACAAGGTCGCATGTATGGAGAGCCTGTAAAAGTTGTCTTTCCAAGTTCCATCGCAGCATACGGCTTCGGCTCTCTTTCGCAAAAGATTGCTGCAGGAGCAGTTTCGGAAAATGAACATTGCAAACCATCAACTATGTACGGTTGTAATAAGTTGTATTGCGAGCATCTTGGTCGATACTATGCGCATTCCTACCGCCAACTGGCAAAAGATAGCGTTGCTGGGAAAGATAAAAATCGTGGCGTAGTAGATTTTCGCTGCGTTCGTTATCCAGGATTAATTTCAGCAGATACTGTCCCGACAGGTGGCACGAGTGATTTTGTGCCTGAAATGTTGCATGCTGCAGCTCGCGGAGAACAGTACAAATGTTTCGTTCGCCCAGATTCTAGAATTCCATTTATGACGATGCCTGAAGCGATAGAAGCAACATTGCAACTTGCTGATACAGAACGAAAAGATTTAACACAAATAGTGTACAACATTGCAAGTTTTAATCCGTCTGCTGGCGAGGTTGCTGACCTTGTCAAAGTGCATTTTCCTAATGCGGATATTACGTTTGAACCTGACGAAAGGCGGCAAGCGATTGTCGATTCTTGGCCGTCGGCGCTTGACTGTTCGGCCGCTCAACGCGATTGGGGTTTTAAGCCAACCTATACACTTGAGCAAGCATTTGAACAATACCTTGTTCCTAGAATTACTAAACAACATGAAAGTTCTGTATGACAACCAAAAGTTCAACCTTCTTTGATCGATCTAATTCAATTCTTTCGCACTTGGAAGAAACTGGACAACTAAAACAACTTCAAATGATTGAGTCGCCAATGGGTCCACGAATTGCCATTCGGGGTAGGGGAGAAGTCGATTGCTTTTGTTCAAATAATTACCTTGGGCTGGCAAATCATCCTGACGTGGTGGAGGCGGGCATCGAAGGGCTTCGTGCGTATGGTGCTGGCACTGCCTCTGTACGATTTATCTGTGGTACCTTTGCGCCCCACGAAGCACTCGAAGAACGGATCGCTTCGTTTCTTGGTGTAGAAGCGAGTTACACATTTGTTTCTTGCTGGAACGCAACGGAGGCAACGTTTCCAACGCTTTGCCAAGATGGCGATGTCATCGTTTCCGATGAACTGAACCACGCGTGTATTATTGACTCGATGCGCTTGACGACTGCTATTCATCGTGGAGTGTCAAAAGTAATTTACAAACATAGCGATATGGAGTCATTACGAGAATCGCTTGTTAAAGCATCAGAGAAACGTAGTATTGACGGAACAATTTTTGTAATTACCGATGGTGTATTTTCGATGGAAGGGGACATTGCATTGCTTCCGGATATTCGAACGCTTTGCGATGAGTTCGGATGTGTTTTAGTCGTTGATGATTCACACGGCACTGGAGTTATGGGAGATACCGGTAGAGGCACGCATGAACACTGCGGAATGTCTGGAAGCGACATTGATATTTTTACGGGTACTCTTGGTAAAGCACTTGGTGGCGGGGCAGGCGGCTATGTCGCAGGCAAACGCGAAGCAGTTGAATTACTCGTGCAACGTGGTAGGCCAACATTATTTTCAAATGCACTTCCTGTAACCGTTGCGTGTTCAGCGAAAACTGCGATTGACACGCTTGTTGCGAATCCATCACTCGTTCAAAAACTGCGTGACAATGTTGCAGCCGCAAGAAAGGGTATTGCAGAAGTAGGATTCGAAGTGTTGGAATCGCCAACGGCAATATGCCCAATCATTGTTGGCGAAACAGCAACTGCAATTTCTATGAGTAACCAATTACTCGACTTGGGAGTTTTTGCGATTGGCTTTGGGTACCCGGTTGTTCCAGAAGGCACTGCAAGGATTCGCGTGCAAATTTCAGCAGCGCACGAACAAGAACATATAGATCGGTTATGCGAAGCCTTGAAACAACTTAAAGAGACGAAGTAAGTTCTTTGCAGCGAGTTGCGTCAAGTTGGTTTGCCCAATTTCCGCCTTGCTTAATAGAAGAACCAACGATGGCTGCTTCTGCGAATGCAAAAATATCTTTTATATTGCCGGGTGTAACGCCTGACCCAACGAGAATTGGCAATTCCGTTGCTCCGTGAACTTCTCGAAGTTGGTTGATGTCTACAGCATGACCGGTGTGATTGCCGGTAACAATGACACCATCAGCG
>DTSO01000112.1 GCA_012965315.1 Phycisphaerales bacterium | reverse complement strand
GAAGAAGTCCTGCCAACTGAAGCAGTATTAGCCTGTTCAGTTGATAATCTAAATCATATTTGTCAATCGATGATAACTGATGAGCAAAAGTCAATAATTCAAACAATAGTAAGTGAAACATTTTTTGAGGGTAAAGGTGATGATTTCTGTACTCAATTCTCAGATCAATGCAGCGAAATGTTTGCTAAAGCAGGGCTAGGTGAAGATTGGAAGCCACAATCTCCTGCTGGCTATGCTGGATTTGGAATTTACTCAGTTGCGGATTTTGAAGCAGGCACAGTAGGCATAGCGATGCTTGGTGTGGTGGAAGTGGATCCAGAGTTAGCAACAGCAGTGCAGCCCATGGTTGAATTTATGACCGAGATGATGGAAGTAGAAAGTGAAGTTGTAAACCTCGCAGGCGAAGACGTTTGGATGATCAATTTCTTCGTTGATCCTAACTTTATAGCTCAAGCTCCTATGGGTCTCGGTCAACTATTATCAATGGATCGTCTATACATATCATCTGTTAATGGATACATGATCTGTGGAACAGAACCCGATGGTGTAAGCCGAGCAATAGCTGCAACAAGTGGTGATGTAGAAGACATCTCACTTGCTACGAACGAAACATACATGGCAATGATGGACCAAATTGCTGAAGGTGATGTACAAGCGGTTGTCATGATTGACAACCTTGCTGATCTCATAATTCAAGCCGATGAATCACGCATGATTGGTACTTTTTTGCCTATGCTGAAGGGTGCAATTGGTGATATTGATGGGTTTGCTGAAACAGTAACGGTTGCCCCAAATGACGACGTTTTCTTAAATGCAAGTTATACCATTTGGATGCCAAATGGCCGAGGTGGTTTGTTGGGCATTGCGAGTTCTGTTCCTTCGGTTACAGAAACTCCAAGTTTTGTAGGTGAAGACACGGTTTCCTACTCGCAAATAAATGTTGACTTTGACAAAATTGCTCCGTGGTTTAGAAGTGTTATGGCGATGATTCCAATGATGCCTATGCCCCCTCAAGAGTTAGATGAAATGGAACAAAGTGTAGCTCTGGCTCTTGCACCACTTGGAAGTACGATGCACGTCGTCTCATCATTAACTCTCCCTCTATCTCCAAACAGCGTGGGCTTCTTACTTGCAGTTGAGTGTGAAGACAGTGAAGAAATGGAAACATATTTATCCACAATGATGCCCATGACTGGATCAGAACCTCGAGAATTTCTTGGGTATCGAATATACCCCTTAGAGATGCCAGATGGAGGCATGATGACTGGAGACATGGATATGTCATTCTCATTAGCAGTAGGCGGAGGCTGGGCAATGCTAGGGATGACAAACTCTGTTGAAAACGCATTACGACTTGCTGCACAACCCGACAATGCAAACAAAAGTGCAAATGGCAATGCAGCGTCCCATCTCATCTCGACCAAGGGTGCAACTGCTTGGGGGTATGCAGATATGGGTCAAAGCATACTTGCGAGTTCAGAACTTTCTGAAATGCAAATGAAAAATATGATTGAAGAGATGGAATCATTTGACCCTGAGATGGCTGCTGAAATGAATGAGGAATTTCAATCTCAAATGAAGACATCAAAGATGATCACAGAATTGATGGCTTCCTTCCTTGGATCAACTGCATGGACTATGGAGGCAAATGACGAGGGCTTCGTGGCTCATGCTGTCTTAATGCGTCCATAAAAATATATTCACTTTATAAAGGCGTTCATGGTTCACCCATGAACGCCTTTTTTTGTCTAATAAATTAGTAACAGTAACAATGTTAATTAAAGTTCATTTTGGCAAATTGAAACATGCGTTTTGATCTATGTCCAGCCGAATTGGTAGAAGACAAGTGTGAAAATCATGTCAACAATGACAATAGTTAGAATAGTTTGTACAACTGTATCAGTTGTTGCCTTGCCCACGCCTGCAGCGCCTCCGCTAACTTTCAACCCATTGTGACATGCAATCGCAGCAAGAATCATACCGAAAACCGCGGCTTTCATTAATCCAGTTGTGAAATCTGCAAGTACGACTTGAGAGAGTGTATTGTCCATATATACATCAAAAGGGACATCAAGAAATTGCACCGTAACAAAGCATGCAGCAATAATTGCAATCACATCGCCAATAAT
>DTSO01000111.1 GCA_012965315.1 Phycisphaerales bacterium | reverse complement strand
CGTTGCAGACACGGTTGTATTTGGCAATTACGCAAATGCGGGTACGACAATCGTCAATGCAGGAACATTGTCCATTGTTGGAAACCTCGTGAATACTGGCACACTCCTTGGCACAGTCGACACTGGTCCTGCATTACGGGGTGGAGACCAACCTACAGTTGGTGATGGCATGGCAATCGGTGGCGACTACACGATTGGTGCATCTGCCTCTCTTCGTATGATTGATTTTGGGTGGACGCTGAGCGTCGGTGGAAACTTTGATTGTGCAATCAACGACAACACACGATTCAATATGCGAGGCTCAACGGTTGCAATGACTGGTCTTGGAAATCCAGCCCAATCATTTGAATTGATGGGCGCTGATCTTGGCGCAAGCATCGATGGACTTGACCCACTGCTCGCTGGTAATTACCCAGTAGGTACGCTTACAGTTAAGTCAGGAACGACTGTAACATTGGTCGACCTACATGACAATGCCAATGATGGACAAGGAACATGCGAAGCACTGTATGTCGAGCATTTGATTGTGCAAGCGGGAGGCATACTTCTCACAAGTGGTTGTCCTGTGTACGCGATGAACTCGACCATTGATGGTGTCGTCAAAGGTGTCGTGACACCAATCAGTGACATCACCTGTGGTGGCGATATATTTGGGAACGATGGTCTTGTGAATATTCAAGACTTGCTCACGTTAATCGCAGCTTGGCAAACAACGGACGCCAATGCAGACATCAACACAGACGGCATCGTAAATATCCACGACTTGCTACTATTGATTGCGGACTGGGGTACCTGCCCGTAACGAGTTTACTCTTAAAACTTCAACAAAAAAGGCAGATCATTAGGTCTGCCTTTTTTAAGTTTGATTTTTTTGGAATGTCACAAATTCTGAGATGCAAAAAATTATTTAGGGACAAGTACCCCACGCGGCAAACATCTCAAGTAAGTCTGCAACATCTACTTCACCATCGCCGTCTAAGTCGGAAGAACAATCATCAACGCAGGGAGATACATCACAGTAAACACTTGCTCCTGCCCAAATGCCAAGAGCGCCGATGCAGTCTGACTCAGTTGTTTTCACACAAACACCATGTTGTAAACAGCAACCTCCAACTGGCAATCCTTGACATTCATCAGGAATTCCATCACTTGGATTTTCATCGATAGAAGTGCCATCTTTAATATCTGTTGAATCAGAAATACCGTTACTGTTGCAATCAACTATACCAAGAGCAATGCCATGGTAATAATGCCCATCAACATATTCCCAGCCCGTTCCACCAGGCACGTTGGATTGGCCTTGACCATCTTCACCCCAATGCCAAATACGGCCAGTATCATCGATTGCAATGCCCCACATATTCCCCGCACCTACAGATACAAATCCATTGCCTGCGGGAATAGCATTCACACCCGCATTATTAGTTCCCCACACTTCAAGCGTACCATTCTTACGAACTCCAACACCCCATAATCTGCCAAGTGCGTAATCAACGAATACACCAGTGGGTGGAGTCGCTTGCCCGATACTATTTCGTCCCCATCCTTCGAGAGTTCCATCCGCATGCATTGCGACTGAAAAATATTGACTTGCAATAACCCTTACAAAATCACTACCGATTGGTGCATCGAGTTGACTCTCCACATCTGCTCCCCAAGTTACTAATTCACCTGCGACATTGATTGCAACACCATGTGTATCGCCAGCTGTCACAGAAACAAAATTACTCCCAGACGGAACATCTGTTTGACCACCTGCGTTATATCCCCAACCTAGTAGCGTTCCGTCTGTTCTAATTCCAATTGAAAAAGAATGTCCCGCCGCAATTGCTTGGAACGATTCTCCAACTGGAGGCGAAGATTGCCCAGTGCCATCAAATCCCCAACCGACGCAAGAGCCATCCTGACGCAATCCAATTGAGAATTTATACCCCGCTGAAACTGCGACAAAATCATTTCCCGCAGGGGGAATCGTTTCACCAAATGAATCATCGCCCCAACATGCGATTTCTCCCGCAAAAAGAGTAGAAGGCGTGAGCCCGAGGAAAAGAATGAGAGAAATCCAACGCATGAAAACAATACTACATCGATACATCTACTTATCCAAATTAAAACCACTGCTTTTATGAACAAGAGATGTTCTATCGATAAATAACGCCTCCACGCGCTCAGTGTTCTCTACAAATTCCATGCCTGTTTCTACTCCAAGCACAAACAAAGCAGTCGACAGCGCATCTGCAACTGCTGCATCTTTTGCAAGAACAGTAACGCTTCGAACGCCACTTGCTGGGAATCCAGTTCGAGGGTCAATGATATGGTGATAACGAATCCCATCGACCTCAAAATATTTTTCATAATCCCCACTGGTAGAAATACAGGCGTTCGTAATCTCAACGACACCAATAAATTCACTCGGTATACCGTCAGGTTTTCGGATTCCTATTCGACGAGTCGCTCCCTGTGCAAGAACTTGTCCTCCAGCAACAATCATAAAATCCGTTATGCCTTCATGTAGTAATGTATCTCTGGCTTGATTCAAAGCGATCCCTTTTGCAATTCCACCAAGACCTATTGCCATTCCAACTTTTGTTAAGTAAATTGTATTTTGCTCGACAACTACATGTTTCCAATTCACTAAATGTAAACGTGAAGAAATCAGTGTTGCTTCAGGCAGGGAAGTCGCCTTGAAATCCCACACATTCCACAGCGCAGCCCACGTTGGATCGAACGCGCCGTCTGTTTGCTCTGCTATTGAAAGTGCTAATTCAACCGCTGAACATAATTCAATTGGGCAAGGAACTGACGACTTGCCCGCTTGCATATTCACTTTTGTAAGTGGTGAATCTTCTTTCCATTCACTCATTTGCTCGTCAACTCGTTCAAAAACTTTTTGGACGATACTAGTTGCAGTTGAAGGTTGAACATAAATTGTCGTCCCCATAGATTCGAACGACCCATTTCTTGCTTGTTCCTGCACATCTGAGCAAGAAACAAATACGGTAAGTCCAATGTAAAATACAAATCTTATGAATCTACTACTCATTTCACTTCTATTGTATGCAAGTAACCCATCCCAAGATATCCATGTTGCTATAGATCCGGCAACTGGAATTTTGCGAGGCCGATCAACTTTCTCTAACATCGAATACACAAGTATAAATACGTATGGGTTAACAATCGTACCAAGACCAGATAATGTAATCGAATGGGAAGGAGTCTTTCAAGATGATGTTGCTTCAGGCGAAAAAGTTGGGCAGATTCACAATTTTTCAGTCGATGCACATATTAGCGAAGAAGGCGTTTTTCTTTCTGATTGGGCGGGGTGGTACCCAACCCCACTTGACGAAAATGGGCAGCCAATCTTACGAACCATTTCACTTTCTGTCACACCTATTGAAGGATGGGCATTTGTTGGAAGTGGAAACCCAACGAGCGATGGGTGGAAAACACCTAGACCAGTAGATGGCATGGCTCTTGTTGGAAACAAACATGTTGTCACAAGCAAACTTGTTCAAACTCCAAAAGGTGAAGTTAATATTGCTGTACATCTATCACCAGAGCAAGCTGACAAAGCTCAATATTATGTAGATGCAGCCGATGCATATTTGCAACTCTATACGCCACTTCTTGGTGCGTATCCGTATGCACAATTTACGATTGTTGAAAATTTCTTCTCAAGTGGATTTGCGTATCCTGGATTTACAGTTCTTGGACCGAGAGTTGTCGGCATGGCACCTAAATCACTTGCTCCTGGTTACCTTGACCACGAACTTATTCACAACTGGTGGGGCAACGGCGTTTATGTTGATGCAAGTTATGGAAATTGGTGCGAGGCATTAACAAGTTACACCGCTAATTATGGACGACGTGCGCTTGAAGATGGCTTCGATGCTGCAAGAGCATACCGTCGCGGTTTGCTTAATAAAGTGTCCCTTGACCCATCAATCGACAATGGCGCTCTTGCTAACTTTGGTTCAGCAAACCCAAAACATGGCGAGGTTGACCGATATGTTGGGTACGACAAAGGTGCCTTTGTTTTTATGATGCTTGAAGATGTGCTCAATTCATATTCAAAAATTGAAGCATCCAATAGTAACATCTGGCCGATGTTGCATCAATTTGCAACTAATAACATGGGTAAATCTGCGTCTTGGAAAGACATTCAAATTGCCGCAGAGGCACAATGTAAAGACAAAGAATCGGGGTGGCTCGATCCGTTTTTTAATTATTGGGTATACGAAAATAATACACCAATTACGCAACCTGAATTGCGTGCAGTTCCACCACAAGAATTGGAAATTATCGTTGGCGATGATTGGATTGACATCGACCCTGACTATAGATATTACAGACTCCTTCCAAAAGGGCAAATTAGCCCAACAATTGCTGGAACTTTAGCGGGGGCGAGTTTACATGTTGACACAACGGAAGAAGTGCTCAGTGACACCGGTGCGTGGCTTGCGGATGTCGATGCAGGAAATAACCTACTGTTGATTGGCAGAAAACCAATTCAAGAATATTCTGAACTTTTAGAACAATGTGAAGATGGAATTAATTTTACAAAGAACGGTTTCAACGTAGGCGGAGATTCATACGAGGGCGAAGACTTAGCCGTATTGCATACGATGAACCATCCAACCAATGAGGGCGAGTTCATAACGTTGTTTTATAGTGTAGGCGACGTTGGATGGGAACGATTACGGTTCATTTGGTATTACTCCAAAGATACGACTGTCGTTTGGAATGTCAGTGAAACATTAACACGAAGAGTGCATGAACCAACTACCCGAATTTCTAACTAGGAACATGAAAAAAACCACCGCCGTCATTTACTAGTTGGCCACCTACAGTAAGTGCTAGCCATACTTCCATCGGATAATCATGTGGAGCCATCATTGAGTCAACACTTGCATCTTTTCCACCAGTAAGCGGACCGACTCCTAATTTAGATTCCCTATCAAGAATCATAAACTTCAAGCGTTTACGAAAGCAACGCATCGCTTCAATTTGGGTTTCGTGGTCAAGTTCTGGGACATCTATTTCTTCTGAAATTGCAAGCTTAATGGCGGTTCCTTCTTGTAATTGAGCTACCACTTGTTTTAATTCATCTTTATCTTTATGCATGATAATTTTTGCTACTACTGAAGAATCAACCTCAGATTTCAAAAAAGCTTTATGCAATTCTCCCCAAAGTGGACCCGCATCATCAAGCTCAAAAATTTGTGTTGCAACTGCAACAACCGTTTCAATAATGTCTTGAGGTGATTGCATAGGTGGTTTGTAACCGCCTTTTTTCTTTTTCTTATTTTTATTTTTTGACATCAGTTTCTTCCTCATCTTTGTAATCACCGTACCGATCTATCGCAATCCCCGTGACTTGCCTAACAATAACAACACCTTTGTCTGAAATTTGTAACTGGAATGGAAGTGCATGTTTACTGTTTTCCAATACTCCAAGTACATCCACCAACATTTTATTGTGCTGCCCTTGATAAAACTATATTAAATGCGTTGTTTGATCTATTCACATCAGGATACGCTTTCATTGGATCAATTTCAACATAGGAAACAGGGGACGGAACTTCAAACGATTGTTTATGCTTAGATGACCAAGCCCAAATTGTGACCGGCAATTTGTAATCGTGAATCGACCCATCGGCGCAATGTATTCTCAGTGCGACTGGGCATACCCAAGAATGTTGGTTTTCTATGGTGACTCGAACTTTCCAAACATCTTTTTTTTGTTGCTGAGTAACATTGATTATCGCTTGATCAAGTTGCAGTGTTTCTTCGAAGAAGCCACGGAAGAACCATTGTAAATCCACCCCCGAAGCATCTTCTATAGCTCTATAAAAATCTGCTGGGCGGGGAGATTTAAACGCCCACGTGTGAAAATATTCTAACCATGCCTCATCAAAACGCTCTTCACCTAAAATTTCTTCTCGCAAAAATCGCAAGCCATACCCCGGTTTTCGATAACTTAGATGCCCACGCGATTGCAATAAATCTGGGGGAGTGTTAATCGGTTTAAGATCAGAAATAAATGCCGAAGCGTTGTATTTTGAAACATCTGGCTTATGCTCTCGGACACCATAGAAAGCTTCTAACGAATAGTGATTGATGAAAGTGTTAAAGCCCTCATCCATCCATGCGTGCCTTCGTTCATCTGTGTTTACAATCATTGGGAACCAATTATGACCGACTTCATGGTCAGTCACATTAAACAAACTCTGATGCGTTCTGCCTCTACAAAATACGAGCATGGGATATTCCATACCACCAGCTTTACCATACGACATTGACATTTGAGGCCATGGATATGGGTATAACGATTCGCTGTAGTATTTAATTGAATGTTGTATATACGCAACCGCTTCGTCCCAGAACGTATGTACTTCTTCTGGGTAACCAACTTGACATAAAATTCTAGTTGGCTCACCAGCAAGAGTTTTAATTTCAATGCTTGCTGCTTCCCAAATAAAACTAGCACTTGTCGCCCATGCAAACGTACGAATTTGATGACCTTCAAAGTTCCATGTTTGTTCGCCACTTGATTCCTTAGCGAGTTCATCCTGCCCACGAATTAAAATCACTTCATCCGATTTCATCGCCATTTGCAAACAAGAATTTTCATCTTCGGACAAAACTTGACTAGCATTAGTCAATTCTCCAGAAGCAAATACAACATGATTGTCTGGCACAGTTATTGCAACTGAATAGTTGCCAAAATTAGTATAGAACTCACCTCTGCCGATGTAGGGTAGGGTGTTCCAGCCATACACATCGTCGTACACGCAAGGTGTTGGAAACCACTGTGCTAGTTCCCAGATAGGTCCGGCATCATATCGGTCATCGAAACCCATCCGCAGGGCTACCTTGTCTGGAATAACAAATGACCAATCGATAGAAAGAGTTACTGTTTCATTCGGATTGAGCGGCTTCTCTAAAAGCACCTTTGCGACAGTTGCATAATCATGCCAGATAACCGAAACTCCATCGGCGAGCAACGATTGGATTTCAATTCCTTTGTAACTTAGTTCATTTGAACTCCGGCCTTCTCTGCTTCGAATACTGTCTTTACGGTGCGCATTTTGTTCTAACTGCAACCAAATATACGATAGTGAGTCAGGTGAATTGTTGTGGTATGTAATTTTTTCTGAACCGATTATTGTATTTGTCTCTACATCTAACCGAACTTGAATATCGTGATCTGCTTGTTGTTGCCAATACGCAGTTCCAGGCGTACCAGCACCAGTACGATATGAATTCGGGGTTGCCAAGGGTAGTTCCATGAAAACTGACCCATCGTTTAGGAATGTGTTTGTAGAAATGGTTTTTTTCTGACATGCACCACAAAGTAAGCAAAAAAGAATACTTAAAAGTGCAAGATTACGTTTCATTCAGAATCACCCAAAACATAATACTCAATGCCGACCTCGGCAAACATTGCAATGCTTTTTTCAATCGAAGCATTCCAATGCACGTCGCCTTTTGCAATTGAGCGAGTTACAACTCGTGCAATTCCCGCTTGAACAATTGAAAGAGTACAGTGGATGCACGGGCTAAACGATGAGTATAAAGTTGCGCCAACAGGGGAAATGCCGTTTCGAGCACACTGAATAATTGCGTTCATTTCGGCGTGTACAATCAAATCATACTTTGCGGGTCTAGCAAGTCGGTCTGGATGGTCTTCAACACCTCTTGGTAATCCGTTGTAACCCGTTGCAATAACTTGGCGCATAGGAGAAACAATAACAGCACCGACTCCACGAGAGGGATCTTTACTCCAAGCAGAAATGGTATCCGCTAACTCAAGAAACCTTCCATCCCATTTAGTATTCATCATTTATTTCGGCACTACGCCAGCAATTCTAAATTTCAAGACTTCTTCGCTTGGCACATCCGTTTGCACCATCG
>DTSO01000110.1:27196-54749 GCA_012965315.1 Phycisphaerales bacterium | reverse complement strand
ATCGAACGAATCACAGAACTTATAGACGAACGATCCTTTTACTTCATGCCCATGGAAAACCCAGATGGTCGAGAAGTTTGGTTTCACCAACCAGCAAACCCACATTATTTACGCGGTGGAATCCGACCAGTTGACAATGACCACGACGGATTACTAGACGAGGATGGGCCAGATGACCTTGATGGCGATGGTCACATTACTTCTATGTGGATTCGAGATGAATTAGGTCGGTACGAAATAAATGAAGATGACCCGAGATTTTTCAAACGCGTTGCTTCAGACGATCCTCCGGGTGGCTGGTCGAGGCTTGGCGAAGAGGGAATCGACAACGATGACGATGGCAGAATAAATGAAGATGGAATAGGTGGCTACGACCCAAATCGAAATTGGCCCGCAGATTGGCAACCAGAATGGATTCAATTTGGTGCGACCGATTACCCCTTTAGTTTGCCGGAGACGAAAGCAATTGGTGATTTTTTACTAAATCATCCAAACGTTGCGGCGTGCCAAAGCTACCACAATTCTGGTGGCATGATTCTTCAAGGACCAAGTGCTTCTTACATGAAGTACCCCAGTTCAGATATGCGAGTGCATACAGCAATCGCAAATAAGGGAGCGGAAATGCTTCCTTTTTATGATCCCATGATTGCGTATAAAGATTTATACACAGTCCATGGAGGCGAAGATGGTTTCACATACGAAGCGCTAGGAATCGTTAGTTTTACAAACGAATTGTGGACTGAAAAAAGAATGCTTGCAAACGGAAACGATCCATCAAGAGAAGAACGGACCAGTTTCAGAGACCATTTGCAATTTGAAGATGTATTTATTCCATACCATGAAGTCGAACATCCAACGTACGGCAAAGTAATGGTTGGTGGAACTAAAAAATATTCTAGCCGTGTGACGCCTCCTTGGATGCTTGAGGAAGGTTGTCACCGTAACTTCGCATTCACGATGTTTCATGCAGACGAAATGCCGCTTCTAACGTGGGGAGCGCTTGATATAAAACGGATGGGAAACAATCTGTGGAAAGTTACAATCGAAGTCGTAAACGATAAAATGATTCCGTCTCGTACTGCAATGGCTGCGAAGCATCATATTGGTGCACCAGATACGCTCAATTGCACCACTTCCTACGCGAATAAAGTAGCTACATCAGGAACCGTTCGTTCGCTTTTACCAACTACTAAATTATCTGTTATTGAATCTGAACAACCGCAAAGGATTCTGGTTAACAATGGCATTTCTGGAAATGACAGCACTTTGTTCCAATTCATTATTGATGGTGTCGGTGATGTGACTTTTACTTACACCGCTGAAAAGGGTGGTTCACTTGAAAAAACAGTGCGGCTTAAAGAGCAATTTATTCCGAAGGTTATCACACACAAAAGATCAATTCCAACAATTGATTAGATAATGCCTGCAGTTGCTTTAGTCATTTGCCCTTGATTGTTAACTTGGTTTTTTTTGGTTTTGCTGCTTTACTGCAACATGAGTTTTTTCTCCATCGAGGAAAAAAAGGTCGGACTAATGTTCCAATTGCTAAAAACAAAATAACAGTAACAATCCAAAATTGCCATGAAGAATAAGGCATTACATTACTGCCGATACAATTGTAAATGTTATGAATGATGCAACCCAAGCAAGCAGTGTCATGTAACCAAATTGTAACAATGCCCAATTCCATGAGCCAGTTTCACGTTTGGTTACTGCGATTGTTGGCAAGCACTGCATTGCCAGAACAAAAAACACAAGCAAACTTGCAGCCGTAGGAATGTTAAAGACAGGGGTACCGTTGTCTCGTTTTGCGTGTTCTATTTTCTCGATGACACCTTCATTCTCGACATCCTCATCCCCTGCTGTCAATACTGCAATGGTAGAGACAAATACTTCTCGCGCTGCAAAACTTGTCATCACACCAACAGTTAACTTCCAGTCATACCCCAAAGGTGCAAAAACTGGCTGGAAAAATTTACCCAACTGCCCTGCAAAACTGCCAGATAACTGTTCAGAGTACGCAAGAGAATTAGCTTCATTGAGTAACTTTTCCGATTCAATCACATCAGTCACTGCGAGCTGACATCCACCAAAGAATTACAACAATTGCAAGAATGACTGTTCCTGCGTTTTTCATAAATACCCAAGCTCGGTCAAATGTATTTAGAAACGCTGTCCTCAATGAGGGCATCTTGTATGTTGGTAATTCCAACATCATTGGTCTTGACGAGCCAGAAATAACTGTTTTTCGTAAAAGGAGTGCAGTGAATAAAGCCGCAACTGCACCCAAAATATAACAACCAAAAAATGCTAAACCTGCAAGGAATGGCGAATCGATAAAGAGTACGCCAACTAATAAAACATAAACGGGTAAACGCGCGGAGCAACTAAAAAAGGGTGCAACTAAAATTGTTGCGATTCTATCTCGCCTATCAGGAACTATTCTAGCCGCCATAATCGCAGGGATTGCGCACGCATGTGCTGATAAAAATGGAACAAATGATTGTCCAGGTAAACCAAACTTGCGAAGTAATCGGTCCATTACGAACGCTGCTCTCGCTAAATAACCAGTATCTTCAAGCAGACTAATCAAGAAGAACAATATGCAAATTTGTGGCAAGAAAACTACCGTTCCTGCGACACCCCCAATTACACCATCCACAAGCATGTCGTGAAGGTCACCTGCTGGCAGTAACCCACCAACTGTTGCCCCAACATACCCAAATATTACATCTACCAAATCCATTGGGAATGCGGCTAATGTGAAAATAGTCCAGAACAAACCAGTCATCACCGATGCAAAAACTACGAGCCCAAGAAATGGGTGTGTGAATGTACGATCAAGACGATCTGTAAATGTGCCAGTTGCAAGCTCGCCTCCAACACTCGAGGCAATGATTTCATTCGCCCAAGTATTGACTACTTTAAAATCATTTACATCTGGAAGCGCGACTTTAGAATTTTTCAGATTGACCAGGGCTTCATGCAGTTCGTTCGTACCAGCACCAGTTCTAGGGTGAACACCGACAACTGCACAACCCAGTTTTTCGCCAAACTTACTTACATCTATTGTTAAGCCAGATTTCTGAGCGATATCTACCATCGATAAAGCTATTACACATGGAATTTCGTGATGTAAAACTTCATTTACAATTGTTAAGTTTCTACGCAAGTTTGTCGCATCAATAATGACAACAACCGCGTCCGGCGGAGCACAGTCCACGCCATCAATTGAATTTCTGCAGACAGCAGATAATTCATCTTTTGCATTTAAACTATAAATCCCTGGCAAATCTGTAAAGGTAAGAGTTGAGTTACTTCTACTACTTTTCCCTTTACGTGCTTCAACAGTACTACCCGGAAAATTTGCAGTTGCGCTACGCAGACCACAAAGTCGATTAAAAAGTGTTGTCTTCCCAACATTAGGATTACCCAAAAGTAAAATTGAGTTATCTTTTTTTATTTGCAAGTCGGAACTAGACATCAAACAATTCTTCAGCTACAGACTGTGCAGCGTCGAACCATAATACGGCTAGTAAGTTCACTTGAAAGGCCAAGCCGAGTTGCTTCTACTTGAATAATGCAAGGTTGCCCTTGTTGGCACAGTTCGAATGTTGCATCTTCATGAAAGCCCATAGAGGCAAGCGCTTCGCGTTCATCGACATCTAAGTCAGCCATGTGTACAACCGCCTGCTCCCGCTCGCCCAACTGAGAGAGTGGTATACAGTCAAATTCAATTGTTGGGCTAATAAGAGTCATTACAGTGGATTTTCTCGATTTAGATGATACTCATTCTCAACTAAAGCGGTAAGAATAACACCGCCCAAGTGCTCTTGCAAGCGATATCTAAGGGCAACTTTGCCAAATATTATAAACACTGATTATGGACACTTTACAGAGGCTTTATCTGTAATATCCTCGATCTTCTCTTCTATGAGAAAGGCCAATACTGCCTTTACGTCTTCCACTTGAATATTTAGTAATTTTGCGGCAGCAAGCCGGTAGGTTGCCAGTTGAGGAGCATAGTGCTCTACCTTTTGCTCAAGGGTCTCATTCTCGAAAACATCTGATTTCCAATCGATTACTTCAGCACGAATTACATTGCCATTTTCATCGTTATGAACGACAAGCCGATCGATTGAACCGCGAATATCTGTTGGTTCTTGCATGATTACTTCTGCGAAACTGGTCCCCTTTTCAACTCTCAGCATAAACTCTTGTTCGAGGTACACGCAAGCGTTGCCATCTTCTTTTGTTAATAGTTTTTGCAATTCGTTTTTCTGCAATGCGTTATGGCAGTCTGATGCAATCTTCTTTAGTATCTCATCATCTAACCGGCTAACTTCTTGCGCTGGTGCAGAATCAATCAAGGCATCAACACTTGGGACATTTCCATCAAACCACTCGATATCTTCCATCCATTTATGGAAGATTGTCCCTCTGTCGAACGCGGTATTTGTACCGCCCGCAAATCGTTCGCTAACTTTTGTTTTGCCTCCCCCTTCTAAACTTGATGGAGACGCAGTTGCTATTCCACGACCAAAACATAGTTTCTCGGTAGGAGGGTTAATAACAAATGGAATAATTGAATGCGTATCGGCCGGTGGACTCCCTTTAAAATCATCCACCCAAGTCTCATCGCTACCATTTGCAACCCACACTTTTTTATTTGGCTCTTGATTTTTATCTACACCTAGAATTTGTAACAAAAGACCATCAATTTTTTTATAGTACTTAGTTGCGGTTGGGCGACTCGGCAAAATCAGATGCAGTGCGCGTTTTGCTCTTGTCATTGCGACATACAAAAGACAAAGTGCATCGTTTACTTGACCTCGGCATGTTTCCTTCCGCATTTTTGCATATTCAGGAATGGCAACATCGAGGTAATCAGCCGCATACATTCCAACCAAGTTGGCATCTTTGCAGGGGTCTTCGTGGTATTCCATCAAATCTGGCGATTTCCAAATAGACCTGTCTAAATCACAGACAATTACAGCATCAAATGAGAGCCCTTTCGATTTATGCACTGTCATAACTTGAACTTGGGAAGAAGCGGGGTCTGAAACTGGCAACTCTCTTACTAAACGGACAAATTCGGATGGCCTTAGCGTGGTATTTGCTGCGTTTGATTCTGCAAATTCTACAAGTTGCCACAAACGTAGTCGTTCCCGTTCATCAATTTGCTCAACAAGTTGTTCTGCATATTCGAGAATAAGTTTTGCGTACCCGTCTCTTAAGAGTTTTCTTCGTATCTCTTTACTGATGGCATGTACATTTTCTTCACGTGCTGGATATTGAATTCCCAAATAATCGCCCAGCGGAGAAGTTCCAACTTGGAATGTGTTTACTGAATTGCATTGATCATCCGCCATTAATAAGGCTGAAAGAATCACGGTAACGGCGGGTGAATCAGTCAACGGATTTCCACCAAACTCTGATGCGGGAACAAACACATCGTTCGTTCGTAACGCATGCACAATACGTTGAATTTGTTGCTTTGTATTACTTCGAACTAAAATTCCAATGGATGCCATGGGTGCTTTTTCATAAATTGACGAAGCAATTTCAACAACTTTTTCTATAGACGGCTGCAAGGTATTATTGCCGGAAGCTTCTCCAGCGGTTTGTATGTCAGCGTAACCCTTCAATAGCGCGGTTGGTTTTGCAGAAACGTGATGCAAAAAGTCTTTCATCCAAGTTGTTACAGCGTCTTGCGAATGAGTATTTAATATGTCAGAACTTGTAGCATTTTCAAAAATTGTATTTACTAAATCAAGAACAGGCGGTGTGCACCTCCAACTTGCTTCTAGGCGTTTTGTATTTGGTTCTACTAGAACTGATTCAAGACCACGCAGTAGCGCTGGCTCTCCACCCCTGAACCCATACAAACTCTGCTTTACATCGCCGACAAAAAATAATGTTCTTGATTCTTGCGATTGATTTATTTCCTGAACAATCGGCTCAAGCACTTTCCACTGTGTTAATGATGTATCTTGGAACTCGTCAATTAGTAAATGATCGATTGAACCATCCATGCGGAATTGCAACTCTAACAATTGTTCGATATCTAGAACGTCGCTATTACTCAACTGATATGTAACATCATCAAAGGAATACAAACCGTGGTGGTTTTTTGCTTCTTGCAAACAAGCATATAATGCATGCATAAGCGCATATGTATTTTTATTTTTCAAGAGAGTTCTGGTAACCATCACTGAAAATGCATGTTTAATCAATGGCTCATATACAGCGACTACTTCGTCTTCAATTTGAGATTTGGTGCTGTACGATAGAGAACCATCAATTATCTTAGGAGCAATCCCCGTTTCTAAAAACTTTTTCCATTCACCCGCTTGAATTACTGAAACTGCCGTGTTCATTGCTTTTTGATGAGACTTCGGCCCCGGAGTTACGTTTTCAAAATCTTGTATTGCGTCACCCAACTCCTCACTCGAAAGTGTTGATTGCTGTTCACCCCAAACCCACACAGATTCATCGGTGCCTCGAGCTGCAATAAATGCGTTGTTTTGAATACCGTCGATTGTTCCCAAAATTGGAACTTTAGCACCCGATTTTGAAAGACGGAGTACGTCCGCCAACTGCTTTGCTGTTCCAGAACCACTAGTCAACATAGAAACCGCATGAGCAAAAACTTTGTCTTTGTGCACTTCATCTAGAATTGACCAACCCGGAGTAAACTCTAAGGTGTCTGAAAACGCCAAAGCCGTTTTCACAAAGAAACTATCTATTGTTCCAATGTTTAGTTTGTGAATAGATGAAACAACTGTTTTCAATAGGTCGTAACAGTCCTGTTGTGATTTAATTTCAGGTACACCAAGCACCAATCTCGCAAACGCACCCTCGTCTAAAATTGCTTCTGAGAGCATTTCAATAATACGATCTCGAATTTCACCCGCTGCTTTTCGGCTAAAGGTTGTTGCAAGGATAGATTTAGGATCGATTTTCTCGCCATCTGTAGCCTCTACCATTAGGAGACGCAAAAAGCGATAGGCAAGTTCTTGTGTTTTCCCAGAACCAGCAAGCGCTTGAATAATTTCAACTCTATTGAAGTTAGCCATAGATAGTATCGCTCGATTCTTCAACAACGCTGTTGTCTTGGCAAACCCATGAAAATTGTTCATTAAATTTTGGCGCTGGCACTTCTGGCGTATCACTGAATTTATTTGAAATGATTGACAAAATCGTAGTATCGATAAAATCGCTAAGATCATCGCTCAGTTCTGGCTTTGGAGTCAACAAATCAATCCCACTGCTTGATGTTTGATCTCCAATTTTAAAATAACCAAGTGATACATTTTCATTGCTTAGGTCAAACTCTGAAAGTTCAGGAATCTTCGTCAAAAGAAGGCGATACAACGGTAACTGCAAATCCTTCCACTCTGTTTTATTAAAATGCGCTTTATTTGCAGTCATTGAACCTGTTTTGTAATCAAGAACGCGCACTTGACCTAACGCGTTCGTTTCTACACGATCAATAGTTCCACGAATTGTAAATGCATTACCTTTAACATCCAGTTCCTTCTTGACAAATCGTTCTGTGCATACAATTGTCCAACCGTCTTTAACGCTTTTCGCTTGATGTATTGCAAATTCTTTCAATCTATAGCGTGCAAGTTCCAATTGGATTGCAATTTTTGCGCTTACATTTGGACCAAGTTTTTCTTTAACTACATCATCAAGAGTTGCACTAACGAAGGATTCAATCTTTTTGGCGTTGCTGCAATGTTTCATTTTTTCATCTTCGCCAAACTGCTGAAGAACAGAGTGCATAAATGTCCCGAATAACTTTGCATCTAATTCTGTCAAACCATCTTCAGATTCACCTAGTTTTAACACGTTTTTCAACCAAAAACGATACTCACAAGCTAGAAACTCTTTAAACGCTGTAACTCGTAATTGCGTAAGTGGTTCAGTTTTGTACTCGGATGGTTTTGGTATTTGTAACCCTGTTCCAATTTTAAGATTCGCAAATTGTGGCGGTACCACAGGCTGTTCTTTATCAAAAGATAGTACAAGATCACCAGAACGTTTTGCTAACGAAATTGGTTCGTCACAACGCATTAACAATGGGCTTGGCGAAAGCGGATCGCCTTCCGTATTTTTACGCCCAACTATCCACTTGATACTACCATTGTTTGAGCGAGAATTTTGCATTGCAATCATTGCATGTGCATCACGAGCCATACGCCTGTCCATCGTCTCAAGGCCCAAAACATCTAATAAATTATCTGGAAAATATGCATCGCTTGTGGAACGACCTGCTAAATCTGAACTCATCCCAACCACTAACAAGTGAGGGGAATCGGATGCCATCCCCTCTAGCCAACCAACAATATCGATTGCAATCGGGTCGGGCAATTCTGAAATAGTAGTTTGGTCAAGTTCACTAAGCATTAGTCGAATGACATCAGACAGGTGTACGCCATCTATTTTTGAACAAAGTTGATCAGAAATGGATTCTAAAGAATCCAACACCCCAAATATTTTTTGTAATGCCTTTAGTTTAGAACTTGCTCGGTCGAGTTCTTCACCGCCGTAGACTGTTAAAAGCAATTCTCGGATTGCAGTTGCACAGTCTGTAATCGAATTTGATTCATTATTTTTTGCAATACTCTCGCCAAACAATCCAAACATTCCTTTGTGAAGTTCAAATAGTCCGTCAATTCGATTGCGGTATTTAGTAGGGATAAACCATTTAGAATCGCTAATTCGAGTTGGCACAACAGTAGCCGAGTATTCACTCAAGTTTGCAAGTGTTTTTTCTTTAATACTAAGAAGCCGAACAATTTCAGGATGCCGTGCAATTGACGCATACGATGCATACGATTGCGTAGATATAAACGAAGCAATTTCTAAAAGTAGAAGTGCTTCTGGTGTCTGCAACACTGACATGCCACCAGAGAATCTTCCTCGAATTCCATGCCCCTGAATGTGGCACTTCAATATAGGAATTAACTTTTCATCTGTAGAGGTAATTGTGATTTGTTCGGATGTAATTTCAGAATCAAGTTCTGACAATGCCCTGACAACTTCTGCTGCTTGCGAACTTGGTGAACCTGCAACTACGATATTTTCTTCTTCGATGTCAATTTTTGCTGACATCCAATATTTCGTATCAATACACCCAAACGTATCAAAGCCGTTCTCTTCTGATTTCGGAGCACGAATTAGGGATTCGACTTGGATTCCTTCTGAAAGTAATCGAGTCAATAATTTAGTTGTAACACTTGATAAATCTGAGCCACCAACTACAACAATATTGGACGTTATTCCTAACTGTATCGTAGAGTCGATTTCTATCAAAGCAAGTTGCTCAACATCAAACATACTTACGTTGTCTAGTAAAAGTAATTCCTGTGTTCTATTTTGAACTTCTTGTAGTACTGAGAACCTGTCAATCGCTGCTGGTGTAATTGTTAGTTCTAGCCGATCACTCCTAGGCCATGTCGTTGAGTCAATCGAAAGTCCGCCACCAGTTGCAACGTTAATTGTTTCTAAAACTTTTGTTGCAAATCGAACCCACTCAAGAAAATCTTCTTCATCAACTAACCTTTTTCCGACAATTTTTTGGATTGCATTTTGCGGTAATTCTTTAAGTGCAACAACTGTGGCAAGGACTGTTGATTGCAAATCTGCAATACGAATGTCATCTGGAATCAATAATTTAAAAAATTGTGACGTTGTTACTATCCGTGGCAATTCAGCAGCCCTACCATCTTTTGATGCCACGTTTATGAATTCTGATTGGAGTCTATTCGCAACCGCTTGCCCAGGAACCAGAATTAATAAACGTTCTGCAGAGCCCAACCCGCCATCTAAATAGTTCTCTAGCAACCACTTGGAAGCTGTCGGAATAAATTGGGAATCCCAGCCCAGAAAGTGTCTTTGTACCTCGGTCATGAGGTAGGGAGAATACCACAACGCAAATCTTAAACCTGACAACATACGGTCACCCAAAAGTAACTATATATAGATAATGTTCCACAGTTTTAGACAAATATTGTCTCTGTAATGAGTTACAAATTTATCCTAACTACCGATAAAAACCTCTTAAAAAAATACCCTACGCAAGTTTATACTATTCCTTGACTTGTGAACTTAGGTAAAGAAAAATGCAAAAAAGTCTCTTATTTGTACCCAATTAAGTGTGGAACTGCCGATAACCTACATGGCGAAGTGGTGGAACGCCATCGAGTAACAACTGCCTTAAATGGCACTCGTTGCGTTCCTTCTCTTCTCTTCTCTTCCATTACCCTTGGGTCTTCGGACCCAAGGGTGATTTTTTAGTATGAGATAATTCGATCGGCAAACGATTCGGCTTCATCGAGGTCATGCGTAACAAACAAAGTTGATGCATTGGTATCAGCGTGCGCCCGTTGAATACAACACTTTAATGTTTCGCGAAGTTCAACATTCAAAGAAATAAAAGGCTCATCCAACAACAATACCGTTGGCTTTTTCACAATTGCCCTGCCAAATGCAACACGCCGACGTTCTCCCCCGCTGCACGATGCTACTTTTTGTTTTGCTATTACAGTGAGTTGCAGTTCTTCAAGTAATTGCGAAACATCACAGTTTTTCGAACCACAAGCACGCAGGGGGAACGCAATATTTTTTTCAACAGATACATGTTCGTACAAGGGTTGCTCTTGCATCATGATTCCAATACGACGTTCATGAGGTTTCTTACTTGAAACATCTTCGCCATCAATTTGAATACTTCCCCTCGCTGGCGTAATCAGCCCTGCGATGCAATGCAACAATGTTGTTTTTCCACAGCCTGAAGGGCCAACTAATGCTACAAGCTCTCCATCGCCTACTTCAAGTGAAAAATCCTTCAATACATACTTTCCGTGCGAATATGTGTGTGTAAGGTTTTGTACGCAGAGAGACATCCATGTAGCATACACGGATGCTACTTCCTATCTTAATTATCGCTTTAACAAATCCCGCCCCGACTGCAAACGCAGATACACCGCATGGGACTTTCACCTTCACAATTTCTGACAACGAAGGCAACCACATACCTGCGAAACTTAGTTTCACAGATACAAACGGGAATAAATCGGATATGTTCCCTAATCCCAATGCCGACCCAAAAAAACTAGCGGTGAGATACCACGCCATTTACACACTTGATGGCGAAGGATCTATTACTGTTCCAGTTGGAGATTGGAATGTATACGCTTCACACGGAATTGAGTGGTCACTTGATCGCACAACGATAACCGTTGAAGAGGGTGGAAACTATTCTTGGGATGCTGAACTTGTGCACGAAATTGATACGACCGATTGGGTAAGTGGCGATTTCCATCTGCACACATTGACACATTCGGGGCATGGCGATTCAAATATGAATGAACGCATCATTTCCTTGATTGGTGAAAATGTAGAATTTGCCGTCGCAACTGATCACAACCACAATACAGATTACCAACCAACCATCGATAATCTCGGTGCTAACGAACACATCACCGCTGTCGTTGGGAATGAAGTCTCAACTTCGTATGGTCACATGAATATTTTCCCACTTGACGCAAACGCAACTGTTGTAGACCAACGACTAGCAGCTTCTGAACTTTTCGCAATGATTCGTGCAGAAAAAAATGATGCTGGCGTTGTACCAATCATTCAAATCAACCACCCTCGGTGGGGGAATATCGATTATTTCGGCACACGGTTTTTAAATCCAGTAACTGGAGAATCGACGGACGATCGTTGGTCTTGGGATTTCGACTCAATAGAAGTATTAAATGAAAATCCAGGCTGGGGTTTTTACGATGCTGAAATTACAGATATGCCTACGCGCTCAAGTAGGCACAGCGTACTCCGTGATTGGTACAACATGTTAAACGCTGGTCGCAATATTGCTGCGGTTGGCAATAGTGACAGCCACACGGTGACAAAAAACATCGCAGGCATTCCACGAAATTTTATTTACATTGGAAGCGACGACCCTTCTTCAATTAGTCCTACAAAAGTAGCGGATGCCGTTCGAAGCGGTCAACTATTAACTACAACTGGTCCATTCGTTCGAATGACTGCAAACGGACACCCGATGGGCTCTGTTATTTCAGTTCACGATACGAAACTCGATTTACATCTCGATGCACAAGTCGCTTCTTGGATTGACTTAGATTCTATTCGTATCATACAAAATGGAGATGAAGTAGCATCCATTACATATGAAGGGCAACGAGATGGGCCATTGCATTTACGTCCAAGAATACGAATTGACATTCCACGCGATTGCTGGGTAGTCGCAATCGCACAAGGCTCAGAACCTATGACACCATTTGTCATGCATGATGATCGAGATGTCTTACCGATTGCTATTGTGAACCCAATTTATATTGATGCAGATGGTGATGGCAAATACACACCACCGCAAGAATGGGCAGAAAACATCATCGCATCAAATAATTCTGAATTAATTCTCAGAACGTTCAATGAAGTAAATCCAACCGAACAAAGTTTGCTTGTCCTTGCTTCTGAAAATAAACAATTAATTTCCCTAGGATTAAGAAGCAACGAACGAATTGTTCGACTTGCTGCAACGAAGTCTGCAGAAACACTAAAAGATAACTCGCTCTTGCCGTTCCTTGCAAACGTTATTGACGATCCAAACAGTGACCGGTACTTAGCATTTTCTGCATGGATTGCAATCGACGAGATTGACGAAGAGCTTGGAAAGAAATTCCTTAAAAAGTATGTCGAACGATTTGGATGGAATAATGCAAGGCGTTACACGAAGGAACGAGAACTTAATTTAAGTGGCGAGTTTGTTCGTAACTGGCAAGTTGCCGGTTACTTTGCAATTGCAAATGACAACGATCGTTTGTCAAACCTCATAAACCAAAAACAACTTCCAGAGCCGAACATTATGTCGCTCGTTGTTCCAAAGACGACCGATGGAAATCCACTGACTTGGGTTGATATGCAAAGCGAGGGAGATGGGTACCTTAACCTTTCACTTGGAGACACTACTGAAAATGTCATCGCGTACGCTCGTTGTTGGCTATGGAGCCCAGACGAGCGCAAGATAGATTTCACTATTGGAAGCGATGATGGGTGTCGCATGTGGGTAAATGACGAAGTTGTTTATAACGACGCATCGTGGCAGAGTGCTCGTAAAGATCGTAAATTTAGTTCGTGCACATTACAAAAAGGTTGGAACCCAGTCCTTTTCAAAATCCTAAATGGAAACTCTAGTATGGGTCTCTATTTCCGAGTGATAGATGATGAAATCACAAATAGTGCTGCGGAACCAACAAGGCAATAAAACCATGCATATCTTTTGCATTTTTTAATCTTTTCACGGCGATGGGGTAACATGAAAAAAGTTGCAAATTAATGGTTTGTAAATTCGCAGAGAGAGATACACAAAGGAAAATAGGAAATAAAAATGAAAATCAGAACAATGTTTCTCAGATATTGAATTCTCAGACAGACTCGCAGGTGCGGGTCTGTTTTTTTGGCAACATAATATCCATCGCTTCAAATTGTTTTTCAATCTGCGGTGCCCAGCCACGATTTGCCATAGGACTTGCTGGGCTTGGGTGCAAAATAGTTTCAATATCTTCACGACCTAACGTTTTCATCGCGCGCTTTTTCGCAAATCCACCAACGCCGATTATTTTCGATGGCGCAAGTACATCTACAAATTTTCTCAACGCAACATCACACACTTCAAACACTGCATCTCGTTCTTCTGGTTTTAATTTATCAGGCGTGCGATTTTTTCCGCCCTCTTCCATAAAGCAAAGTGGGCAATAGTTAATAATGTAAAACCTACTAAAAAATTGTTCTGGAGTTTCAAATCTATCTTTCGCCCATTCCCAAACTCGCCTTCCGCTTACTTCACTTCTCGGACAATCAAATCCTTGGACAGGTCTTTTTGGATGTTCCTGAATTGGCTTGTTTACTGGATTACAAATTCCCAAAAAATCACGCACTGCGTTTACTTCGCCAAATGGTACGCCGGTCTGTGCCATGCCCCACGGTCCAGGGTTCATCCCAAGTAATAAAATACGACCTTTACCGTCGCCGTATTTTTCAAGATACGATTTATGCGACTCCCAAGCATATTCTAGTGGGTTGTACACAGCATGAACCGGTGCACTAAACGAAAGAGCATCCACCCCCTTAGATAGTTCTCTCGTGATTTTGATGAGTCGTTTCGACACGCGCTCATGGTACCATAGTGCGTTCGCATGGAAAAAACCTACCATTTTAAAGTTCTTGGTTGCCGCATGAATCATGCCGAACGCCGTGAAATGGAATCTGTTTTGCAAGCCAAAGGAATGAAGCCCTCAACAGATTCCCCCGATCTGGAAATTGTTCATACGTGCAGCGTAACTGGCCAAGCTGCAGCGAAGTCGCGAAATGCAATACGTCGAGCTGCTAAAAATGGCAAACATGTCATTGTTACGGGCTGCTTCACAGGCACAGATCCTAAAGTAGCAATGGAACTTGGCAACACCATCGTAACCCAAGCAGGTGAAACCCCGATGCTTGAAAGATTTGAAGATGAAATTAACCACTGGCTAGAAACACCCTCTGAACAAAACGAAAAACCAAAAACCACTTCCTTGCCACTAGCAACACTCCCTTCTTCTCCGGCAGAACACACCCGTGCTGAACTTCGCATTCAAGATGGTTGCGATGCGCATTGCACATTTTGCATTATTCCAAAAATTAGAACTACGCTTCGTTCAAAAACTATTGAAGATATAGTGACTGAAGCAACTCGTCTTGTCGAGCTTGGACATAAAGAAATTATTTTTACTGGTATTTTTATTGGTGCATACGGACATGAGACAGCGCTTAGGAGAAAACAAAAATCACCAGAGCAAGAACACCTTGCAGATTTACTTGATGCAGTAGCGCAAATAAACGGTCTAAAACGGTTACGTATAAGTTCAATGGAGCCCGGAGATGTAACACCTGTATTACTTGATGCAATGGTCGCAAATCAAACGGTTGTCGTTCCGCATTTACATCTTCCGTTGCAATCTGGAAGTGACGCTGTTTTGCAGAAAATGAACCGCCAGTACGGTGTTTCTCAATATCTTGAAATGATTGCGATGGTTAACGAGCGATTAACGTACGATAACCTTCCACCCGCTATTACGACGGACATCATTTGTGGATTTCCCACTGAAACAGAAAACGATTTTGCGCAATCTGTATCTGTTGCAAAACAAGTTGGTTATTTACACATGCATACATTCCCATATTCTGTTCGGACTGGAACTGCAGCAGCAAGGTGGGAACAATTACACCCCACTGTCGTTAACGATCGTGTTCAACAATTACTCGCCCTTGATGATGTGCTTTCGCTTCTCTATCGCGAGCACCTTGTAAGTAGACAAGTAGAAGTCATGCTCGAACAATACGATACTGAAACCAAGTATTTCAAAGGCCGCTGCGAGCACTATGCTGAAATCACTTTGAAAAGTACCGGAACTCCAGGCGACATTGTTAGCGCTAATGTTATAGGACTTGACGGTCCAAAAACAATGGCGAAAACTGCCTTGCAAGTTCTCTAAATTAACAAATTCTGACTTCGTATAAAAGATATTGCTAAGTGTGGGTGATGCTCGATAAGGGAACGTGTTCAACTACTTTATAGGATTAACATTCTTAATCACCACTTCGCCTGCCTGTGCTGCTATTTACCAGTGGTTTGATGGCGACGAGAATGGATCATTATGGTTGAGCAATTCTATCGTTGAGCCCTACAGCGACTTAAGTTCTGAAATTTTATGGTGGGCAAATTTAGAAAATGCAAATCTCCACCACACAAATCTTATGTTCACAAATTTAACTTTTGCAAATCTTGAAAATGCAAATTTATCTTCAAGCGACCTGTCCAATGCAAATTTATTTAACGCTAATTTAGAAAATGCGGATCTGGCTTTTACAAATTTCACAGGCGCTGATTTGCAATTTTCTGATTTAGAAAATGCAAATATGTTTTACGCAGACTTCACAGACACTAATTTATCGAATATACAAAACTGGGAAACAAGTTACTGGCTCGCTGCGAGATATACAGAAAACACTATTTTCCCAAATGGCATGGACCCAACGGTATTAGGAATGATAGAACTTACTGTGCCAACACCAGGAATACTCTGCATGGCTAGCTTTTCGCTATTGCTGCACCGACGAAGACGATAACAAATAAGTAAAACTATTCGCATCATCTTCGAGTTGATGATACACGCTGGTACCCGCCCCGCCAAATCCAATAAAATGACCAAAGATCGCGTAATATTAATTGCTCAGTAATGCAGTTTTTCATGCATGTTCTTGAATTCAGACCACACTTCGAGCATCTCATCCCTGAGTAACTCTTTTCCAGCTAAATTACGGTCTTTAGAGGGCAACTTTATATCTTCAAAAAAAATGTCATCATCGAAGTTGCCAAACGCATTTGCGTCTTGAATTGTAGATGCATAATAAATAGCGTCTACTCTTGCCCAACAACAAGCTCCGTAACACATTGGGCATGGCTCTCCTGTTGAGTACACAACACATCCCGCCAAATCGTGGGTTCCTAGTTTTTTGCATGCTGAACGAATTGCGTTCATTTCTGCATGGCGAGTCGAATCGCCATCTGCAAGAACGCTGTTTGCGCCCTCACCTACAATCTCATTGTTTTTTACAATGACGCATCCAAATGGCCCACCAGCTTTGGTAACTATAGATGTATTTCGAGCAAGTTCAATGGCACGAAGCATAAATTGATTGTGATCTGAAATAGTCAATTCTCTTTTTTGTCTTCACCGTCATCAGAAGTAATGTCGGCTTTTACACCTTGTCCAATATGGTTTACACCTTCACCGACGCCTTGAATAATTTCAACAGCACCCTTTCCTGCACCCTTTGCCGTATCGCCAACTGCGTTTAAAGTATTGTTGCAACCTAGTAGTGAGACGGTGAATAGTGAACCTGTAATTAATATGCAAATGTTTTTCATAAAATAGTTTCCTTTGTAATTACATAATACAATACCACCTACTGTCGAAATGATTCATACAACCACAAAATTAGTATATATATTTTCTCTTTTTGTTCTTATCACAACGGGTTGTACGATGAAACACATCCCAGCATCAGCAATTAGCACGAGCACTTTTAGTGAAATTCCAATATCCACTTGCTCATTCCAGTCATTCCCTGATTCAAACAATTCCCTATTACCAAATATTCGATTAATTGATTTTGAGGTAGACAATGAACTAGCTCCCGAACTTGTTGAATTCGAATTTACGCATAAAAACGGAGGAATTTACGGAGCACAAAGTCAAAGAGAAATTGAAGATGTACAGTTTTCCACAGGAGACCAAGGCGTTCTCTATTTTTTAAATTACATACCGCGGCGAGGTGTCCAAGACAGTCTTGGAAGATGGTGCTGCTGGAATGAACAATCGGAAATTGCGCCAGAGATGGACTCCTTTTTCCCCGACGAACTTAATGCTATACATATCAACTCTGATGGAGGCATCGTATACAGAGCGTCGTGGAATACAAAAGGTGAACCCCGAGGCCTTGCTATCATTCTTTGCGGATTAGGCGGAATGCAACCATCGTCTAAAACTTTAGGTGCAGAATTACTAAAAGACGATTGGGCAGTCGTCTATTTATACACAGTATTAAATGTTCCTGAGTACAGTATGAAAGTACAACTACGAGTACATGACCCAATCACATCTGCAATAGAAATATTCGAAACGAAATATTGCCAAGTCATTGCTGCAACCAAAGCGATACGCAAACGAATGTCACAACAACTTCCAACATTGCCGAATGCGCCCCTTGTATTGATTGGCATAAGCGCAGGCGCGTTGAATACACCCGCTGTCTTTTACGAAATGCAAGACGAAGTCGATGCAGTCGTACTAGTTGCTGGTGGCGCGAATATGTTTGACATCGTGCAAGATGGAGCTTTTACAAATTGGAAATTTACAGACCTCGAAGGCGCATCATTTTCAAGTGATGAACTTTATGCTATGAATGCAAAATATTTAGCAACGCCATCACGTGACCCCTATTTCCTTGCGGCGGAATTACCGCATGAAAATACACTTATCATTCATGCAAAATGGGACGCTGTTGTACCAGCAAAAAATGGAGATTTGCTCTGGGAACGTGCCGGCAAGCCTGAAAGGTGGATTTACCCCAGTGGGCACCTTGGTTTATTTATGTCCTTCGGCTGGCACGCGAATGACATCGTACAGTGGATCGATTCAAAAACTACTACGAGGAATTAACAACTTTCCAAGTTCCAAAGACCATGGAAATTGTAGTGGTTCTAAATGTAAACCCCCGAACAGTCCCCTTTACAGTCGCTCACATAGAACCGAAAACTTCTTTAGAATTAAACGGTAATTCAGTCCAACAGGAAATAGAATTTTGCTTTGAGCAAATTATTGTAGCGAGTGTTCTTTTGCACTCAATCTTGTTCCTTTTTACGTGGCCCATACCATAAGTTTTTTCGTTTCTTAATTTTTCGTATACCGGGGATTGATACTAAAATTAATGTTGATAGTATTTCCATCGACGAATGCGTTCTAAATTTTCTGCCTGAAGTAACCACTCTTGTTTTTAAAGTTTTGAATTTGCCTAATTTATGTAACTTTTTAACTAAATGTACTTCTTCTGCTGCAAAAAACTTCGGGTCGAAACCGCCAGATTTTTTGAAACTTTCAACAGTACAAAACAAATACGCCCCTGCTGCAAGTCGTAATATATAGAACGCCGTTCGTATTACAGGAGTGAGTATTCTTGCTACTATTTTAATATCGCCTTCAAAAGTGGGGAAACTCCCGCCTGCTATTACGCCGTTTTCAATTGCCTCTACTGTCTCGTTAATGACATCTTCGGAAACTAGTGTGTCTGCATCAACGAAAATCAAAATAGAACCCGTTGCAACTTTTGCTCCATCATTCCGTGTAAGCCCTATTTGCCGGTTATTGCAAGAAACAACTACTGCGCCTAACTGTTTTGAAATTTCAGCTGTGTTGTCATCGGAAGCGTCATCTGCAACAACTATTTCATACTCGAATTTACTCGCTGAACGTTGAATCGATGCAATCGTTTCACCAATTAATTCTTCTTCGTTCCATGCTGGGATAACAAATGAAAGTTTCATTTAGTCAACCGCGAAAAAAGAAGGTTTAATTGTTTTTAGTGCTTTCCCAAGAACGCCCATTTTTACTTGCAAAGTTGCTCCGCCAGATTTATTAAACCACTCTAGATGAAATGTATGTAAACCAGCCGCTAGCGGCACAACGCCACGTTTCTCTTCAGGTCCATGCAAACCATTGTTATCTATGACTACTCTGTCGTCAATTAACAATCTAGAACCATCGTCACTGAGCAAACTAAATTCGATCATATCTGACGAGTCAATTCGCACATAGCCATCAAACGCAAATGCAACCCATTCACCTTCGGGAGCTTCAATAGTGGAAACTTGCTCCATGGAACTAGGTTTTAATTTTGAAAAATCTGGAAGCGCATCCCAATTTCCTTTATAAACTCGTTTACGTAAAAAACCATCCTGAACTGAATGCAATAAAACAGCAGGCAAAACTTCAACTTTAGTAAATGTCTTAGAAATAACAGGACTAACCGAAGCATTTCCGTCGAAACTCTGCGCATGTATAGTTGTTGTTCGTTCCAGATGGATCGGCGCTGTGTACGTAAACAAAGCCCGATTATTATTTAACCAATACTTAATATCTAACTCTTCTGAACCTACATTAAGTGTGACTGTAGTTGAATGAACAAATTCAGTTGCACCAGAATTAATTGAGGGAGATTCATAAATCACTGGTTTTCCTTGGACTTCTACTGCAACAACTCCGATGTGCTCGTTTGGCATCGTCTTTGGTATTGAAACCAGTACTTCTCCATCCCCAACAATAAATGTAGCTTCCTGCCCACCCAAAATTCTGGCGCTTGTAACCTCACCCGCAAGGCCAGGAATTACTAACTTCCCATCAATTGGCCAATCAAAAACATGCATGTACAGAGTTGTCGTGTCAGCATGAAACTTCTGCGTTGCTCGGCCCCAGTCTAAATTTTCAAACGGGCTGCCAACAGTCCCATGAATCGCTTCGCCATTAATATCCATCCAGTCGCCAATTTCTGACAATCTTTGAATCGATTCTTCTGGGAAGGTACCATCTTGTTTTGGACCGATGTTGAGTAAAAAGTTCCCACCCTTCGAAACGATATCTGACAATTTTTGTATCAAATCTGTTGTTGATTTGAAATTTTTGTCAAGTAAGTTGTATCCCCACCGATCGTTCATTGTCATGCATGTTTCCCAGTCGATTCCCTTCGCAACTGCATCGGGTATTTCTTGCTCGGGCGTCATGTAATCCCCGCCATATCCGCCTGCATAACCATCCATTCCGGTCATGCCTTCCATCCCACCTCGAGCACCAAGCCTATTATTCACAATAACATTTGGTTGAAGTGCGACACACAATTCATACAGTTCTTTTCCGTATGAACCTCTCCATGTTGATTCCCATTCGCCATCAAACCACATAATTCCAATTGGTCCATAATTCGTCAATAATTCAGTTACTTGACCGTGCAGAAATTCTCGATATGAATTCATATCTGCCCCTTCAACACTTCGTTCTATTTCCCAACTTCGACGAGGCAAATAATCAGGATGATGCCAATCCATGATCGAGTGGTACCAACTCATTCGAATGTCATGTTTTGGTGCTGCTTCTGCAAGTTCTTTCATGATGTCGCGCTTAAACGGAGTAGACATAATGTCAAACTCAGTTAATTCGGAATCAAATAAACAAAACCCATCGTGGTGTTTACTTGTAATTACGATGTAACCCATGCCCGCGTCGTTCGCCATTTCGCACCACGCATCTGCATCAAATTTCATTGGGTTAAATTCGTGTATCAATTCGTCATACGAAGCAAGTGGTATTTTTGCAGTTGTGCGAATCCACTCTGCGTGCCCTGTTCCTCTATCTTTCCACGAGCCAGCCGGAACGGAATACAACCCCCAATGTATAAACATGCCAAAGCGCTCGTTCCTCCACCAGTCAAGTTTGGGGTCTGAAATAGTAATTGGTGCTAGGGCAAAAACAGCCGACGTTAATATTGAGAGCATAAAGGTGATTGTATTCTTATTAATCAAGAGCAGAACTCTAATTTATAGGCTGAAAATCACCATTTTCATGCTAGGATGGGGACATGTCAGGGCAAAGGGAAAGCAACGGTTTACGAAGTTTTAGCCAACTCATTCGACCATGGAGTGGGCAACTAACAATTGTCGTAATACTTGTCGGGTTCTTAGCTATTGCTGACATGGTATTACCGTGGGCACTATCTCTATTAGTTGACGATGTTTTCCCTGCTCTTGCTGACAAAAACGGCGGTTGGGAATTGCTCACCATAATTCTTGTGTCGCTTTGCATAATTTACGTGATGCGAAATGTGCTTTTTTTTATTAGCCGTATGATTTCTGTGCGAGTGAGTGAGCACGTTTGTTTCGACCTTAGACAGAGACTGTTTGACCACATGCAACAACTTGGCATGGATTTTTACAAATCAAATTTACCCGGGAAAATTAGTTCGAGAGTGATGGATGACACGTTCAAAATTCAAACTTTCATTCAAGACAAATTGCCGACATTACTTAGGTACACGATCGAGTTTCAAATACTCTTAATTCTGTTGTACATCGTGAACTGGAGACTAGCACTTGCAAGTACGATTGTTTTACCTTTTCACTTATGGACATATAAAAAATTCTATCTTCCAATTCGCGACAGCCATAACCGAGCACAAGAACATTTAGCCGAAGCACATGGAAGTCTTGTTGAAACTTTTATGGGCGCGCAAGTTATTAAAGGTTTTTCAGCTGAAAAACGAGAATCAGAATCATTCTTGGAAACTATCCGCGCTGGACGCGAAGACCAAATCAAAACGAAACGATTTCAATTCACACAAAAAGTTATTGCAGATTTGTTTGTAGGCGTGGGGACTGTTCTACTTCTTGGTTACGGCGCTTCGGAAGTGTATGCCGGCAGTATGACGATTGGTTTATTCTTAATGTTCTTTTGGTACGTGCGAATGCTATATCCATCAGTTTTAGAAATAATCAGTGGTACTGGGCACTTTTCGCAAACCTCAGCCTGTGTAAGTCGCGTGTTAGAAATGCTCGACGAACCAGTGGACGAAATTGCGTATGACATGCGAACTAGAACGCAGACGATTCATCTTGTTGGCCCGATTGAATTAAAAAATGTCTATTTTGCATTTGATAAAAATACGTCGGTACTAAAAAATGTAAATCTATGCATTGATGCAGGCGAACACATTGCAGTTACAGGCCCAAGTGGTGGTGGCAAAAGTACTCTTGTTAGCTTGTTGCCACGGTTTAATGATCCTACCTCTGGAAAAATTACGATTGGTGGACATGACATAAAAGATATGCGATTACAAGATGTCCGAGGGATGTTTGGCGTTGCATTCCAAGATGCTTTTTTGTTTAACTCTACAATTCTAGATAACTTACGATATGCAAAACCAAGTGCAACAGCGCAAGAAATTATCAAAGCATGCAAACTTACAGGCGCACACGAAATCATTGACGGCCTACCAAAGGGATACGACACTCGAATTGGCGACCAAGGAGTTGAACTATCCCATGGTCAGAAACAACGAATTAACTTAGCAAGAGCACTCGTTCGAAAGCCGCAGACGTTAATTATTGATGAAATCACCGCTTCAATCGAGGCAAGCGCATCAAAACAAATAATCAAGGCGGTACTCGACCACATGACAGGCAGAACCGTCATAATAGTAACGCATGACCCCGCAATTCTTCAATTTGTTCACCGCGTTGTCACTTTGGAAAACAAAACAATTACTCAGTCTAAAAGCAGAAAACCAATATCGATGAAACATCCAACTACAAAACTTGGAATGCTGTTACTTGCAACATCGTTATTTTTCGGGTGCTCAACGACAACTACAACGAGCATGTTGTCAATGGACCAACCAAAGAGCAATGTCATTGTTTTAGATACTGATGACGAAGTAGACTTTTCAGAATTAGCGAATGCAATTGATGAAGTCATTGGCGATACAATTAGTATTACTACTTACGCAGATCAAATTCCGCTAACTACCCCACCTATTGTCGTTACGCCATCGGAAATTGCAGCACTCGTTCCAATACGAAAAGAGGTTGAATCAAATCAACTCTTTATTCAACTTGATTCGATGAATACAACTGAGATTGGCGAATTAATTGAACTCGTTGCTACAAAATATAACTTGTCTGGTTATTCAACTTCAAGTAAATTCCTAGACGGAGTGTTGTCTGTTCCACCAGACGGAGTTACGGAACATCTTTCGATAGCAAAAAAATCTGAAGAATCAACCCAGATTATTCGCATCGGTTACAAAGTTTTTCTTTCACAACCACCGCATATTTGGACTGAAGGAATTTCTATTGCTGGAGATGATCTTTCTCGTAATAACGACATTGATTCAATGCAACAGTTTGTTGCCGACTCTCTCGCTTCACTAGCACTGCGAAGATCATCATTACACATAGGTGATCTTGGTACAGAATTAATACAACTTAGTTATATTGATTCACCAACTGCTATCGAACTGCTTCGTGGTTTCGGAATCACAACCTACTTAAAACCATCAGAAATACCTACTTCAATTGATTGGACATCGCTTCCATATGTAGCACTAATTCCTGATCCAACGCCAGAACAAACAGGGCTTGTAGGAGGAGATGTATCGAGTGGTGCGTTTGGTATGTCAATGGTTCCAAACACTGCATCTGCGTTAACTTCAACGATGGTAGGTTCTCCAACCACACAATTACTAGTCTTTTTCGATAAAGCACATCCCGAACATTTCAGCGAAATTAAAAGATTATTAGATACTTATATCGACCGCCCTGCTCGACAAATATTTATCGAGGGAATGGTGCTAGAAATTAATGAAGATGGATTAAAAGACCTAGGCATCGATTGGAATCTGGCAGACAGCCCCGACAATGTTTTATTCTCCATCGGCAAATTAAATGCTGGCACGAATAATGACTCTCTTTCTGCAAGTGTAACTGGCATAGATTTAAGCAGACCTTTTGAAGCCACCAGCCAGTGGATTTTGGGAATGAGTTTGCGTGCATTACTTCGAGATGGTAAGGCAGAAATACTATCTCGACCTAGCGTACTAACACTGAATAATCGACAGTCAACTATTCGAGTTGGGCAGGATATTCCAATTGCTACTAGCACAGCAGGCATTACAAATGCTGACATGCTTTCGTTCAATTTTAAGTACCTGCCCATCGGAATCATGCTCAATATTCGACCAAGAATTTCTGCTGATGGCAAAGAAGTCAGCATGCTAATTGACACTATCGTGTCGTCTACGGTGCCGGGTGCTGACCTTGAAATTCGCGATGCGAATGATATTTTACTCGCCTCAGCTCCAACTATCTCAAGTAGACGTGTCCAAACGTACGGTCGAATACCAAACGACACACCATTCATTATTGGTGGCTTAGTGAATAAGGAACAGCACACAATTTTAGACAAGGTTCCACTTCTTGCAGACATTCCATTAATTGGGGGCTTGTTTCAATCAGAGCGAACAACGTCAACAAGAACAGAGGTCATCATTGTATTAACTCCGCATGTATTGCCTGTAAATAACAGGGCATTAAGCGCAATGCCTAAAGATGACAAGCGATTTGATTCAACGGGTAATGTTTTATTCAGAGATTCATATCGAATTCGTAAAGACGATGTATTCGACCTCGCGTTCATTGAAACAAATGAACAGCTACAAGTTTACCGTAACATTGCGGAACAAAAAATTGCAAAGGATTACACCTACGCAAATAACCCTGCGTTCTCTGTTTTTAAGGGTGGGCACTTCCCAGGTGAATCAATACTCGTTACTCGCATGGTGTATGAAATAATCAAGAAACAAAAACTTGAAACTTCAATTCCTGCTTCTAGGCTTGCGTTCTTTAAGAATGAACTTTCAAGCGGAATGGGGATTGGGTTTCTAGATCAAGCGATGGCAAAAGCTTCAGGAAGTTCAGACGCAAACCAATTCTTCAACGATGCCCAACAAAAAGCACTAGCAATTATTTTTGAAGAAGGTGAAACTGTTCCTTATGTCCAGTTATTATCCTGCAAGAATGAGGCGCAGTGGAAAGAATTGCTTCTTACTCTCAACCAAGATTCGCCTTCAGGCAAATCTCGTTCATCCATTGTCATTCATAGTGCAAAAGATATTCAACGTCTTAGAAGAGCCGTTGCACTAAAGGACATTGTGGAATTAAACAATGGCTCAGAAGCGCTTGCCTTAGATCAATTTCATGTTGGCCAGTATGTTTTAATCCCCGACCAAGACCCAAAGCAAGTTCACTTACTCGATGCTGAAGTCGCGAAATATTTTTATCACACAGAACATTATTACGCAGCAACGCTACAAGCAATCAAAACAGCAATTGCTAATCTAGAAAACGAACTAAGCAAAATACCGACTGCAAATTAAACGTGAATTACAGCGGAAGATTTACCTTAATCGATGCTGTATAAAAATCACCTGCGTCTCTTAATGTATCTTGAATAACAATTCTTTGTCGAGTAACATCAAAAGTCCCGATAACTTTTTCTTTGTATTTCACCACGACAGGTTTATCTACATCCAACATTTCATCATTCAAATACATAGTAATTTGCTGCACGTCGGATTCAAGAAAAGTTATTGTCTGACCATCCACTGACACAACTATTTTTGTTCTCTCTTTTGGTTCTTCTACTGACAACCAATAAAATTGTTCGTGCAACACATCGTCCTGAACCCACACAATTTTAGATGGGTATGGATTCCTCTCAAAAGAGCCTAACCAAGGAAGCATTTTTGCTTCTTCAAAATCCATCCAGTGCCCTTTTGAAGCGTGTATGACTACTTGATTCGCGTAACCCGATGGATCTGTCTTTTGCAATGTTTCAAGTTTGTCTTTCCACTGAGCCGCAATCATATTTCGGTCGTACGCGGAATCCTTACCACCAACATGCAACGCAAACCCAATGTTCAACAAACCGTCTGGAACAGTTTCATTTGGGTGCCCCGCCATCATTCCAGCTGCTGCAAGTTTGTCAGCCATTCGAGGCGCGAGTTGATACACGCCGTCGCCGCCCGCACTGTAGCCAATAATATACACACGGTTAGGATCTACTCCTTCGAAAACAATCATGTTTTCGATAAGACGTTCAAACATCGGATCAATGTGAGATTGGTGCCATAGATTCCAAGTGTCCGTTGGTGCACGAGGTGCAAGGTAAACACCTTCTTCGAGGGTATAAAGTTTTTTTTGATTTTCCCACTGAGATGTATTAACTTCAGCAGGTGCGCCACCACCACCGTGCATTGAAATCCAAAGAGACTTTTCGCCAAAAGGCGCATTGCCATATGTAGTAAACCAGATTGGCATTATTTTATCTTGGTAAGAAATTTCCATGGATTCCATCTCTGATGCTCGATCATCTTTGATGGCTTTTGCTCGCTGTTGCCAAACTTGTGAAGCAAATCGAAGCGCTCCTTGTTTTGATAGTTTGTCTGCTTCTAATTCAATTATCGATTCAGCGTCAACCGTAATTTCAGATTCGCTATTACTTGTATGCACCTTAATCGCATCGCCTTTAGGAAGAAAAAAAGTTAAGTGATCATTTGCATCAGCGCTTTCTTTATTTGTTATTCCCTCGTATAACAATTCGCCCGCTGCGTTTTTTAGTTCAACATAAACGGGCACCCTAGTTCCTTCTTTGTTTGTTGCACGAAATCGAATTGGCACAAGTTCAGAAACTTTAGATTTTGTATATCTATCCGTTACATCAATTGCACCGTACGTTTTTACATCAGGCAACCAAACGAGTGGGAAATGTTTATCGCTAGTGTTCCAAGTAACTGCGAAAATCGCATGTAGGGAATGTCCTTTTGTTGCTTTAGAAGCAGAATCATCAAACCAAGACACATCTACTTTATCTCCCGTTGGCTCAGCACCACCGGTGTAATGCCAACCATCATCCCAAAATTCAACCCATGAATGATTCCCGCTTTCGTTGTACCAAAGAGGTGTACCAGCGAACCTAGCGGGGACTCCCACGCTTCTGCACGCGTCCACAAGCAGGATGCTTAATCCAGAACACGAAGCCATACCCGCTTCGATACTCTCAAACGGTGATTGATCTGCCTTTGGTCTTTCCGTTGAGTAACTAACATCTACTAAATCAAAAATGTTTTTATTTAATAAAATCGTGGCTTCGGTGGGTGTTTTAGCTTCTGAAACTAACTCAATAAACTTGTCATGAAAATCTCCCCGCCAATTATCACCTTGTAAGGTTAACAGGTTATTCTCATTGATATCGTAATCGAGACGAAAGCCTCGTTGATTCACGCGCCAGTCTCGATCGGCAGCCTGAAAACC